>DASRTK010000524.1:0-31335 GCA_035655975.1 Rudaea sp.
GCGGTCGGGCGCAGCGCGGCGGACGAGACGCTTGCGGGCGTGCGCAAAGCCGGACGCCGCGGCGAGTGGATCGAGGCCAATCTCGACGACAGCACTGGCGCCGGAGCGATCGTCGATGCCGCCGTCGCGAAATTCGGCGCAATCGACATCCTCGTCAACAATGCAGGCACCATCCGGCGCAACGACGCGCTCGATTTCACGCAGGACGACTGGGATGCGGTCATCGGCGTGAACCTCAAGAGCGCGTTCTTCCTCGCCCAGGCCGCTGCGCGCTGGTGGGTCGCGCAGCAGCGCGGCGGCAAGGTCATCAACATCGCCTCGATGCTGTCGTTCCAGGGCGGCATCCGCGTGGCCTCGTACACGGCGAGCAAGAGCGGTCTGCTCGGCATCACGCGCCTGCTCGCCAACGAGTGGGCCGCGCGCGGCATCAACGTCAACGCGATTGCGCCCGGATACTTCGCGACGAACAACACGCAGGCCCTGCGCGCCGACCCGAAACGCAACCAGGCGATCCTCGAACGCATTCCGGCAGCGCGCTGGGGCGACCCGGCCGATATCGGCGGCGCCGCGGTCTTTCTCGCCTCGCGCGCGGCCGACTACGTGCACGGTGCGGTGCTGCCGGTCGACGGGGGCTGGTTGGCCCGCTGATCGCGCCGGCGCACTCCGTTCGAGCCCGGACGTACCGGTCGAACTGCTCGGTCATCTCTTCATGCGTAGGCTTTCTAGCCGTCTACGAGATCGAACACCTCGCGCCGTGCCGCGGCGATTTCGCTCAGGTCCAGCTCCCGCTCTAGTGCGCGGAACGTTTCGTCGCCAATGGTGCCGTCGCGCAGCATGCGCCACAGCGCGCTGCGCTGCGTGCGGATCGTGGCGAGGCGCAGCGCATCGACGGCGCTGTCCGGTTCCTGCGCGGAACCCTGGTCGGCAATGCGTTGCAGACGCAATTCTTCGCGCAGCAAGTTCGCTGCGTCGCTGTCGTGTTTATCGAGTTCGGCATGAGCGATCGAGGCGAGCGCAAGGCGAGCGCGTTCCAGATCTTCGTCCTGCGTGGTGTCGGCCGGAAAGCGCAGCAGGCGGATCAGCGGCTCCAGCGTGATGCCCTGCAGGATCAGTGTGCCGAGTACGACGGCCAAGGCGCTCAGCACGACCAGGCCGCGCTGCGGAAAGGCCTCGGGCAATGCAAGCGCCGCGGCGAGCGTGACCATGCCGCGCATGCCGCACCACGATGCGACGATGCTCTGTTTCAGTGTCGGTCCCGCGCCGTAGCCGAGCCAACGGTACAGCGGCTGCGCGAGGCGGTTGTAGAGCATTACCCAGGCAATGCGCACGACGATGACGGTCGCGAACACCAGCGCGGCGAAGGTGATCGCGTGACGCAGTTCCGCGGCACCGAGCGTCTGCACGATCGCGCGCGCCTGCAGGCCGACGAACAGGAACGCGAGCACGTTCAGCACGAACACGACGGTGTCCCACACGGCATAGGCGTGGATGCGATCGCGTGCGGGCGCCTGGTCGTAGCGGCGCGCGACGGTCATCGCGCTTGCGACGATGGCCAATATCCCGGAGAGGCCGAGCCGGTCGGCGAGCATCCACGTGGCGAACGTGACGACGAACGAGAACAGGATTCCGCCAAGCGTTCCGATCAGAAACGGCATCACGAATATCGCCATGCGTCCCATCGCGATGCCGAGCACCAAGCCGCCGGGAATCGCCAGCGCAAGGTGTGGAATGGCATTGTGCGTATCTGCGTCCGTCGTGCCGGCATGGAGCGCCAGGCCGTAGACAAACAGCGCGACGGCGTCATTGAGCAGGCTCTCCCCCTTCAATACGGTCGCCGTCGAGCGCGGCAGGTCCGGTCGGTCGAGCATCGCCGCAGCGGCAGCGGCGTCGGGGGGAGCAACGATAGCGCCGAGCGCGACCGCCGCTGCCATTGGCAATCCGGCATAGGTAACGCCAACCCACGCCACTGCAGCCGTGGTCAGCAGCACCGCGACCACGGCGAGGGCGAGCAGCGGCAGCCAGTAGCGGCGCAATGCGCGCAGCGGAAAATCGTAGGCCGCATCGAGGATCGCCGGCGCGATGAACAAGGTCAATACAAGGTGTGGCTCGATCGCGATCGTCGGCGCGGAGGGCAGCATCGCCACACCTAGCCCGGCCAACGCAAGCATTGTCGGATACGGAATCCGCAGACGCCGCGAGACCTGCAGCGACATGATCGCCAGCAGCAGCAGAATCAATATGCTTTGGAACAGCGCCATGGTGCTCTCCCGTCGGCAACGTCGTTGCTCGATCAGGCTAGCACGATCGTGTTTCGATGGATTCAGGCTGGCACCTGCCGCGAGTCAACCGCCTGCGAGCTGGATGCGCGTAAGCGTCGTTGCGGCGACCATGCGCAAACAAACCAGCGTGTACACTTGCGCCCCGAAAACACGTAACAGCGGAAACCCGCCGAATGCCGGCAATCACGAACCTGGCGGACCATGCGTCCTGGCGCTTCTGCGTGGCGCCGATGATGGACTGGACCGATCGGCACTGCCGCTACTTCCATCGTCTGCTGGCGCCGCATGCGCGGCTGTATACCGAGATGGTGACGAGCGGCGCCGTGCTGCACGGCGACCGCGAGCGCCTGCTCGGCTTCAGCCCGGCCGAGTCGCCCGTTGCCTTGCAGCTCGGAGGCCATGAGCCGGCGGATCTGGCCGCGTGCGCGCGCATCGGCGCCGACCTGGGCTATGCCGAGATCAATCTCAATGTCGGCTGCCCTTCGGACCGCGTGCAGTCGGGCCGCTTCGGCGCCTGCCTGATGCGCGAGCCGGCGCTGGTTGCCGACTGCGTCGCGGCGATGCGCGCGGTCGTCGGCATTCCGGTGACGGTCAAGTGCCGCATCGGCGTCGATGCGCAGGACGAGTACGAGGACCTGCACAAGTTCGTCGAGCCGCTGCTTGCGGCCGGCCTCGAAACATTGATCGTGCATGCGCGCAAGGCCTGGCTGCACGGGCTGAGCCCGAAGGAGAACCGCGAGATTCCGCCGCTGAACTATCCGCGCGTGTACCAGCTCAAGCGCGAGTTCCCGGGTCTGCGCATCGTGATCAACGGCGGCATCACTGACGCCGATGCGGCGAAAACGCACCTCGCGCACGTCGACGGCGTGATGCTGGGCCGCGCGGCGTATCACGACCCTTACATTCTGGCCAAGCTCGAGCAGGCGTTGTTCGGCACGCCGTTGCCGGAGCGCGACGATGTCCTCGCGCGCATGCAGCCTTACATCGACGCGCACGTGCACGGCGGCGATACGCTGAATCATGTCGGCCGGCATCTGCTCGGACTGTACCTGGGCCTGCCCGGGGCGCGCGCGTTCCGCCGCTACTTGAGCGAGAACATGCACCGCGACGGCGCGGACTTCCGCGCGGTCGCCGGCGCGGTTGCGGCAATGCAGACGCAGCGCCAGGCCGCTTAGAATCCGCAGCTACGCTCAGGCCTGCCCACCTTCGATGATCGTCACATCTGCGGCCGAATTTCTGTCCGTCTACTCCGCGGAGCGTTTCCCGGCGACCGCGCCGGCGACGGCGCGCGCGGCGTTCCTCGTCGCACCGAGCGATTTTTCGCTGGCCGCGGAATCGGCAAGCGACAACCGCTACATGGCGATGGACAGCGCGGTCGACCCGCTGCGCGCCGCCAGCGAACACGCGCGCCTCGCCGCGGCGCTGCGCGAAAGCGTGCCGACGCTGGTGTTTCCGGGCGATCCGGCCATGCCCGACGGCGTGTTCCCCAACAACGTGTTCGCGACCGTGGCCGGACGCGCGATCGTTGGCGCGATGCGCCACGGCGTGCGCCGGCGCGAAGCCGCGCGCGCGGACATCCGCGCGTTTTTCCGCGACCTGCTGCATTATGAACTTGTGGATTTATCCACGGATCCGGTCGTCGCCGAGCTGACCGGCGCCCTGGTCATCGACCGGGCGCGCGGCATCGGCTTCTGCGGTCTGTCCGAACGCTGCGATCGCGCCGGCGCCGAGGCGATGCACCGCGCCTTCGGGCTCAAGCTGACGTTCTGCTTCGAGCTGGCGCCGGGCGAATACCACGCGAATGTCGTGCTGGCGCAGCTGGCCTCGCGCGCCGTGATCATTGCCCCGGATGGATTTGCCGATCACGCCGCTGCCGAGGCAATCGCGCAAGTTTATGCGCCGCGCGTGCTGCGCATCGATGCCGCGCAAAAGGCGGCATTCGCCGGCAACGCGATTGCGCTCGACGCGGGGCGCGTCTGGATGAGCACCGCCGCGGCCGCCGCGCTGACGCAGGCCCAGCGCGACGCCCTCGGCGAGTGGGGTTTCGCACTCCGCAGCGTGCCTCTCGAAGAGATCGAGAAGGCCGGCGGCAGCCTGCGTTGCTGCGTCGGCGAGATCTTCTGAAACGCCACTGCGCACGACGCGTTCAGGTTGATTCAGCCTAAATTCAATCGCGCACGCCATAGTGTGGCGCATGTCTCCCGAGCGCCGCGTCGGGGCGACGGCTGCCGGAGCTATGATTGACCGTGAAACGCCTGCTTGCCATCGCCGGTCTGACGGTTGCCGCCCTGGTCACGGCGATTCCGGTGGTAGCGGCTCCGATGACCTTGCAGGATGCGATCGCGAAGGTCGAGCGGGAGACCGGCGCCAAGGTGCTGTCCGCCGAAACCAAGGGCGGCGCCAGGCAGAAGGTGTACCGGATCAAGGTGTTGACGCGCGACGGACAGGTAAAAGTGATCGATGTTCCGGCCGGCGATTGACGCCGAACTTTTTTTGGATTTGCGCTTAAAAAGAAGGAAGCCCATATGCGCGTACTGCTGGTCGAAGACGAAGCTCCGCTGCGCGAGACCCTTGCAGCCCGCCTCAAGCGCGACGGTTTCGCGGTCGATTCCGCGGCCGATGGCGAGGAAGGCCTGTACCTGGGGCGCGAAGTCCCGTTCGACATCGCGATCATCGATCTGGGCCTGCCGAAGAAGTCCGGCATGGAACTGGTCAAGGAACTGCGCGACGCCGGCCAGCGCTTTCCGATCCTGATCCTGACGGCGCGGTCGAGCTGGCAAGACAAGGTTCAGGGTCTCAAGCACGGCGCGGACGACTACCTCGTCAAGCCTTTTCATGTCGAGGAACTGCTCGCGCGCATCAATGCACTCGTGCGCCGCGCCAGCGGCTGGACCAAGCCGATGCTTGAATGCGGGCCGATCGTGCTCGACACGACGGCGCAGACCGTGCACGTCAACGGCCAGCCGGCCGACCTGACCAGCTATGAGTACAAGGTGCTCGAGTACCTGATGCTGCATGCCGGCGAGCTCGTGTCGAAGGCCGACCTGACCGAACACATCTACCAGCAGGATTTCGATCGCGACTCCAACGTGCTGGAGGTCTTCATCGGCCGCTTGCGCCGCAAGCTCGATCCGGAAAACGCGCTGAAACCGATCGAGACCGTGCGCGGCCGCGGTTACCGCTTCGCGATTCCACGCAACGAGACGACACCGGCGGCAGCGAACGACAGCAGCGCGACGGCAGAGTGACCAAACCGGCGGCCATGGGGCGCGCTGGATGGACACGGCAGTAAAAGCTCCCGCCGAACGGCGGCCGCTATCGCTGCAGACGCGTTCGTTGCTCGCGGCCGGGATCGCGCTCGCGGCGTTCCTCGGCCTTACCGGCTTTGCCCTCGACACAGCGATCTACGAGACGTTGCGCAGCGCCCTGCACGATCGCCTGCAGAGTTATGCCTACGGCTATCTGGCCAACTCGGAGGTCGCGCGTTCCAAGCGCTGGTCGCCGCCGGAAATTGGTCCGGAGCCACGCTTCGACCGTCCCGGCAGCGGCCTTTATGCCGGCGTCGTCGGGCCGGTCGACGTCGATGGCGCGAAGTCCGAGCATTGGCGCTCGCCGTCGGCGATCGGCAAGGATCTTCCGTTCGACGTCACGCTGAAGCCCGGCCAGAGCGCGTTCGCGCTCGTGCCTGGAAAGGACCAGGACGTCTACGTTTTCAGCCTCGGCGTCATGTGGGAAGTGCCGAACCGCGGGTCCATCAACCTGACCTTGCACGTCGCCGACGATGCCGCCAACCTGCAGGCGCAGCTCGACGTGTTTCGCCAGACGCTGCTGGTCTACCTCGGCGGACTCGGCTTGCTGCTGTTGGCGCTGCTCGTGCTTACGCTGCGCTGGAGCCTCAGGCCGCTGCGCCGGATCGTCGGTGACCTTGCTCGGGTCGAGCACGGCCAGCAGGAACGCCTCCCCGACCGCTATCCGAGCGAGCTGTCGGGTCTGGCCGCGAATCTCAACGAATTCATCAGCAGCGAACGCGACCATCTGAAGCGCTACCGCAACACGCTCGCCGATCTCGCCCACAGCCTGAAGACGCCTCTGGCGGTCATGCGCAGCCAGCTCGAGTCGGGCGCCGAGGGAGAGGACTTCCGCTGGACCGTGCTCGAACAGGTCGGGCGCATGGACCAGATCGTCGCCTACCAGCTGTCGCGCGCGGCAACCTCGGGCCACACGACGTTCGTCGCGCCGATCCACATCGAGCATTACGCCGAGGAGATCGTCGCCAGCCTGGAAAAAGTATACTCGACCCGCAATATCCTGTGCGAGTTCGAGATCGCGCCGCGCGCGCTGTTTTACGGCGAGCAGGGCGACCTCATGGAACTGCTGGGCAACCTGCTGGAGAACGGCTTCAAGTGGGCGCGGCGGCGCGTGGTCCTTGCGGCGCGACCGCTCCCGTCGCCCGGCGCGCGCCGCGACGGCCTCGAGATCGTCGTCGAGGACGATGGCGAAGGCATCGCCGAGAACCAGGTCGAGCACCTGCTGCAGCGTGGCGTGCGCGGCGACGAACGCGTGCAAGGCCACGGTATCGGCCTGGCCATCGTGCAGGATCTCGTGCGCGCCTACCGCGGTGAGCTTTCGGTCGGTCAATCACCGACACTCGGCGGCGCGGCGTTCCGGGTGAGGATCAAGGGAAGCTAGGGGCGAGGGGCGAGGGGCGAGGGGCGAGGGATCGCAGCATCGCGTAGGCGCTTTCGCTTGCATGACAGAAACGCAAAGTCGCTTTCACTTCTCAGGCGCCTCACTGCTCGTCCCTCGCCCCTCATCCCTCGCCCCTCGCCCCTCAATCGGCGCTATCCCGAACGCTCTCGCCGCGCCGATATCGATCAGCGCGTAATCGGGCCGATGACGCGCGTCGAAGCGGGAAGCGGCCTGGTTGAAGCGGCGACGGCCGAGGGTCAGTGCGGCGGAGAACCGCGCGATGTCGAGGCGGGCCGCGATGTCCTGGGTGAAGTCCGACGCGAACGCTGGCAGAGCGGGCAACGGAGGCGGCGCTGCGCCGAGCACGGTGGTTTCCAGATATGCGGCGCGGTTGCCGGCGGCGTCGAGATGAAAGCCGACGAACGCGTGGCCAGGCACGAGCACGAGGAATGGACGCAGGCCGATGTGCTGCAGCGCCGAGGCGATCAGGACGCTGCCGTCGATGCAAGTGGCTGCGCGGTCCGACCAGGTCTGTTCGAGCAGGCGCACGCGCTGGCTGAACACGCGCGGACCGCGGGCGATTCCCGGGTCTGCCGCGGAGTAGCGGATGCCGCGCTCGGCCAATGCCTGCCACACGGCCCAGACCTGGCGGTAGATGCCGTCGGCGGAACCCGCGGCATAGCCGTCGAATGTTTCCACAATTCCACTTTTTAATGCGCTAGCCAGCACCTCGTCGACAACCGCGTCGCGCTCGTCGACATAGGCGGCGAAGATCCAGCTCAGGTCGACCGCGTCGGCACCGTCGCGCACAAAGTACAGGGCCTCGGACAACGGCCGCAGGCTTACGCTCAGCGTCCGCGTGTCGGCCGCGTCATCGTCGCGCCGCAGCGTGAAACGCAAGTCCACGCGCCTTGGCATGTCGGCACCGTGGAGTTGCGCCGGATTCCAGGCCAGCGGCGGGCGCAGTTCGTAGTCGCGGCCTGAATTTCGCATGACGCCCTCGACTCGTGCCGGGGCGTCCATGCCTGGCGCATCGACGGTCAGGCTCACGCGTTCGCCGGCGCGGCGCGAGTGCACGCGCACGGCGACCAGGCCGCTGCCATCGCCAAATGCGAACTCACCGCGACCGGTCGGCGCCGCGCCATCGCGCCGCGCCTGGGACAGTTCCAGCGCCGGAAAGACCTGGTCGAACGGAGTGACGCGCACGCTCCAATCCGGCTCGGCGGCGCAGGCCGCGCACGCGGCGAGCAGTCCGGACAACAGCAAGGCAGTCATGGGCAGGCGCACGCGCCATTGTCCAACGTCCCGGCTGGCCCGCGTCAAGGGAAGGACGGAACGGCTTGCCAGGATTGCGCACACCGGGAGCACGGGCTATGGTGGCGCCCTGCCGCCCGCCGGCCTTTCGACCATCCACGGAGTCTACGCATGACACGCATCGCCCTCGCACTTCTCGCGGCCCTTCTGCTCGGCAGCGCAGCGCACGCCGCCGGCCCGGCCGCGGCAGGCGCCTGCGGCAGCCAGGCCAAGGTGCCGGCCGACCAGCGCGTAGCCAACACGGCGCGCTGGACAACGGCGAGCGAGGCGAACACGTTCGGCTACGACGTCTATCGCGGCGACAGCGAGAATGGCAAGTTCGTCCGTATCACGAAAAAGCCGGTGCTCGGCAACGGCACCACGTCCGAAACGCACAAATACGAGTTCGTCGACGACACGATCGATCCATGCAAGGAATACTGGTACTACGTCGAGGAAATCACGACCAGCGGCGAGCGCACCAAATTCACGACCGTGTTCAAGGCAAAGGCCAAGCGCCATCCCGACGGTTCGCCGGCCGAGGCGAAGGCGCCCGGCGACAAGAAAGGCAATTAAGATTGCACGCCGCGCGCTGTTGACCAGCCAGGTGCCGATGTCCAGGCGCGCAGCGGCCGCGCCGTGCTCTGCGCACAGCGCCGTCGGGTGATTGTGCCATGCGTCTGCATCTGGTCGAACTGATCCTGTTTTCCACCTACGCCGAGTTGCGCGCCGAACGCGCGCGCTCGTACCTCGGCCTGTTGTGGTGGATCGTCGAGCCGGCAATGAACATGGGTGTCTACTACATGGTGTTCGCCGTGATCTTCCGCATCGGCGGGTCCGACTACATCCCTTTCCTGCTGATCGGCCTGACCCTGTGGCAATGGTTCAAGTCGTGCGTCAGCCACGGCGGCTATTCGATCTGGCAGCAACTGCCGCTGATCCGCCAGGTCAAGCTGCCGCTGCAGGTGTTTCCGAGCGTGCAGATCCTCGCCGACACGGTGAAGTTCCTTTGCATTCTCGCGATCCTGCTGGTCGTGCTGTGGTCCACCGGCTATCCGCCGAACATCGCTTACGTCGCGCTGGTGCCGGTGCTGCTGGTCGAGCTCATCTTTGTCGCCGCCTGCACTTACGTCGTCGCCGCGGTCGTGCCGCTCGTGCCGGACCTGCGCTTCATTATCGAGCAGGTGCTGCAGGTCCTCATGTTCCTGTCCGGCATCGTCTTCTCGCTCGACGGCCTGCCGCCGGCGCTGCGCCGCTGGTTCGAGTTGAACCCGATCGTCGAACTCGTCGATGCCGGACGCGGCATCCTGATGCGCGGCGAATGGCCGCACTGGTTCGCGCTCGGACGCGTCGCGCTGATCTCGCTTGCGCTCTATGCGCTGGGCTCACTGCTGATCACGCGCCTGACGCCGCGCTACGTGAAGCTGCCGACATGAGCGAGCCGATCATCCGGCTTGAAAACGTCGGCGTTGCGTTCAATGCGCAGCTGCGGGTCGGCAGCCCACGCTTCTGGGCGCTGGAAGACGTCAGCCTGAGCCTGGCTTCAGGCGACCGACTCGGCGTCGTCGGCCGCAACGGTTCCGGGAAAAGTACACTTTTGCGCACGATTGCCGGCATCATCACGCCCGATCGCGGCCGCCTGAAGCGCGCGCCGGTGTCGTGCCAACTGCTGTCGCTCGCGCTCGGCTTCGTGCCGCACTTGTCCGGCCGCGATAATGCGGTGCTGTCCGGCTTGATGCTCGGCCTGCGCCGGCGCGAGATCATGCAGCGCCTGCCGGCGATCCTGGAGTTTTCCGAACTCGGCGACTTCTTCGACCAGCCGATTTCGAGCTACTCGACCGGCATGACGATGCGTCTGGGTTTCTCCGTCGCGATGCAGGTCGAGCCCGACGTGCTGCTGATCGACGAAGTGCTCTCCGTCGGCGACACCGAATTCCAGCAGAAGTCCGGCGATGCGCTGCGCGAGCGAATCCACAGCGGCACGACGGTCGTGTTCGTCTCCCACGGCGACGCGCAGATCCGGCAGATCTGCGACCGCGCTCTGTGGATCGAGCATGGCCGCAGCATGATGCAGGGCCCGGTCGACGCCGTGCTTGCGGCCTACCATGCGGCCCCTTCCCCTTCTTCATCGCCGCCGGCCGGGTCCTGACGGTCATGGTGTCGCGCGCGGAAATCGCGTCGACCGGCGACGACGGATCCGGAAGCGTGCGGATCGAGTGGCTCGGCTGGGACGGTCGTGAACTGAGTTGGCGCGTGCACGCGGCGCGCGGCACGCCGACGGCATTGTGCCTCGATGGCGTGCCGTTCGCGCCATTCGCGGGCACCGGCGACGGCGCACACGTGCACGCCTGCGCGTTCGAATACTCGCCGACCGGCAACGACGAACTCGAGTTCAGCATTGCCGCGCCTGCGGCGGCGCGACCGATCAGAAATAGCTGGCGCGTGCGATTTGGCGCAGCGGCCGCGCCGGCGGAGCCGCAGTGGACGCATGCAGCGCACTATCTGGCGCCGCTGGCCGGAACGCCACGGCTGCCGCCGCGCGCGTGGTCCGATCTGCCAGCGATCGCGGTCGTCGTGCCGATCCACAACGCGCCGCAGAGCGTGCGGCGTTGCCTCGCGGCGCTCGAACGCTGGACGCCGCGATTGGCGCGCCTGATCCTGATCGACGACGCCAGCACTGATCCGGAGATCGGCGCGTTGCTCGAGCCTTTCGCGCGACGTGCAAATACACGGGTCCTGCGCAGCGAGCGCAATCGCGGCTACACGCACAATGTGAACGCAGGCATGCAACTCGCCGGCGACGCGGATGTCGTGCTGCTCAACAGCGACACCGAAGTCGGTCCGCGCTGGCTGCAGTCGCTGCGCCTGGCTGCATACGGCGAGGACAGCATCGGTACCGTCACGGCCGTGTCCGACAACGCCGGCGCGTTTAGCGTGCCGGACCTCGAACAATACTGTCCGATCCCGGAAAAATGGGATCTGCCGGGCGCGCAACGCGCGGTCCTGCAGCAGGCCGGAATGCGATTCCCCGAACTGCCGACCGGCAACGGCTTCTGCATGTTCGTCAAGCGTGAACTCATCAACCGGATCGGCACGATGGACGCGCAGGCGTTCCCGGCCGGCTACGGCGAGGAGAACGACTTCTGCCAGCGCGCCGAACTGGCCGGCTATCGCAACATCGTCGCCGGCCACGTTCTGGTGCGCCACGAACGCAGCGCGAGCTTCGGCGACGCGCGCCGCGCCGCGCTCGGCGTCCAGGGCATGGCCGTGCTGCGCCAACGCTACCCGAACTACGAGGCCGACGTCAGTGCGACTTTGTATAGTTTTGCGCGGCGCGTACTCGACTATCGCGTGCGCAGGACCTACGCCGACAGCGACGGACGCTACGCCGATCGGGCCCCGCGGTCGCGCGTGCTAATCGCGATGGACGACGGCGATGGCCTGGACCTCGCAGCGCCCGACGAGAAGATCGAGGCGTTCAGCCTGCGGCAGCACGGCCGGCTGCAGCTGTACTGCCATGCCTCCGACTGGCAGTGCGTTGCCGAGGCGACCGCGGACACGGAAACTGCCGGAGCAGCGGCAGCCACTGACATCCGCGCCTGGCTGCTCGCCTACGCCATCGAGTACGTTCTGGTTCCAGCAGCCGGCACCCTCGACGAGCGCGTGGCCGCGGCGGCAGGCTCGCTCGGCATCCCCGTGGTCCGACGTTCCTGACATTGCATTGGCGCCAGCCGTTCCGTAGTATCGGGGCGATCGGCGCCCCGTCGATCCGACAATGCGCCGACTTTTCGCGGAAGCCTCTCGCCAGGCGCTTCCGGACTCGGCGGCCTTGTTTCATGTAACCTGCAATCGAGCCCGCATGACGACGTCAACCTGGCAGTTTCATCCCCGCCAATTCAGCCTGTACGCCGCACCATGATGTTTCGTTCCGTGTCGAACGCCGCGCGCGCGTTCCTCGCGCTCGCCCTGGCGCTTTTGACGTTCGATTGTTTCGCCTGCGCGGGCCGTCTGCACATCGAGGTACGGGACTCCGGCGTGTACGCGCTCGAGTATGCCGCGATCGTTGCCCAGCAACCTGGTCTCGGCGACTGCCGCAGCGACATGCTTAGCCTGCGCAATCGCAACAACGAGGTGCCGATCCGCATCGTTGGCGACAGCAACGGACAGTTCGGCCCCGGCAGCCGGGTCGAATGGGTCGGCGAAGCATTGCACGGACCGATGAGCTGGAACGATCAGTACTCCAACTTCAACGTCTATCAACTGGCCGCCGTTGCGGGCCCGCACGCGCGCATGCGCGAAGTTGCGCCAGAACCGAATCCCAGCATCGTCCCCCTGAGGCGCCGCGTCCACATTGAGCAGGACAACCTGATGTTGCGGCTCAGCCAGGTCGAGATGAAGACCGGCACGGAGCCCGATGTGTGGCAATGGGCAAAACTGACTCCGGTCGACGCGCATCCGTTCACATGGAACTTCGATCTGGCAGACATCGACGCGCGCGCTGCAGCGCGGCGCGGAGCAGGCGCAACCTTGACGCTGTCGTTCCGCGGCGTCTCGAGCGTGCTTCCTGCCCGCGATGGAAAAAAGGCGATCGAGCATGTCGTCGAGGTATCCGTAAACGGCAAACCACTGCCCACGCAGCGTTGGGATGGTCGTGGCGAACAGCGCTTGAACATCGACGTTCCGCTCACTGTGCTCAAGGACAAGGGCAACGTCCTGAGTTTGCGCGTGCCGCAGCGCGCCATCGCCAACGATCCTGCGATCTTCGTCGTCGATGTCGTGATGTTCAACTGGTTGGAAATGACTTATCCGATTTCCGGCAACCTGGCGAAAAGCAGCGCCCCGTTTACCGCGGGAGGCAATGGCACGGTTGAGCTCGAATATTCGGGGTCCGAGGCTCCGGCCTTGTACGACGGAACCGGCCGCTATCGACGCCTGGTGGCCGCCGGCCACGACCGCTACCGCGGCGCGGCATTGGGCAGCGTGGAACTGTTTGCCGTGGCCGACGATCAGACCCTGCGGCCAACGCTGGTACGACCAGTTGCCGAACTGGATTTGCGAACCGACAACAGCGGTTACGACTACCTGATGGTCGTCCACTCGCGCCTGCTCGACGCGATCGAGCCGCTCGCGCGTTTCCACCGCGCACGTCGGTTGCGCACAGCAGTCCTGGACGTCGACGCCGTATACGACGAATTCAACGGCGGCATCCCTCATCCGATCGCGATCCGCAAGCTCGTCGCCTGGGGCATGGAACACTGGCAGGTCAAGCCGCGCTACCTGCTGCTGGTCGGCGATGCCAGCGCCGATATCTTGCACGATATGCGCAGCGAGCGTTTGAAGCCGACCGCTATCGCAATGCGCCCGCATCCGACTAGCGAAGAGTTGATGTTGCCGACCGGCTTGTCGTCAATGCCTACGACGTCTTATAAGCAATGGGATCCGGAATTGGCGAACCGCAATCTCATTCCGACCTGGCAGTATCCATCCCAGGAAGGCCAGGCGGCGAGTGACAACGACTTCGTCACGCTGGAGAGCGGCAACTTCCACCCCACACTCGCGGTCGGTCGGTTCCCTGTCATCGAGCCGGCCGAAGTAAAAGCGATCGTCGACAAGACGATTGCCTACATGACCAAACCGACACCGGGCGACTGGCGCCGCGACGTGACATTCATCAGCACCGACGAGGTCGCGTCATTCAAGAAAGGATCGGACGACATCGCCGCGGAACTCGGCGGACAGGGCTTTTCGATCAGGAATATCTACACCAAGCAGGATGCCTCCACCGCCGCTGCCGCAAATGCCGAGCTCAAGCGGGATCTCGACGCGGGAAACCTGCTCGTACATTTTATCGGCCATGGCGGCGCATTCATCTGGCGTGTCGGCCCGCCGGCCGACCTGTTCACGCTCGAGGACGTGAGCCGACTGACCAACATTGGCCGTTATCCGATGGTGCTGGCAATGACCTGTTTCTCTGCGCCGTTCGACAACCCGACCGAGGACTCGATCGGCGAAAGCTTCCTGCGCGAGCAGGACAAGGGGGCGGTCGCCGTGTTCGCTGCATCATGGACCAATTCGCCGAATCCGGAATATTCCAGGATACTGATCGACAATCTGCTGAAGCCGAACAATCCGATCGGCGACGCCATAGTCGCGGCCAAGGCGCAAATCCAGGATCGTACATTTGTTGAAATGTATAACCTGTTGGGCGACCCTGCCCTCGTCCTCGCGCGGCCGCGCGAAAAGCTGCAACTGGTGCGCGGCGCCGACCGCTGGCAGGACCAGGTCATCGTCCAGGTGCCGGAACGCGACTTCGGCGGTGATGTCGACATCGACTGGGTCGATGGCGCGGGCAACGCCCTCTCGACGCAACACTACGAGTCGCGCGACGCGCGTTTCGCCCTCGAAGTGCCGCGCAGCAACCCCGCCGAAGTGCGTGTCTACGCCAACAATTTGCGCACCGGCCGTGCTGCAATCGGCAGCCTGCAGTTGATTGCGTCGCCGGACCCGCCTACGCCAATTGCCGTCCAACCGCCGGTCAGCGCGCCGGCGGCGGATTCCCCGCCAGCTCCCGCCGTGACGAAACCGAGGCCGGAGGTGCGCGGACCCAAGCGGCCCGATCCGATCGCGCGGATGGGGTTCGACGACGTGCCGGGGACGCCGGCGCGGCGGCCAGGCACTGGCACTGGGGTGCGCGCCCGACCGCCATGAAAACCGCGTCGCCAGCATCCCGGTCCGCAACGCGAGCGCGCCATGCGTTCGTGTTCGTGTGCCAGGCCGGCGAGCTCGAAATCAAGGCGCTGCTCCTTGCCGCTTCGCTCAAGCGCTTCCTGCGTTGCGACTTCGAGTTGATCGCTGCGCTGCCGACGCCGGCGTCGACCTGGGGTGAACTGGCGCCGGAAACGCGCGCACTGTTGCAAGTGCTCGGCGTGCGCATCGAACCGATCGTCAATCCGATCGATCCGGACTACAGGATCGGCAACAAGCTGGCCTGTTTCGACGTGCCGACGCGCGCGGAAAGGATCGTCTTCCTCGACAGCGACATTCTCTGCCTGCGCGACTTCGGCGAACCCGATAGCCTGCGCGTGCCTTTCGCCGCCAAGCCGGCCGACCTGCGCACGTTCGCCGCCGGCGCCGAAGCCTGGCAGCCACTGTATGCCGCTGCCGGAGTCGAATTGCCGCAGCTGCGATTACCGACCACGGTGTCGGGCGAATTTGGTCTGGCCTATTTCAACAGCGGCGTGATCTTTGCCGATGCTGCCAGCGGATTGGGCAAAGCCTGGACCGAGTGCGCGCGCACGATCCTGCAAGTACCGTCGATGCGCGAGCAGCGCCACTGGCTCGACCAGGTGTCGCTCGCGATCGCCGTGCACAAACTCGGACTCGCCTACTCCGGTCTCGACGAGCGCTTCAACTTCCCCGCACACCTGAAACCCGTGCCGGACGAGTTGCCGTTCTTTTGCCATTACCACTGGCCGCGCATCATCGGCGGCGAGCCACTCCTGATGGCGCTGGTGCGCGACCTCGCGCGCGAATACCCGGCGATTGCCGGCCACATGGCCGGCAACGCGGAATGGAGTCCCCTGCTGAATGCGTCACCGCCGCGCGCTGCGCCGCGGTCGTCAATCCGCCGCGCGGCAGAGACCCCCTCGACCGTGCTCATCGCCGGCATTCCCGACAGCGGCGCGGACGAACTGCTGGCGTTGCTGAGCGCACATGAGCGCTGCACGATCCACGACGAACCCGCCGAACTCGGACCGGCACTTGTGGCGAGCGCACCGCCGTGGGAAGTCGCCACGTATCTTCGCGACGCGCGGCGTGATCATCCGGGAACGGACATCGCCGTGATCCGGAGCACGGTGCCCTTCCTGTGCCGTCTCGAAGCGCTCAAACGCGTGCTGCCGGACGCACGGCTGGTCTTGTGCGTGCGAAATCCGTTCGACACAATCGCCCAGTGGAAAGCGCGGCCTCCGGGCGAGGTCGATGCGGCGATCGACTGGGCCGCCGGATCGGCCGATCAATGGGCTGCGGAGAACGACGTAGCCGCGTTGCGACGCATCGCCGATTTGAGCGACGCTGCGGAAAAACGCGCGGCGTGGTGGTGGTGGCTGGCGCAACGTGCCCTCGGGCATGCACACGGCGTCCAGGTCGTGCGCTATGGTGATGTCATTGGAGACTCGGGCAACGTCCTCGACGCGATCCTTCCAGGAACGCCAGTCATTGGGCTGCATGACCGCGCGCGCATTGCGCCGTCCCGACGAACGGCGGCGCTCGACGAACTCGATCTTCAGACAATTCGCGCGATCTGCCTGCAGTCAGCGGCGGAGCTCGGCGTATCCGAGCGCGGAAGTTGACGCAGGGCGCGGACGCCGCGCTTACTTCATCACGCCCGGCAACAGCGACTGCCAACGCAGGGCGCGGGCCTTGTGCGGACTGGCCGGGGCCGGCTTGTCATCCCCATCGGTGGCGGGCGTGGAGGGCGGCGCGACGGCGTGCGCACCACCGACGGAATCATCGGCGCCCACATGCGCTGTGCGGCGCGTCGTCGTGACGGGCGCGGCATCGGCGTCGGTATCGGGCGTGCGCACGGTCGGCGCGCTGTCCGAATCGTTCATCACTGCCGCGCGTCCGGCGCGTCCGGACTCATCACCGGCAGGCGTATAGCTACTCGCGCGCGTGACGAAATCGCCGGCGTAGACAGCCGGACAAGCCGATGCGGCGACGAGCAGCAGAGCGAGGACTGCGTAATTCCTGGGCATTGAAACCTCCGAACCGTCGTTGGGCCGCGCGCTGCGCGACCCAGCTTGCAATGATCGCATGTACCGGCCCATTCGAGCCAGTGACCCCAAGGTTCTCAAGGCAGTATTCATGCCACGGACCAAAACTTGGCGAATCAACCGGTTGCAAGTTCGCCATGTATCCGTAAGTGTCCGCCTCCGGACACTCCGGACACTGTTTCGTGCAGCCCGTGCGCAACCCCTGAAATCAAGCCGGGCGATGCAGCGCGCCGCAGGCGGGATGTGGTGCAAGTCGTCTACCATTGGCCACCACCGCTTCGACTCGCCCCAATGGATCCCCACGCCTTGCTGAGCCGCTTGTCCGCCGACGCGCCTATGTCCGGCAGCGCGCTGGCTGGAGCACTCGGCGTCACGCGCGCGGCAGTCTGGAAACAGGTCGAAGCATTGCGCGCGCTCGGCGCACCGATCGTGGCCGAAGGCGGCGTCGGCTATCGCCTGGCCTGGCCGGTCGATTGGCTGGACAGTGAGCGCATCGCGACCGAACTCGAACCCGCGCAACGTGCGCGCGTCGGCAACATTATCGTCGACTGGCAGACCGACTCGACCAGCAGCGAATTGCTGCGCCGTGCAGCGAGCGACCCCTGCGACCTGCTCGTCTGCTGTGCCGAAACGCAGACCGCCGGTCGTGGCCGGCGCGGCCGCGACTGGCGCTCGCCGCTCGGCGGAAATTTATACTTTTCCGTGCTCAAGCGCTTCGATCACGGCATGGGCGCGCTGACCGGCCTGAGCCTCGCCGCCGGCACGGCGGTTATCGCCGCGCTGATCGACTGCGGCGTAACCGGCGCCGGACTGAAATGGCCGAACGATGTGCTGGCCAGCGGCCGCAAGCTGGCCGGCGTGCTGATCGAACTTGGCGGCGAATTCCTCGGGCCGTGCCACGCGGTGATCGGCATCGGCATCAACCTGCGCCTGCCCGCCGACGTCGTCGCGGCGATCGACCAGCCGGCGACCGATATCGCCACGTTGACCCACGCCGATCCGCCGTCGCGCAACCGCCTGGCCGGGCGCCTGCTCGCGCGGCTGATTGAAACGCTCGATCTCTTCGCAGAACGTGGTTTCGCAGCGGTTGCCGCGGACTACGCCCGCGCCGACCTGCTGCGCGGCAAGACCGTGCGCGTGGCGGCCGCCGATGGAGCACGCGAAGGCATCGCCGAGGGCGTCGACTCCCGCGGCGCGCTGCGCGTGCGTCATGGCGACGCGATAGCGACCTATGACAGCGCCGAAGTCTCGGTGCGCGCGCGATGAAACTGCTGATCGATCTGGGCAACACACGACTCAAGTGCGCGCTGTGGGACGGCAGCACACTGCGTTTCATCGGAGCGCTGCCGCATGTCGGCGACGATATACAAATGGATTTTGACACTTTGTGGAAAAACATCGGTCCGGTGTCGGCGATCCTGATCGCCTCTGTCGCCAGCGCCGTGGTCGGCGATCAGGTCGCGCGCAAGGCCTTCGAACGGTTCGGCGTGCAGGCGGCATTCGTTCTGAGCCCAGCCACGGCCTGCGGGGTGCGCAACGCCTACGCCGAGCCTGACCGGCTCGGCGTCGACCGCTTTCTCGGGCTCGTCGCCCTGCATGCGATCGAGTCCGGCCCAAGCGTGCTGGTCAGCTGCGGCACGGCGCTGACGCTCGATGCGCTGGCCGCGGACGGCAGCCATCTGGGCGGCCTGATAGCGCCGAGCCCCCCATTGATGCGCGATGCCCTGACCGGCGCGACGGCGCGCCTTTCGACGCCGCAGGCCGCGCGGGTCGTCGAACGCGCCGACAATACCGGCGATGCGATCGAATCGGGTGTGTGGCTTGCGGGCGCGGCATTGCTCGAGCGTTTCGTCGCGCATGCGACAACGACATTCGGCTCGGCGCCTTCGGTCGTGCTGACCGGCGGTGGCGCTGCGCGCCTGGCCGCGCTGATCGAGCCGGCGCACCGCATCGACGCCGAACTCGTCTTGCGGGGCCTGGCGATCTACGCTGCGAGCCGGCCCGCCGACGTGCGCCCGGTCGCGACTGGCGTGACCTGATCGAACCTCTTGGCGCGACCGCGCCTGCTAGAATCGCGCGGTTGACCGGCGGCTGTTCCGCCGGCTTGCTGGTGCCATGTTTGCCCGGATAGTTTTCCTGCTGCTGCTCGCGCTGAATATCGGCGTCGCTTGCTGGCTGTATTTCGCACCACAGTCGAGCGCCTCGCAGCTGCCGGCGACCGACCGCGGCGTGCCCAAACTCGTGTTGCTCAGCGAGCAGGAAGAGCATGCCGGCGAGGCGAACGCGGCGGAACTGGCGACCGCGCCGGAGTCGCCTGCGGACCTGCGCAACGACACGTGCACGAGTATCGGTCCGTTCGGAACGCAGGCCGACATGCGCGGCGCGCTGAATGCGCTGACGCCGCTCGTATCGCGCATCCAGTACCGCGAAGCGCACGCGACCGAAACGCGCGGTTACTGGGTCTACCTGCCCGCCATGTCGAGCCGCGAACAGGCGTTGGCGATTGCGCGCCAACTGTCGGCGAAGGGCGTGCGCGACTATTACGTCGTCACCGCCGGCGACCAGCAGAACACGATATCGCTCGGCCTGTTCCGCGACCGCGGCAACGCCGAGAAACGCCGCAACGAAGTCGCGACGCTCGGCTTCACGCCCGAGCTGATCACGCGCACCGAGGAACTGCCAGTGTACTGGGTCGACTTTGCCTCGGACCCGCAGCACCCGCTGAACTGGCGCACGCACGTTGCGCAGCGCGATCTGCGCGAGGAGCCGGCCACCTGTTTCTAAGCGATTCCAAGCCCGGCATTCGCGCAGATCGGGGGGTGCGAGCCGACCAACGGGTGAGACAAGTGCGCCGGTCCGTGCGAAAATCCACGATGGCGCCACTCGGTCGTCCACAATTTGCCGGCATAGCTCAGTTGGTAGAGCAACTGATTTGTAATCAGTAGGTCGCGGGTTCGACTCCTGCTGCCGGCACCAACATCATCACGGACTTACCGGTCACAGGTCCGGAATGCGCTTGGCCGAAGGACAATCTAGGGCCAACTCTGCACAACACACGGCAACACGAAGGCAAGGGTCCTAGGAGCATCAGGTTTCGGATGATTCGCGCCGAGTGGAAGATACCTGGCGCGTCGACGCCACCGGCAGCTTCCGGCCCACTGCGGACTCCCGATGCCTGCAACTCGGTACCGGAAGGCGGACGCTACTGGATCAAGCCTGTGAGCTCGTGGGATTCATCGCGCCATTTCACGAGCCACCCCAGTTTTTCGAGGGCGTCGTCGCCGACGCCCCCGTCGACCCATTCAGTTGGCCTTAGAGTCCGAGCAGCGCGGCCTGGTACCTCGCCTCGACAGTGTTCGCGATGAGTCGCTGTCCGGATTGCGTAGGATGGACATCACACGACATCTGCGTCGGATCCGAGGGATTCACATTGAGCAGCCCCGCTTTGCACGTTTGGCCGCCAGCAAAGCTCGACGACGCGGCTGTCTGGAACGCAGTAAAGACGTCGGCGACTACCGCGCCGTGTGCCTGGGCGGCCTCCACAAGGATCTGATTGAAGGCCGTCGTCAATCCTGTTTGCAAAGGATCGGTGTAGTCGAGGGAGTAGTAGTTGACCACCATGAGGACACCGTGGAAGCCGGACGCACGCAGATCATGGAGGATCGTGTCCATGTTAGCGAAAAGCGTTGCTGCAACCCCGGGGATACCGTTCTGTATGCACACCGGATCGCCAAGGCAGGACTGCTCCAGTAGGAGAGCGTCATTCGCCCCGAGCATGATTGTCACCAGCCGGGTCTGCTTGTGCGTCGCGAGAAAGTTCGTCGCGAAATCGAGCTGAATGGAAGCGTAGTTCACGTGGAGCGGGAAGTTGGACCGGAAGTCGCGGCATCCATTGTCGGCACCGGTTGCCGAGACGAAACTGCTGCTTGATTCCCCAGGACAGGCGCCATTGGCGGTGTCGAGGCGCAAATCCGCACCGACGTAGTTCACGTAGCCGACGAAGTTGTCGGGGTTGACGTACGCGTAGCCGTCGGCTGCTATGTACGCGAACGCGATGCTATCGCCAAGTGCGAGATAAGTGCCATTACCAGGTGCGGCGGGCGTGGCCGCCGATGCCAGTGTCGCGGCTCCAGCCATTATCATCGCGAGGGCTGCTCTGCGCAGAACGAATGCTACTTTAGGAAACGGGAATACTCGATTCGAAGCCATTTGTGCTCCCTCCTTCGGACTGACAAGCAAACTGCGTACATGGCCGACCGACAGGTCGGCGCCTTGCCACCTCAACCTTTTCACCGATAGTGTCGAAGCCGTCGCAAAAGACTGTGTCGGCCGTGCAGAGAAACTGACGCTCGTACGCTCCCAGGTCGCGCGGGCCGAACAGGTTCGGCGCCTGCACCAGGTCAACGTTTCGTGGATTGCCGTCGAGGTCCGCCGACGCCCCTCCCGTCTCCATCGGCGCGAAGTCTATGCCCCAGGATGTCGCTCGCAGGTGATAGTCGCCGTTGGCGGCATCAACGAACGTCGGGTATGCCGCAATGATGTCCGGACTCGCGATGGGGAACGAGCCGGTGTCGAGGATCAGGTTGGACGCCGTCAGACCAGCAATGTTTGGCTGAAAATCAACCGTCAGGTGGGTAGGCTGTTCGATGATCGTGTTGGCTAGCTTGAGCGAGCCGAGACCAGAGCCGTCGACGGGGACATAAAGCACGTAGCCGTCATCGATCGTGTTGTTTGCAATCGTGCAGTTATCGATAGACAGATAGGAGCTGCCGACCAACTCGTGTCCAGTGTGATTGTCGGCAAGCAAACAAGTGTTAAGAGATACCGAGGACGAAGCGCCAGCTTGCTCAATCAAGTCTCCCGCGATGCTCCCGCGCAGGTCGAGCTTGTTGACCCGGAAGTACGAGAACGAGACCCCGACGATTGATCCTCCGGTTGGCAGGCTGGTGTTGGGGTTCTCAGCAATGTTTCCGCGCATCTGGTTGCAAGGGACGGCACACGCCACCGCTCCTTCAGCGCTCAGCGACCCTGACGGGCCGCATTCGTCAGGCGGGTTCAGATCGGCAACGCTGTAGCCGTTGTCGGGATCAATGTCGGCATAGATGGCCGCACCGCTCACCCCGATGTTGTTGTCGATCTGGTAATTGAAAGCGCATAAGCGTGCGTTAAAGCCTTGGTAGAAGTCGGCCACGTGCTCGCCCTTCAGATAGACGGCACCGCCCAAACCGGACGTGCTGTTGTTCGACACCTGAACCGGGTGCTGCGAATCGGTTGTGAACAGGCGCACCGATCCTGCACGGAATGCGGCGATCGCGCCGCCGCCGGCCTGCGCATTGTTGTACTGGAGCACCGGACTGCCGTTGTAGCCCGGCGATCCGATGTCTACCAACCCGTCGACTACAACAATCCCGCCGCCGTAGCCGTTGAGCGCGCTGTTGTAAGCAATCAGCGTCTGCGGCCGGAGTGCGAACAGACTCGCCGCGCCCTCCTCGATGCGGATGCCACCGCCGTCGTTCACCGCGGTGTTTTCCAGGATCAGTGTATTTGGAAGGAGGGTCAGTGAACTATAGATGGGAGTCGACGTAAGTGGACCTGGACTGAAACTGATGCCGCCGCCGTAACCTGCGGTATTGTGGTCGACGGTGACGGTGTCGAGCGTGAGGGTGCCGTAGCCTCCGCTACCGGCATCGCCGAAAAAGATGCCGCCGCCACGCTGGCTCGAGCTGAGATTGCCGCCGGTAACCTCGAGATACTGCAGTGTGACGTTGCTGGTACCGGTGATCGTGAGCACGCTCTTATTAGGTTGCCCACCCGTGATCGTGACGACCGGCTGCGTCGGCGGCGGGTTGGTGCAGGATGCTACTGACGGGTCGCAATAGAACGTCGCCGGATTGATTCCGCACGGCACTCCGTCGCCAACGGCTGTGAGCGTAAGCGACTGGTTATTGATCGTGAGTGCCTCGTTGGTATACGACCGTTCGCGCGTAATCACGATCGTCGTCGGGCACGGCGAATGGTCGATTGCCGACTGGATGTCATTGTCGGTGCACAAGGGGTCGCCCGTGACAGGGGTCATATCCCCTACGTAGCGGTAGTGCGGCGTTGGCTTGCAGACGGCGAAACTCGGTTGTGGCGCAAGGAACAGCGCCGCCAAGAGTGCGAACCAGGAAAGCCGAGAGGTAACCATGGCAACCTCCCGCCACGGAACCGGCGTGTGACCTACCCCTGCAGCCATAAGCATAGCGGAAATAGCTGACAGGACCCTTACAGCGCCGGAGACGCATCTCGCGACTGCGTCGCACCAGGTGTATTCACCGGCGCGAATGTGATCCAGAACGTGGCCGAGAAGAGCGGCATCTGTGTTCCCGCAACGAACCTTGGGACACTTTAGGGACAGTTCGCCCTCACGAGAGACGACAACCCGCAACGACCGGCATTAGGAAAGCCCAGACATTTCCTGTTGCTGCGTGTGGTAGGTAATTGTGGATTATTGGCAAAAAGGGATTTGTAATCAGTAGGTCGCGGGTTCGACTCCTGCTGCCGGCACCACAGCATCATGCACTTGCCAGTCGCAACTACGTCATCGTTTGGCCGAAGGGACACTTTGGGGTCAATTCGGTACAGCAGACGGCTAAGGCAGCAAGCCCGGAGAGCATCGGCTTTCGGAGTCCGACCGCATCTTCGGGGACGGCTTCGACCCGTCGCAATCACACGAGCTCCCTGACCTTCGTCAGGTGACTTCGAAAGTCCTACCGAAATGACGCGCGCGAAGACCGCAATCCGTTTTAACAGGATAAAGCGGCGCCTCCGTTGTCGCTTGCAGGTGCGCTGATGGACTACTTCTCCGTTTCTCATACTCGCGCCGTGTCGCGATTCGGTTTTTTTTTCGCCTCACGGAATCCTCGCCCATGATCGCTTCGATGGAGTGGGCAGGCACGTGCCCGTGCCGGTCCGCACTGGGCCTGCTGCGTTCCCGGGTGGGCATTGCCTTGGTCGCCTCGCTCGCAATGTCTCTGATGCTTCTCACGCCTGTCACACGGGCGATCGCACAAGACGCCCGGCAAGCAGAATCCGGCGCCGTCAGAAGCCAAGCCCTGCCCACGGTTGCACCGGTCGTATTCAACGGCGACGTGCGCCGGCTGCCGCCGGCCCGCGGTCCGGTCAATCCGCATCACTGGAACGAGAACGAAGGACCGCCCTTGACTCCGCAGGCGGTGGCCCCTTCGGCTCCGATCCGGCGCACGGCCGATGAGGCGCCGAACCTGGCCCTGGCTGCAATGCCTTCGCCGTTGCAGAGCTTCGCAGGCCTGAGCTTCGACGACACGATCACCGGCGGGCAGGCAGGCGCCGGCTTTCCGCCCGACACGAACGGCGATGTCGGACCGAATCATTACATCCAGGCAGTCAACGATTCCTACGCGATATACAGCAAGACCGGCACGTTGCTCGCCGCGTTCACCGAAAACGCGCTGTGGCTCGGTGCCAACAGCGGCACGCCGTGCGACGCGAACAATTTCGGCGACGCGGTCGTCGTCTACGATGCGCTGGCCGATCGCTGGATCCTGACCAATTTCGCCTTCGCGAACAGCACGACCGGGCCGTTCTTTCAGTGTCTTGCCGTTTCCAGGAGCGGCGATCCGATCGCCGGGGGCTGGTTCCTGTACGCGGTGCGCATGGATTCCGGTGCGATTGCGTCGGGAACGCTCAACGATTATCCGAAGTTCGGCATCTGGACCGACTGCCTGTACATGTCGGCCAACGAATTCAAGGGCACTACCTACAAGGGCTCCGCGTTTGCCTCGTTCGAGCGCAGCAGCCTGTACGCGGGCGCCGCGCTCGACAGCACGAACAGCTCGATCGGAATCGTCCCGTTCAGCAATCAAGCCGGCGGACCGTTCACGATGTTGCCGAGCAACCTGCTCGGCACGAGCGCCGATTCGCTGCCGCCGGCCGGCCGGCCGAATTTCTATGTGTCCGAAGCGTTGAGCGGCACCGCATTCGAAGTGCGCAAATTCACGCCGGGTCAGAATGGCAACCACCATTGCGGCGCGGGCGGTACGATGAGCGCGGCCACGCTCGTGCCGCATGCCACGTACACCGATCTGGCCGGCGGCGATATCGTGCCGCAGAAAAATACGGCGAACCCGCTCGACAGCCTGTATTTCCGCCTGATGCAGAAGGCGCAGTACCGCAAGATCGGCAGCGCCGAGTCGCTGTGGGTCGTGCATTCGGTGCGCAATACCAGCCAGAACGTCGGACCCCAGTGGGCGCAGCTGAACCTCAGCGGCGGCACGATCGCGACGAGCGTCGTGCAGCAGCAGCTGTACCGGCCCGACACGACACTCTATCGCTGGATGGGCAGCCTGGCCGTCGATGCGCAAGGCAACATGGCGCTCGCCTACAGCACATCGAGCGGCGGCAGTTTTCCGGGTATCGCCTATTCCGGGCGTCTGGCCGGTGATCCATTGAACAACCTGCCGCAGGCCGAGACCGCGCTCGTTGCCGGCGCGGACTCGCAAACAAACAATTGTGGCAGTGGCCCATGCGCCCGCTGGGGCGATTACTCCTCGATGAGCATCGACCCGAGCGACGACTGCACGTTCTGGTACACCACGCAGTATTTCAGCGCCGCCGGCAACGGCGCCGCCGGCAACTGGAATACGCGCATCGGATCGTTCAAGTTTGCGGCGTGCAGCAGTGCCAAACAGAACCAGACGATCAACTTCACCTCGTCCGCGCCGGTCGGCGCGACGTTCGGCGGCACGCCGCAGGTAGTGACCGCGACGGCGACATCTGGCTTGGCCGTCACGTTGACGATCGATGCGAGCGCGACGTCGGTGTGTTCGCTCAGCGGCAGCGCCAGCGGGTCGCAGGTTTCGTTCATCGGTGTCGGTACCTGCAAGATCAACGCGAACCAGAGCGGCAACGGCAGCTTCAACGCAGCACCGCAGGTGCAGCAGTCATTCGCGGTGGGCAAGGCAATCCAGGCGATCAACTTCACCTCGACCGCGCCCGTGGGAGCCGCCGTCGGCGATCCGGACTACACGGTCAATGCGTCGGCCACGTCGGGCCTTGCGCTAACGCTCTCGATCGATGCAAGCTCGAGCACGGTGTGCACGATCCATGGCAGCACGAGCGGCTCGCATGTGTCGTTGATCGGTGCCGGCACCTGCAAGATCAACGCGGACCAGGCCGGCAACGCGAACTTCAGCGCCGCACCGCAGGCGCATCAGTCGTTCAGCGTTGCGCCGGGCACACCGACGTTGGAGTTCACGACCCAGCCGGGCGATATCGTTGCCGGCGACGTGCTCGGAACGATCGCAGTGACGGAGAAGAGTCCTCTAGGCGATACGATCGACGACAATGCGAGTCTCGTCGACTTTACGGTCACGGCGTGCGGTGGTCCGGTCAGCCTCGGCAGCGTGACGATGGTGCATGGTGTGGCGACGCTGAACACGACCGTACGTTTCCACACGGCCACCGACCCTTCGACGTTGCAAGTTACGGCGAAGACAGTCGCTCTGACCGCCAACAGCGGCTCGTTCGTCGTGCACGCCAACGTCGGCCTCGTTTTTGCCGACGGGCTCGAGGGCTGTCGCCCGTAATCATTCGTCGGTGGCCCGCGAATTTTTCGTGAGGCAACTGTCGGCCCACTCCGGACACCCGATGCTCGCAACTGACCGCCGGCAAGCGGACGCTCACGTTGTCGCTGACGCCGTTATCGTGACGGAGAACCTGTTCGACAATATCCACGCCGACCCGAGGTGGCCGGCGTTCCTGCGCAAAGATCGACTTCAAGGTGACGCTGCCGCAGGCGGAAGGCGCGGCGGCGATCGGAGCAAATCACTAAACGTGGCAGATCGCGAGCCGCGCGCAGAATAGGCCGCTCGATAGCTGCGGAAGGCTCCTTCGGGTCGATAATGACCTCGACGACAACGCGAGCGCGCTAGGCGGATTCGGTGGCTTCCGGCACCGGCGCTTCATGCGTGCGCATGAGAACGAGACCCGCCAAGACCGCGACTCCGGCAAATATCGCGCCGCCGAGGAACGCAATGTGGTATCCAGCGGTGAGAGCTGCGAGATGTTCGCTGCCCGCAGCGAGCAAGCCTTGAGTGCGCGCGCCAGCCATGCTCGCGAGCATCGCCAAACCGAGCGCGCCACCCATCATGAACGATGTGTTGACGATGCCGGACGCCAAGCCGGATTCGCTTGGCGCGACATCGTTCATCGCCGCCATTAGTAGCGGATTGAACGCGATTCCGGCGCCGAGGCCTAGCAGCAGCATCGGCGGAAGCACGTCGATCGTGAAATTGCCGTCTACTGGTGCACGGGCGAATAGCAATAGTCCGGCGACTGCGCACAACAGTCCCGCAGCCAGCGGCGTCTTGATGCCGAAGCGCATGACGAGCCTGGCCGAAATACCGAGCGAACACGCGGCCATGATCAGGTTGGTCGGCAGGAACGCCAGGCCCACTTGCAGCGGGCTATAGCCAAGCACCGACTGCAGGTAGAGCGCCGACAAGAAGAACCAGGCGAACATTGCTGCGGCCCACAGGACACCGACGATGTTGGCGGTTGTGACATTGCGCAAGCGGAACAGGCCGAGTGGCATCAAAGGCACCCGCACGCGTGCTTCGATGACGAGGAATACCGCGAGCAATACACCCGCACCGGCAAGCAAAGTCAGTGTTTGTGTCGATGTCCAGCCTGCGTCGTTGCCGTTGACGATCGCGAAGATCGCGAGCATCAATGAGGTCGTCACCGTCACCGCGCCAGCGACGTCGAGATGCCGCTCGCTGACGTGGCCGCGCGCGGCAGGCAACAGCGGCAACGATAGCGCCACGACAGCGACGCCGATCGGAATATTGACGAGAAAGATCCAATGCCAGTCGAACGCGTTGGTGAGGAGTCCGCCGAGCAGTGCACCGAGGCTGCCGCCACCGGAGCAGACGAAGCCGTACACGCCCATTGCTTTGGCGCGATCGCTGGTCTTGGTGAACAGGTCCATGATCAGCGAAAGCGCGACCGCATCGACGACCGCACCGCCGAGTCCCTGGATGGCGCGTGAGGCGATCAGCACCGACTGCGAACCGGCGAAGCCGCAAGCCAGGGAAGCAAGCGTGAACAGCGCGATGCCGATCAGAAACAACCGACGGTGACCGTACAAGTCACCGAGTCTGCCACCGAGCAACAGGAACCCGCCGGAAGTGAGTAGATATGCGTTGACCACCCAGGCCAGCGAGCTTTCGGAAAACCTCAGACTCTCGCGGATTGTCGGCAAGGCGACGTTCACGATCGTCACATCCAACACGATCATCAGCACGCCGAGGCACAATACCGCAAGTGCGAACCAACGCTTGCGGTCGTGCGTGCGCACCGTATCACCAGGGTTCATGCCGCATGGCGCTTGCGCTAGTGCAGATACCGCTGCAGAAAGTCTTCGCTCACGCGCCATGCGGATTCGGCGACAACCGCGTCATAGGTCTTGCCCTGGTTGAACAGTGGCTGTGCACCGCGTGCACCTCGCCCGGATAGACGTGGATTTCCGCCTTGGCCCCGACCGCGTCCGCAGCCTTGGAAAATGCAGTGGCATCGTCCGCAGCAGAGCCATCCTTCGAACCCACGACGAATAGTGCCGGCCCGGGAAGGGTTGTCAGCCTGGCCGTGTCATTCACGGTCTCGCGGTACCAGATCAAGGTCGCGCCAATTGCCTTGTCGCGCAAAGCCGCGGCCAAGGCGAATTTGGCGCCCATGCTGGACCCCATGACGGCGATCTTACGCGGACGATCCGTCAACGACTTGACGGCCGCGTCCAGTTCTTCTTCTGCCATCCCGGTATCGACACTTTTCATCAGCTTTCCGGCCTCGCCGTGTGTGGCGGCATGCTACCCATCATAGAGATCGACTGCCACTACGCGATAACCATCCTTTGCCAGCCTCTCGACGGCTTGAGAATAGAACGGCGTGACACCGAACCAGTCGTGCACTAGAACGATTCCCACGCCGGCGTCTTTCGGACCGTCGACGTAAGCGGAAAACTTGTGCGCAGAAGCCGTTTGCAAAGTCTCGATCTTCGTGCTTCCGAAACAAGGCAAAGCGACCAGCAGCGCAAGGACCAGGACCCATCGATCTACACGTGACCTCATCAATATCTCCTCAGGCAGTGTATGCGGGGCGTCGCGACGAGTCAGACCTCACCGGTACTGCGAAAGACGAAATGTCGATTGCGGCGTCGTGCAACCAACGGAGGACGTCGAATCCACTGGGCCGGGCATGCATTCGAATCATTTCGACACAGAAGAAATCGCTTTCCTCGATCGCGATCCGGTTGTGTCGATCGCTTGTACACGGACGTTTGGAACGGGCAGGTCCTTACACTTTGGAAAAGATGCGTAATTTTTCGGCCATCGGCGGGGCAGCAATTTAGCTGCGCTTCTTGCCGAAGAATGTTTTGAAGCTTGAGGCTGTGACGCTGGCGCGGCTCGCGACCAGGTGCGGACCAGCATTCCGAAAGCGCGGGGCAACTTTTCCGGTCCGGCTACGGCACGTCGTGGCTATGACGTTCTTCACCGCGGAAAGTGAATTGCGTTAAGGAGCAAGACCTTTGGCAGATGCAACGGCGCAAAGCGGCGCGGACTGGAGAGTGCGTTTCGAGGCAACGGCACTCCCACACATGCCAGCATTACATACGGCGTCGCTGCGATTGACGCGTGATTCGCAGCTCGCCGCTGACCTGGTGCAGGATACTTGTCTGCGCGCGTACCGTGCGTTCGATCAGTTCAAGCCGGGAACGAATTGTCGCGCATGGCTGTTCAGTATCTTGTACTCGGTGTTCAACACCGGGTATCGGAAGGCACAGCGCGAACTTACCGGCATGCAGATGGCGGCACTCGAAGTCGAATACGAAAACTGGCTCGGGGGATCGGTCGCGCTGCCCGCGTGGACCACCCAGGACGCTGCGGTCGACCCGTTGGACCCACAGGTGCAGGGCGCGCTCGATGCGCTTCCTGAGGCATTTCGCAGTGCGGTCATGCTCGTCGACATCGGCGAGCTGTCCTACGAGGAAGCAGCCAATGTGATGGGCTGCGCCGTCGGCACGGTGCGATCGCGCCTCGCGCGTGCGCGACGGGTGCTGTTTGCCGCATTGCTGCCATACGCGCGGGAAACAGGTTACGCTCGGATAGGGGGACGGGCATGAATATTCCAACGGACCATCTTGGCGAGCGGCTGCAGGATTTCGCGGACGGTCGACTGAGTGGCACGGACCTGGCGCAGGCACGAGAGCATCTCGAAGGCTGCGCGCGATGTCGCCGCGAGCTTGCAGCCGTGCAACACGTCAGGCAGATGCTCGCACCCCGGGGCGGCCATGGCGAATTGCCACCGGAGCTGAGCGCTGCTCTTTCCGGGCTGCTCGACCAGGAGCACCGTTCCGCGGCTCTGGCACAGCGGCCACGAACCGTTCGCAATCGCGGCGCCTGGCGTTTGGCATTGGCGGCTGGCGTCGCGGCCATCTTCGCCACGACGCTGATGCTGTGGCGCAACGAGAAGCCGATCGAGTCCGATCCGTGGACCGCAGCTGTGGCGCAGCACTTTGCCGCCTACCGCGGCGCGCACTTGCCGCTGGCAATGCGCAGCACGGACCCGGCACAGCTGGAACATTTCTTTTCCGAGCACCTCGACTTCCACACGCGCGTGTACGACCTCGACACAATGGGCTACCAGGTCCAGGGTGGAGAGGTGGTCCGCGTGAACGGTCGATCGAGTGCCCTGTCCGCTTACCGTGGCCCCGGCGATTCGCGGCTGCTGTGCGAGATGTTCACCGGTCGCATCGACGAGCTGCCGCCCGCGCCGCGCACCGCGAATCACAATGGCGTTGCATTCCGCGTTTACCGCAGCGGTGCGCTGACTGCCGTTTACTGGGCCGAGGGCGACCTCATCTGCGTGCTGGTTTCGGATATCGGCAGCGAAGCGCTGCTCGCGCTCGCCTTTGCCAAGGCCGGCCCCGCGGTCTAGACGACGGGAACTTTTCCGCGGCCCTCTTCGTTGTGATCCCGGGTAGGCGCATCGGTGCGCCTGCTCTTTTTCACTCTGAAGAGGTCTACCATGATTCGAAAGAACTCCCTCGCGCTTGCGATCGCCGCCACCGCAGTGGCTGCCGCTCCGCTGGCGGCCAGCGCAGTCCCGGCGCATGCGGCCGGCAATCCGGCGCTCGGCGCGGTCTACACGGCGTCGAACGCCACTGCGGCCAATTCCATCCTCGTGTTCGACCGGCTTGCCGACGGCCGGCTCGTGTCGGGCGG
>DASRTK010000525.1:0-3572 GCA_035655975.1 Rudaea sp.
GCGGTCGTACAGGCTTGCCTTGGTATTGGCGATATTCATGCAGCCCCCGCGATTCGATAACCAGGACCTGGCATCAATGACTATGCACAGCACTGCCGCGCCATGTCTTGATCCAGGTCAGCCGGTTCGCACCGATGGAAAAGTCTCTCTCCAGTGTCTTTGCCTGCGACGCCCGGTAGCCGCTGATCCTCGTGCGCTGGAGGTCCGCTGCCGTGCCCCGTCACGTGGCGTTCGCGAACGCCAGGCGGCAACATTTGTCGCTGCCGCCCGTGCGCGTGCATCCTTTCCATCAAGGTGGGCGCACGTGCCTTTGAACTCTTGTATCCTGCTCGTCGCGATCCCGTTTGCGCGAGTAGCGATCCCATGACCTGGCTCCAAAGACATCAGCTCGCCAACTTTTTCAGAAATTCGGTGTGGCTGCCGCCGGTGCTCGGCATGGTCATCGCCTTGCTCGTTCGCCCGGTCGTGCAGGACATCGACTCGATGCTCGGCTGGAAAGCCCCGGTGGGCCCGGATGCGGCGCGAGCCGTGCTCGGCATCCTGGTGTCGGCGTTGCTGACGTTCATCGTGTTCGTTTTTTCGATCCTGCTGTTGATCGTGCAGATAGCGAGCGCACAACTTTCTCCGCGAATCATCGCTCCGATCTATCGCAGCCGCGTGGTCAGATTTTCGCTGGCGCTGTTCGTGTTTACCTTCACCTACACGCTGGCAGCACTGGCTCGGATCGAAGACAGCGTGCCCCAGATTTCCATGTGGGTGGCTGTCTACAGCAGCGTGCTGAGCATCGCGGTCTTTCTCTACATGATCGACCATGTCGGCAAGGCGCTGCGTCCGGTCATTGTCCTCAGCAGCATCGGCAGCGCGGGGCAGCAGGTCGTCGAAGACGTTTACCCGCAGCTGTTGGCTGTGGCACAAGACAAGCCGGCGAATGCCGCCAAGAGTCTCACTGGCATCCCGTCGCGCATCGTCGCGAGCAAGCGTACCGGAGTGGTGCTCGCGCTCGACGTCAGTGGACTCGCCGAGCTGGCGCGGCAGGCCGACTGCCAGGTCGAATTCGTGCCCCTCGTCGGCGAGTTCGTTACGAACGGAGATCCGCTGTTCAAGGTCTATGATGGCGCTGGCGAAATCTCCGATCAAAGATTGCAGCATGCGGTGGCGATCGGCACGGAGCGCACGTACGAACAGGATCCGGCTTTCGCGTTTCGCATCGTGGTCGACATCGCCGCAAAGGCGCTTTCACCGGCGATCAACGACCCGACGACGGCCGTGCTCGCCCTCGACCAGATTCACCGGTTGCTGCGCGCCGTCGCGCACCGGAACCTCGAGACAGGGCGCGTGTACGACGGCACAGGCAAGCTGCGTCTGAAGTACCGCACGCCGGATTGGGAAGACTTCGTTCTCCTGGCGATTACCGAGATTCGCCAGTTCGGCCGGGAAAGCATCCAGATCGTTCGCCGCATGCGTGCGCTGCTGCAGAATCTGATCGAAACCGTGCCGCCGCAGCGTGCGGTCCTGCTGCGCGCGGAACTCGAAACGATCAGTCGCGGAGTCGAAGTCGATTTCCGCGATGCCGAAGATCGTGTTCGCGCCGGCGCGGGAGATTCGCTTGGTGTCGGCGGCGGTCGATAGAAGAGCAGGTCAGGCCCGGGCGGCGCCCGCCGAGTCGACCTCGGCAACGACTGTCGGGACCGAGTCCTCGAGCTCGCGCTGAGCCCGCGCCAGCCATGCGCCGGTCGCGGCCCACGTCAGCGCAATTCCGGCCCCGACGATTGCGGCGGCCGCGGGTTGATGCGCGAGGACCTCGATCGCTGTCTTGAGCCAGCCGCTCAACGCGTCCGAGCCACGGTAGACGACGGTGTCGATGAAATTCTTCGCCTTGTACTTGGCCTCGGCCGGGACGACCGTGAACAGCATCTCGCGGCCCGGTCGCACGAACCCGTGCTCGCCGGCGCGGCGCGCGATCATGACCACGGCGAGCACGGCGAAAGTCGGAGAAATCGCCAGCCAGACGAAGCCGCCGACTATCAGCACCGGCACGGCGACGAGCAGCACGCCGACACCGAGTCGTTGCGCGATCCGGCCGGTGAAAAACAGCTGCGTCACGATCGCTAGTGACTGGACGATCATGTCGATGATGCCGAACACCCGGGTCTGATCCGCGCGATCCGGAAAGGCGGCTTCCACCAGGCGCGCCTGGTCGAAGTACAGGAAAACCGTGGTCGCTGCGAGCAGCAACACGTACACGGCGCTGCCGAGGAGGAATGGCGAGCGCAATACCTGGGTCGCGCCGGCGAACGGACTGCCGCCCAACGGTCGGCCGCGCGCGCGCGTTTGGTCCGGCCCGAGCGGATGCCTGTCGCGCCACGCCTGCAGCCGCCAGGCCGCGCCAATCGTGCCGATCAGCAGGATCGCCGACAGCAGCATCAAGCCGGCATGACCAATAGGGCCGACCAGCACGACGCCGAGCAGCGGTCCGACGAGTCCGCCGACGCTCGCGCCAACTGCCATCAGCGCGAAAAGTCGCTTGGCTTCGGCGATGCGGAACAGATCGGCCAACACGCTCCAGCACACCGAAACGGCGAGCAGATTGAACACCGACAGCCAGATGTAGAACGCGCGCGCGAGCCATGCGTTGTCGGGGCGCAGCTGGAACGCCAGTGCGAACAGCGCGAGATTCACGGCGAAGAAACCCAGCGTCCAAGGAAGCACCCGGCGCCGCGCGGCGCGCGCCGCGAGCCAGCCGAACAACGGCATCGCGGCGAGCGTGGCGATAAAGGTTCCGGTGAACAGCCACTGCAGATTCTGCACGCCGCCGGCGATACCCATCGTCTCGCGCACCGGCCGCAACATGAAGTAGCCGGCGAACAACAGGAAGAACATCGCCAGGCCAAGCGCAAGCGGCTCGACCTCATGTGCTTCGACGTCGAAGACCTTCGCCACGAGCCTGCGCCAGTTGCTTGTCATACCGTCGGTTTCGAGTGTGCTTTGCATGATCGTCAGCTGCTGGTGAATCTTCCGCTATTGAATCTTCGCTACCCGGCAACAGCACGGAACTCCGCGTTCTTTTTGCCCGTCATTCCGGCGGAAGCCGGAATCCAGTTCTTCAGCACGCTGCAAAGGCGCTGGATCCCGGCTTCCGCCGGGATGACGATTTTCTTCGTGCCGGCACTCGCACTCTTTTTTCTCGTCATTCCGGCGAAAGCCGGAATCCAGCTCCTATCAGCACTCCGCAAAGGCGCTGGATCCCGGCGTTCGCCGGGATGACGACTTCCTTCATTGCTTCCTTCTCGTCCCACCGGTTTGCTTCATTTTCCCGCTCGTCATTCCGGCGGAAGCCGGAATCCAGTGACTCCGAGTAGCCTACAAAGGCCCTGGATCCCGGCGTTCGCCGGGATGACGACTTCCTTCATTCCTTCCTCCTCGTCGCTCCGGTTTCCTTCATTCCCCTGCTCGTCATTCCGGCGAAAGCCGGAATCCGGTGACTTCCCGGCAGCCTGCAAAGGCGCTGGATCCCGGCGTTCGCCGGGATGACGACTTCCTTCCTTCTCGTCGCTCCGGTTTCCTTCATTTCC
>DASRTK010000526.1:0-4496 GCA_035655975.1 Rudaea sp.
CGTGGAACTGCTCTCGCGCGACTACCCGTCGAGCCACGGCGTCATCGTCTATCGCGCCGCAACGCTGCCCATCCAGGAGCCGCGGATCGTACGCATGCCCCTTGTCCGGCTGCCGGATGCGGAGATCGACCTTGCGGATACTCTGGTCATTCCCCCCATCGGGGATCCCGAGGCCAATCGCGAAATGCTCGAGCGCCTCGCCGAACTCGATCGTGCCGGCCGCGCTTGAGAGGATTCTTGAATCGGAAGCCGGCGGCCGTTGCCGATAGACAGCGTTTGGGTGCAATATCGCGCGGCTCGTATCGATGCAAGCAAAGGTTTCGTCGAGCGCCGGTTCGGCGAAGGAGTGAGGGAACGTGAATGCGTTCGTCGCATCCAGAAAGGCTGCATGCGGCGCGTTTCGGCCAACAGAGGGGCAACACAATGTCGAACGTCATCAGGTTTTTCGAGATCGTCGGGCAGAACCCGGAATTACGCCACGCCAGGCGCGGCGAGTTGAAAGACGCACTTCAGCAGGCGCAGATTGAACCGTCTCTCCGCACAGCGATCCTGGATCGCGACATGGTGGAGATTCACGCCCTGCTCGACACCCAGAACCGGATTTACTGCTCGGTATTCCCGGTGAAGGTTCCGGAGAAGAAGCCGACGAAGGCGCCGCCCAAGAAGCCGGGCAAAGCGCCGGCCAAGAAGCCCGCCAAGAAGTCTCCGGGCAAGGGCAAGAAATAAGGGAAATCCGGGACACGCCGCCAGGCGATTCGATCAGCATGAGAGGGTGGCTGGACACGCGACGAAGGACCGGTTTGCACCGCGACGCTCCGTGCCGATTGCGTTCGTTGCTGGTCGGAATGTGTCTGGTGTTCGCACTGGAGTGGGGCGCGGCCGCGCAGGCCGCGCCGGACGATGACGTCGTGCAGTTGATAAAGACTGCCGACGAAATCAAGACCTCAGACTATTCGCGGTTCGTTGCCCTGCTCAAGCGGCTGGACAGCGCTTACGAAAAACTCGGCCCGAACCAGCAGGCGCATGTCCGCTACCTGCGCGGCTGGCGCGCGACGTTCGACCGCGATTACGAACTGGCGATTCCAACGCTCAAGGCGATCGCGGACGAGTCGTCGGAAGACGTCACATTGCGTTTTCGCGCCGACGTCACCCTTACCAATGCGCTGGGGCTGGCGGGCCATTACGAAGAGGCCTACAGGCGTCTGAACCAGACGCTGGAGCTGCAGTCCCTCGTGCCCGACAGGGGCGCGCGCATGCTCGGATTTGCCGTGGCGGCCCAGCTCAACACGAATGCAGGTCAGTACGATCTTGCTGCCAGCTACGCCGACCGATGGATTGCCGATGAAAGCGAGGATGCCGGCATGTGCAAGGCGATCTCGCTGAAGATCGAATCCTTGTACCGGGGCGACAAGCTGCGCGTCGCTGACCCGTTGGTCACGAAAGGCATCGACGCGTGCGGCAAGGCCAGCGAACCGATGTTCGCGAACCGGATGAGAAGCTTCATGGCCGGACTCGCCGTCGCCAACGGCCGCATGGACGAAGCGATCAAGCTGGTGCAGGCTCACTACGAGGAAGCGCGGCAAACCCACTACGCCCTGTTGATGGCCGAGTTCGACTCGATTCTGGCCAGGTCCTTCCTGAAGATCGGCGATTCCGCCCAGGCCCGCCAGTATGCGCAGCGCGCCATCGACGAGAGCACGAAGAACGATGTGATCAAGCCGGTGGTGGAAGCCTACCAAGTGCTGTACGAAGTGGCCAAGAAGTCGGGCGACGCCCCCGCCGCACTGGCCTACCACGAAAAATATGCGGCCGCCGACAAGGGCTACCTGACCGACACGACGGCGAGGACACTGGCATATCAGATCGTCAACCAGCAGGTGATGGACAAGAAGCACCAGATCGAGACGTTGACCGAAGCCAACCAGGTGCTGCAATTGCAGCAGCAGGTTGCCGAGAAGTCCGAGGAAACGGAGCGCCTGTATCTTTTGCTTCTCGGCAGCGTTCTTGGCTTCATCGTCTTGTGGGCGTATCGCACCAAACGTTCGCAGATGCGCTTTCAGAAACTGGCGCGCCGCGATGGCCTGACCGGAATACTCAATCGCCAGCATTTCATGGACGAAGCCAAAGCCGTACTGCAGCACTGCGAGAAGTCGGCGCGCGAGGCCTGCATGATCCTGGTCGACTTCGACAACTTCAAGGCTGTCAACGACACCCATGGACACGTCGCCGGCGATGTCGTGCTGCAGAGCGCCGTCGCCGTGCTCCAGGTACACATGCGCGTGATGGACATCTTCGGCCGCCTCGGCGGCGAAGAGTTTGGAATCCTGTTGCCGGACTGCGGTCTGGACACGGCCTTGCAGCGCGCGGAAGTGCTGCGTGTCGCGATCGCCGGCCTGGCACGCTCGGAAACGGGAATCGACTTCGATGTCTCGGCGAGTTTTGGCGTCACCACGACGATCGAAACCGGATACGACTTGCGCCAGATGCTGATTCACGCGGACAGTGCGCTGTATCGGGCCAAGCGCGAGGGACGCAATCGCGTCGCTACATTCCTTGCTACGCTCGTCGCCGACCCGGCGCAAGCCGATAGCGTCGCGTCGGTGACACACTAGCGACGCCGACGCGGCCTCGGCGATTCACACCCGGAAAAGCGCTTGGCTTTAGCCAATCGCAGGTCCCGCACGCAAAGGACCAGCCAATTGGCGGCGCGGATATGATGTGCGCGGAATCCTTGCACGTTCGGGTGGCGAAACATGTCCGAACCGATTCATCGCCTGTTCTTCGCGCTTCGCCCCGATCCGGCGGTGGCGCGCGCAATCGAATGCGCTGCTGCATCGATCAGGGCGAGTGGCCGCGTGCGCGGCCGCTGGGTGCAACCGTCGAAGCACCACCTGACCGTGCATTTTCTCGGCACCCATGCGGGCCGGCCCGCAGACCTGATCGAGCGTGCGCGCGCCGCTGCGCAACACGTGCGGATCGCGCCGTGTCAAATCGAACTCGAGCGCGTCGAGACGTTCGGGGCGCGCCGGCAAACACCGTGCGTCCTGCGCTGTTCGTCGCGTTCGGATCGTTCGCTGGAAATGCTGCGCGGGATGTTGGGAGAGGCGCTCGCCGCTGCGGGTCTGGCACGTTGGCTCGAGCAACGCTTCACGCCGCACGTCACGATCGCCTACATCGAAGCGGGTCTGAGCGAGCCGATCGCTATCGCTCCGATAGCGTGGGACGTGCAGGGTTTCGCGCTGATCGAAAGCCACGGCGCAGCTGCGCAGCATGAGGTGCTGGATCAGTGGCCGTTGCGCAAAGCGGGTATGGCATGATTCCGCGGGCCATGTCGAGTGCGGCGGAACGCGCCCTTCAGCGAGCGTACAAATTCGCGGCGTAGGATTATGGGGTCAACAAGAAGGAGCCTCGCCGTGACCCAGTTCACAATCGATTCGTGGCGTCAATGCGCGCTGATCGGCCTTGTCGCGCTGCTCGCGGCCTGTGGCGACAAGTCCGTAGCACCGACGTCCACTGGCAACGTTGCGACGCAGCCGTCGACAACCAATTCGGGGACGACGACAACCGCGCCGCAGGATGCAACGGTCGCCGAACTGCTCGCCGGCTCGGATTCGCAGCAGCCCGCGGCGCCCGCTCAGTCATCGTCCACGCCGCAAGGTTCCGTGAACGCAGGCAATGCTGACCCTGCGGCCGGTACGCTGGAGACTGCCGATGCCGAGTACGCACGCGTCGTCAGCGTGACGCCGATGACCGGTCCGCGTCAGGTGTGCACGAACGAAACCGTGACCGAGCAGCGCAGGCCGGACGATCATCATCAAGTTGCCGGCACCGTCATCGGTGCGATTGCCGGAGGCGTGATCGGCAGTCAGTTCGGCGGCGGCAAGGGACGCACGCTCGCGACTGTCGGCGGTGCCGTCGGCGGTGGAGTCGTCGGCAAGGAGGTCCAGAAGAATCACCAGAGCAAGGACACCGTGACCCACGTGGTCAAACGCTGCCACATGGTCGACCAGCCAGCCGGGGCGGCTCCAGTGTATGACGTCGTCTACGCGTACCAGGGCGAGAACATTCACGTTCGCCTCGACCACGATCCGGGCGATCGCCTGGCGTTGCCGATACGCGGCATCGTCAACGAATGACGCCGCCGCTGGACGCGCCTTTACCGCTCAACGCGCCCGCAAGCGAAAGCGTTCGCGGTAGTCGCCCGGCGTCAAGGTCGTTTCGCGCTTGAACAGCTTGCGGAAGCTCGGCACGTCGCTGTAGCCGCAGCGCTCGACGACTTCGTCGAAGCTCAACTGCGTCGCTTCGAGCAGCGCCTTGGCGCGTTCGACGCGCAGATGCTGGATATAGCCGAGCGGCGTCGCGCCGAAGTGCGCGCGGAAGTGCCGCAGGAGACTGCGCTCGCTCGTCCCGCAGTGCGAGGCGAGCCGCGACACACTGATCTGGTTGTGCAGTTCCTTGTCGAGGAAGTGCGTGATCTTTTCCGCGAGCGAATGGCG
>DASRTK010000527.1:0-6540 GCA_035655975.1 Rudaea sp.
CCACGGCGCGAGCAGCGCGACCAGACCGGCATCGAGCAGCACGACCGGCCCCTTCGTCAGCAGGCCAAGTCCGAGACCGGCGGCCAGCACGGCAATGCCGCGCGACCAGCGCCGTTCATCGAGATCGAGCACGCCGTGCAGCGCGAGCAGCACGCAGGTCGCCACGAGCACGTCGAACATGATCGCGATCGAGAACAGCGTGACGCAGATCATGCCGCCGAACAGCAGCGTGGCACGCTGCGCGAGACCGCGATCCGGATCGAGCCGGCGCGCCAGCTGCTCGAACAAAATCAGCGAAGCCAGCGACGCGAGCAGCACGCCCAGCCGCACGATCCAAACGTGCAACCCGGCGGCCGACCAGGCCAGGTTGATCAGCCAGAACAACACCGGCCCTTTGTCCGCGTATGGCGCGCCGTTCAAGTGCAGCAGCAAATAGTCGCCGCCGTTGCGCATTTCCCAGGCAACCGAGAGGTAACGCGTCTCGTCGATCGGCATAGCGGGCAGGAACAACGCGATCGGCAGGAGCAGCAGCAGCCAGGCGAAGCGCCAATCGCGGAGAATGCTTTCTATACGCATCGTTCAAGCCATCAGGACTGCGGCGCGCCTTCGTGGCTTCCCTTCCCCCGCTTGCGGGGGAAGGTGCCCGAAGGGCGGAAGGGGGCAATCGGAGGTGACCGCCCTTACGTTTGCCCCCATCCGGCTGCCGCCACCTTCCCCCGCTTCGCAGGGGAAGGATTCGCTTCCGCACGATACGCAAAATTTGGAGGCGCGACTCACCCGCGATCCAACAGCGACTTCAAGTCGATCAGTGCCGCATTCGCGCGCGATACGTAGTTCGCCATGACCAGCGAATGATTGGCGAAGAAGCCGAACGGGCCGCCGTTGAGAATGATCGGACTCCACACGGGCTTTTGCGATTCCTCGAGTTCGCGGATGACCTGCTTGAGGCCCACGGTCGCGTTCTTGCTGTGCAGGATCGGGGCAAAGTCCACTTCGATGGACTTGAGCTGTTCGAGCAACGCCCAGGTATAGCCGCGCGATTCGTAGAAGATGTCGTCGATCTTCGTCCACGGCGTCTGCACGATCTGCTGGCCCTTCGAATTCTTCGGCGCCCCCGGGTCGACCGGCGCGTCGCCTTCGAGGCGCAGCTGGCCGACGCTGGCCGACAACCGCTGCGACAGGCTGCCCAGGCGCGTCGACACGACGTCGAGGTAGTCGGCCAGATTGTCCGCACGGGCATAGAACTGCGCACCGTTCGGATCGTTCTTGCCGAGGCGCACGAAATAGCCGTCCAGATGCGCGATCGCCTTGCGGTACTGACCCTCCGAACTCGGCAGCAGCCAGCGGTCGTTCGGACTCGAGAACAGCGGATCGGCTTCCTTGAGGTCAGCGTCTTCCTCGGACTGCGATTGCGAGCGTGAAAACTTGTTGCGCATCTCGCGCGCCAGATCGCGCGTGGCCGTCAGCACGCCGAATTCCCAGTTCGGCACGTTGTCCATGAACAGGCCTGGCGGGAACAGGTCGTTGGAAAAATAACCGCCACGCTTGTCGAGCAGCGTTTCCGCGCTGCCGATCAGCGCGCCGCTGACGGTCGACCCGGTAACCGGCGATTGTTGATGTTCGGCGGCGCGCTGCTGCGCGAACTTGACGACGTCGAACTGGTCGGGCTCGTAGCTCCACCACCACATCAGGCTGAACACGCCGATCAGGTACAGCGCCACCAGAGTGCCGCCGCCGCGCAAGATCCAGCGCGTGCGCGATTCCTTAAAACGGCTGACGATGGTCATCACGAAGCTCCAGCGGCTTTTCGCGGGGGGACGCAATTGTGCCGCATGTGGCAGGCGCCCGCACGCTCGCAACGCTCAAAGCGAAGCGCCGCGGGCCGCAAAACGTTCCAACGGCATGCCGACGGCGTTACGATGCATGGCAATTCCTGGCGCCACTACCTCAAACTGAAAGACATGCTCACGCTACCCGGTCATCCATTGCTCGACAAGACCGCCCTGATCGGCGGCTGCGCGCGTTTGCCGGTGCGCGTGGATGCCGAGCGCCTGCAGTCGGAAGTCGCGTCGATACCCGCGGAAATGTGGCTGTCACGCGGTGGCCGGGTCGGCGTGCACAATCCGGCCCAGGCGATTTTCCTGCGTGGGCACGCGCCGGCCGAAGGCAACCTGCCGGTCGAGGAGCGCGAGGCGATGCGGCGCGTTCCGTACGTGCGCGAAATAATGACGCAACTGGTTGCGGCGCCGCCGCTGCGCTGCCTGCTCGCGCGCCTGCCCGGCGGCGCAATCATCGCAGCGCACATCGACCAGGCCGACTATTTTTCCAAGACGATCCGTATCCACGTGCCGGTCACGACGCACGCATCGGCGTGGATGTACTGCGCCGGGCGCAGCTACCGCATGCAGCCCGGCGAAGCATGGGCGCTGAACAACTCGACGCTGCATGGCGTGTGGAATGCCGATCCGGAGCGCTCGCGCACGCACCTGATCTGCGATTTCCTCACGTCCCCGGCGCTGCTCGACCTGCTCGCGCGCGCCGAACGAGATCTTGGCTCGGTCGAGCCGGCGGTCAACGAGCGCGTGCAGGCGCTGCAGCAGACAGCCTGATTCAGACGTAATGATCGCCACCGATCGCTTCGTCTATGTTCATCTGCACAAGTCCGGCGGCAGCTTCGTCAACGAATGCTTGCTGCGTTTCTTCCCGGATGCGCGCCAGCTTGGCTATCACCTGCCGCTGTCGCTGCTGCCGACGCCGCTGCGCGCGCTGCCGGTGCTCGGCTTCGTGCGCAGCCCGTGGAGCTACTACGTGTCGTGGTACGCGTTCCAGTCGCAACGTCCGCGGCCCAACGCGCTGTTTCGCTGCGTCAGCGACGACGGGGCGCTGGACTTCCGTGCCAGCGTGCGCAATCTCGTCGGACTCGGCGACGATCAGGCGCGGCTCGACCGCCTGCTCGGGCTGCTGCCGGATCGCTACGGCGACGCCGGCTTCGGCCTGAACCTTCCGAACTTCGCGCTGGCGCCGATCCGCTCCAGCGGCATGGGCTTCTACAGTTTTCTCTTTCGCCACATGTATACCAGCCCGGGCATCGAGCCGGTCATCGGCCGCTGCGAGAACCTGCGTGCCGAGCTTCTGGCGTTTTTCGAGCGAGTCGGCGCGCCGGTTTCGGATGAAATGCGCGACTTCGTCGACACGGCGGCGCCGCGAAACACGTCGGCGCATGGCGACTGGCGCGGGTACTACGATCGCGAGCTTGCCGATCTTGTTGCCGAACGCGACGCGAGTGTGGTCGAGCAGTTTGGTTATCGCTTGCCAAAGATTCATGAGGCTGCGATCTTCCCTTCTCCCACCGGGAGAAGGTGGCGCGAAGCGCCGGATGAGGGTACGAGCACGGAGTAGCGCCTGACGATCCCCGACCCTCACCCCAACCCCTCTCCCGGTGGGAGAGGGGCTCAAGCAAGTGTGACTCAGCGCGCAGCGAACCGTTCAGCGCGCGCGATCGTGTCGGCGAGCCCCGGCAGGACCGGCTCGATCTCACTTTCGTGCTTGCGCCATTTGTCCGGCGCCGGCGCTGAAAGCGTGTGCTGCGATGGAGGCAGTGCGCCGCGTAGTGCCTGATCCCAGGGCAACCCTGTCGCCGCGCACAGGCGCGAGATCTCGGCCTGTGGATCGGCCAGCAGCGCGTCGTAGCGCGCGACCGTGACCCGTTCGGCCGGTAGTGCCGCCAGATCGTCGAGCAGCAGGTCGGTCGTTGCCTGCCATTGCGCGGCGACGATTTGCGCCAGCGGTTTGCCGGCCAGTTCGCGCCAGCCCGGCACCAACAGCAGCGACCACGGCGGCCCGCTCCAGCCCGGCAACTCCGGATAAGTGACGAAGCGGCCTGACTGCCACGCCTCGATCATGCTCGCCAGCGTTTCGCGCACGTCGCGGTACAAATACATAAAGTGTGCTTGTGGAAAAACGCGCTCGATGAAGGGTACGCGCAACGCGTTTTTCGGTGTTTTCTCCAGAACGCGTACTGATTCGGCTACCGGCGCCTTGCCCTCGCGATTGACCAGGCGGCGGCGAAAGCGGTCGCGCAGTTCGCCGGCAACGTCCGCAGTAGCGGCAGTCGCATCGAGCCGGTTCGATGCATAGCCGTGAGCCGCGATGTTGAGTTGCGGCATGCCCTCGAAGATGGCGTGGCTCTCGCTGCCGATCGTGTACAGGTTGGGCGCCTTGGCCAGGGTCTCGAACAACAGGCTTGAACCCGAGCGTGGCGGCGAGACGATAAACAAAGGCCGGGCGAATGCGTCAACGCCTTCGCTCGGGGGCGGCGTGCCGGACGCGCGCAGCGGCGTGCGGTATTCGTCCCCGCGCACCGGCATCGGCCGGTCGGCCAGAGCGACGCGCAGCACCATCAAGGTGATCGAACTGAGGAACGCGGCGCCGTTGCGCAACACGATACGATCGGCGAAGTCGCCGAGTTCCCCGGTGAAGCGGTCGAGCACGGCCCGATACTGCGGCCAGCCTTCACGGACCTCCCCGTAGCGCGACCACAATGCGTGCCATTCGCGCAGGAATCTCGAACAGATCTTGTGCGCACCTGGTACCTGCGGATGCTGGACTGCTTCACCGAGCAGGAAGTTGACGTGCTCGCGCGCCTCCCATGGCGTCATCACGACCGGCACGTTGGTCGATTCGAATTCGACCATCGCAACACTGCCGGCCTGCGCCGCCACCGCCGCCGCGCTCCATCCGGGCCGTGGTCCCTGTGGCGAGTTCCCGCGGTCGACGTGGTCCCAGAAACGCGCGCCGCCGATGGTGTCGGCCACGAGATGGATGCGCTCGTCGCCGGAGGCGTTGATCACGTTGTGCAGGCGCCAGGTATCGAAAATCCAGCATTCGCCGGCCTTCATGTTCAGCTCGGCTTCGCCGCAGATGAAGCGCACCGTCGGCTGGGTCACGATCGGGACATGCACGCGCATGCGCTCGCGCCAGTAATAGTTCGTGTCGACATGCGCGGTGACTTCGGCATTGCCGGACAGGCGCATCAGGCGCGACCGTCCCCAGACGGCACCGATCGTCGATAGCGCATGCAACATCAGCGGGCAGCGTTCCAGATGGGCCGTCGGCCGCATCGGTCCGGCGATCGAGTTGTTGTTCGGGTCGCCGTTCACCGCGATCAACGGCAATGCCGAGTTGCCGGCGAAGCCTTCCGGGTGCGGCATCCAGACTTCCTCGCCAAGCGCATGGATTTCGGCCGCGAGGGCTTTCGCGTCGAATTGCAGGGGCAACTGGATGAAGGGTACGGGAAGTCTCATTTCTCTATGTTGCTCAGATCAGCCCGGGGCCGCAGCCGCATAGGCGTTGCGCGCCATTGTTTATTGCCGTCATTCCCGCGTAAGCGGGGCTCTCAACAGCGGAGCTGGTCATCCATCTTGATCGTGCCTTGCTTTATCTTGAAACGAAAAATGGATTCCCGCTTCCGCGGGAATGACGACTACTATTTATCGTGGCGTCTGCTATCACAGCAGAGTTTTACTCCGCACGATAAATCTCCGCGCCCGACTCGCGGAACTCCTTCGCCTTCTCGGCCATGCCGGCGTCGAGCGCCGCGGCTTCGTCGACGCCGTGGTCCTTCGCGTAGTCGCGCACGTCCTGCGTGATCTTCATCGAGCAGAAGTGCGGACCGCACATCGAACAGAAGTGCGCGTGCTTGGCGGCATCCTTGGGCAAGGTCTCGTCGTGGAATTCCTGCGCCTTTTCCGGATCGAGGCCGAGGTTGAACTGGTCCTGCCAGCGGAATTCGAAGCGCGCCTTGGACAGCGCGTTGTCGCGCGCCTGCGCCGCCGGATGGCCCTTGGCCAGATCGGACGCGTGCGCGGCGATCTTGTAGGCGATGATGCCGTCGCGCACATCCTGCTTGTTCGGCAAGCCGAGGTGTTCCTTCGGCGTGACGTAGCACAGCATCGCGGTGCCGAACCAGCCGATCAGCGCCGCGCCGATCGCGCTCGTGATGTGGTCGTAGCCCGGCGCGATGTCGGTCGTCAGCGGCCCCAGGGTATAAAACGGCGCCTCGTGGCAGACGCGCAGCTGGCGTTCCATGTTCTCCTTGATCAGCTGCATCGGCACGTGACCGGGGCCTTCGATCATGGTTTGAACGTCGTGTTTCCAGGCGATCTGTGTGAGCTCGCCGAGCGTGTCGAGTTCGGCAAACTGCGCCGCATCGTTCGCGTCGGCGATCGAGCCGGGGCGCAGGCCGTCGCCGAGCGAGAACGCGACGTCGTACGCCTTCATGATCTCGCAGATGTCCTCGAAGTGCGTGTACAGGAACGATTCGCGGTGATGCGCCAGGCACCACTTGGCCATGATCGAACCGCCGCGGCTGACGATGCCGGTCACGCGCGTCGCGGTGAGCGGAATGTAAGGCAGGCGTACGCCGGCGTGGATCGTGAAATAATCCACGCCCTGCTCGGCCTGCTCGATCAGCGTGTCGCGGAAGATTTCCCAGGTCAGCTCTTCGGCCTTGCCGTCGACTTTTTCCAGCGCCTGATAGAT
>DASRTK010000528.1:0-8680 GCA_035655975.1 Rudaea sp.
CTGCCGCGATCACGGCCGTGCGCGACCAGTTCCGCACCGACCTCGGCGGCGGTACCACGGCCGCCGCCAACGGATCTTTCGGCGGCCTGCGGCGCGAGATCAACTGGGACGGTGTCCCCGCGGCCAAGGCGGCACCGAACCCCTTTCCGGCGGACTTCTTCAACGTTACTTCGCCGCGTGGCGTCGTGCTCGCGACGGCCGGAACGGCCTTCCAGGTCAGCGGGGCAAGCGCCGATGCGGGCGCAGGGCAGCCGGCCGCGGCAAATTTCGGCAACATCAACCCGAACTATACGTCGACATTCCAGACCTACAGTCCGCAGCGCATGCTGACCTCCGTTGGCAGCAACATCTTCGATGTGTATTTTTTCGTGCCCGGCACGAGCATCCCTGCCACTGTGAAGGGATTCGGCCTGATGCTGTCGGACGTCGACACCGCCAGCACGACGTCACTGCGGTTCTTCGATACGGGAAACACCAGCATGGGCGCATTTGCGGCCTCGCCGCTGAGCGGAGGCTTGTCCTTCCTGGGTGGGTTCGTGGGCGACGGTCAGCCCGGTATCGCCCGCGTCCGCGTCACCTTGGGCAACACCGCGATCGGCCCGTTGGACAACAACGGCACCTCCGACATCGTCGTCGTCGACGATTTCATCTACGGCGAGCCTTTGGACCGGGTATTCGCGAACGGATTCGAGTAAGCACCAGCCCACTGCCTGGTTCGCGCCCGGGCAGACACGACGCCCCAAAGCCTGCGCAGACACCCTTCGCTTCGCGAGCGCAGGTGCGATCGGCGCTCAGTCGCCCTTGCGAAACGCAGCGAGGTTCGCGCGATACGCCGCCATGGTTTCGCGCAGCTCCGGATCGTTCCAGACCGCGAGCCATTCCGGATCCTGGCTGACTTCCTCGGGCAGGCGCGCGCCATGCGGGCCGCCGAGCAAGGCCCTTGTGGCGGGGTCGGCTTTTTCGCGCAACGTACCGCGGAGCATAGCCGTCGCCCGCGGCATGTCGCCGATAAAGTTCGCAAACAGCGACGTGGCGTCGGAAGGGCCCGGGTTATCGGCCCAACCGCCCGGTTGCTCCGCGGCAAGGTTCGCCGCAAGTTTGTCGACCGCCAGGGCGAGAGCCGGCTTATCCCCGTTTGCCGCATGCAATGCGATGCGAACGGAGAGGCATCGACTCGTATCCGCGCCGACCTCGCCACAGATCGCGGTCGCCAGCTCGCGCGCATGATCGAGTTCGCCGAGCCGCAGGTAGGCCCAGAACAACTCATAGCGTGTATACAGCGCGTTCCCGAGAGCGATCGCATGCTCGCCGACTGCTATCGCGTCGCGGAAGCGGCCCTGGGCACTGAGTATTTCAGTCAGGTTCATCGGATGCACGAAGGCCAGCGGATCGAGCGCTATCGCTTGCCGTTTCAGGCGTTCGGCGGCGCGGAACTTGCCCGTGAACTCGAAGTTGTCGCCGGCGAAATTCATGATGTCGACGCTACCCGGCGCCAGCGCCAGCGCGCGGTCGAAATCCGCATCGGCGGCCACTTGCTTGAAGTAGGCGCTGCGCAGGACCCCGCGCACCATATAAGCCTCGGCGTTGTCCGGATCCAGGCGCATCGCTTCGTCGGCGCCGGCCACGGCTTTTGGATAAGCAACGTCGACCGGCAGAGTCGCCGACCATCCCGGCTCGATCGCCAGCGCGAATGCGCGCCCGGAATGGGCCGGACTGTAATTCGGATCGCCTGCGATGGCGCGATCGAATGCTGCGATCGCCAGTGGCAGGCTGTCGCCGACGCGGCGTGCGAGCAGCGAGCGCGCCAGCAGGTAATCGTCGTACGCGGCAGGGTCTGCGGTTTTCGGAGTTGCGGTCGATGAAGGCCGCGAGCCGAGCTTCGCTTCCAGCACCTTGGCAATCGCCGTCGAAATTTCGTCCTGCACCTTGAACACGTCGCTGGCGTCGCGTTCGAAGGTCTGCGACCACATGTGAAAACCGGTTGCGCTCTTGATCAACTGAGCGGTGATGCGCAGGCGCGCGCCGTCCTTGCGCACGCTGCCTTCGAGTACATGCGCGACGTTGAGCTTGCGGCCGATATCGGCGACGTCGAGATTCTTGCCCTTGAACTGGAACGCCGAGGTACGCGCCGCGACCATGAGGTCGGGAAACTGCGCGAGCTGGTTCAGCAGTTCCTCGGCGATTCCGTCGGAAAAGAACTCCTGCGCCGGATCGTTGCTCATGTTGACGAACGGCAGCACGGCGATCGAGTGCGCGTCGGCTTCGCCGTTGTGCGACGTGGGCCGTTGCGCCACGTACCAGGCGATTGCCAGTGCGGCAAGAATTCCTGCCGCCACGTAAACGCGCTTGTTGCCGACTGCGGCGGATTCGAGCCTGACTCCCTCGGAAGTTATCTCGAACGCCCACGCAAGCACGAGCGCGAGTGGAAAGCCGAGCGCGACGACGAGGATGAAGACGCGCATCGCCCACGGCGGCGCATCGAACGCGGGAAATCCGATCGACGTGGCCTGCACCGCGAGCCACGCCACGACAACATATGCGGCAGCGACCTTGAACACGCGGCGGCGCTTGAGTTCGTCGAACAGGCTCATCGACGTATCAACGCCACGGATGGAGACGCTCGATTGCGGCGCGGTTCATTCGTCCCCCAAGGATTCCAGCGTTATCGTAACCCGGTTCCGTGGTTCAGGAGCAACGTCCGGCCATCGCCGGACGCAGGACGATGCCGACGAACAACGTGAGCTGTCGTCGGCCGGTGCTGTTGTCGCCGTCATTTGGACCGGCATTGGTTGCACGATGCATGACGGACGCCGCGGTTGGCCTGGGCGATTCTTCGTTTTCGGCAACTCGGACGCAGGCTTACGGAAACTTGGTGCGCTACTGCAGGCAGCCTCAAGCTTCTATCGGTCGCCATGACGCAGGCGGTCGCGCGCCCCGCGACCGTGCGGACGGTTCGATTCGAGACAGCGGGGATTCAGGATAGGCGCCGTCCATCGGCCTAAAATGTGTCGCGCAGGGGCTAATTCTCAGAAGGAGTTTCACCATGAGAAAAGGCATCTCGAGCACGGCAATCGTGCTCGCCCTTGCTGCGTGCGGTATCGGCACGGCGGCACGAGGGGCAGCTTCGTCGGCGACGGTCATCCCGCAGAACACTCCTGGATTCGTCAAGAACGCAAAGGATCTCGGGCCCGTCGACCCCGCGACCGTGATCAGCGTGAGCGCATGGCTCAAGCTGCACAACGAATCGCAACTCGACCAGCTGGTCAGGCAACAGACGGCGAAGGGAAATCCTAATTTCCACAAGTGGATTTCGCAGAGCCAGTTCAACGCTCAGTTTGCCCCGACTGCCAACGAACTCAAGGCCGTGCAGAACTGGTTGAACGCGCACAAGCTGACCACGGTCGCCGTCGCCGAGAACAACTTCTATGTCAAGGTGCAGGGCACCGTCGGCGATGTCGAGAAGGCGTTCCATGTCTCGATCGACAATTTCAGCCTGAGCGACGGCGTCTACCGTTCGAACACGTCCGATCCATCCATCAACGACTCATCCGGCAACCATGTCGCGGCGATCACGGGGCTTGACGACTACGGTTTCGAACCGCAGAACGTACGCCCGGTCGGACCCGATGGCCAGCCGTATGCGCGCCTGCCGCTGGCCGCGGCGACGCCGAACGGGGCGTTCTTCGCGCACGAGTGCTTCCGACCGCCCGAGACTCAGACGTTCACCGACAGCAACGCGACGGCCACTTACAGCGGTAATCGTTATGGTTCGGATATCACGAGCGACGTGCCGAATCTTCCACCGTGCGGATATCAGCCTTCCGAAGTGCAGTCCGTCTACAACATGCAGCCCCTGTATGATCAGGGACTGGATGGCACCGGCGAGACGATCGTCATCGTCGACGCGTACGGCTCCCCGACGATACAAGGTGACGCATCGTTCTTTTCCGATTTCTATGGGCTGCCGTCGCTGGATCTGTCGATCGTCAAGGCGCCGGGCCTGCAGAACAATCCACACACCGGCGGCTGGGCCGACGAGACGACGCTCGACGTTGAATGGGCGCACGCGATGGCACCAGGCGCGAAGATCGCGCTGGTTGTGGCGCCGGCACGGTCCGCGCTGGACGAAGCGATCAACTTTGCGGTCGTGCATCACCTCGGCAACACGATCTCGAACAGTTGGTCGATCCGAGAAGGCTTCGGCAATCCGGCGCAATTGCTGCGGGTTGAACGCATCCTGCAAATGGCGGCAGCCCAGGGTGTCGACGTCAACTTTTCGTCCGGTGACAACGGTGACGAGGAGATCGCCGTCGGCTTCAAGACCGTCGACTATCCCGGCAGTTCGCCGTATGCAACCAGCGTCGGTGGAACCAGCGTGGCGATGGATGCCGACAGCAACCTGCTGTTCGAAACAGGCTGGGGCAACGATCAGACGCGCATTGCGGAGATCGGCGGCGGTCCGACCGATCCTCCGCTGCATCTCGGTTTCGTTTTCGGCGCGGGCGGCGGGACGAGCCTGACCTTCGCCAAGCCAGCGTTCCAGAGCAGCTTGCCGGGTCCTGCCCGCCTCGTTCCCGACATCGGCATGCTGGCCGATCCATTCACCGGAGTAGAAATCATCATTACCGACCCGGCCAGTGGCGGCCTTGCGGTCGGCGTGATCGGCGGGACCAGCCTGGCTTGCCCGCTGTTCTCGGGCGTCATGGCAATAGCGGCGCAGAAGGCCGGACATGGACTGGGACAAGCCGCTCCGCTGGTCTATGGCGCAGGCGGCGTTCGCGACATCGTGCCTCCGGATCCGACCAACAACGTGATGGGTTCGATTACCGATGCCTCCGGCACCACGAACTACGCTCCGGATGATCTGGCCGACCCGGCCACGGCAGTGCCGTATTTCAGTGCGCTCTACAACGGCACGTCGACGCGCTGGTACTCGCTGTCGTTCAACACCGACACGTCGCTGTTCACAGCGCCGGGCTGGGACAACGTGACTGGCGTTGGCGTGCCTGATGGCGTCAACTTCGTCAACGCGATCGTGCCGTAGCGCTGCACTGCCGATCAACAACGACCGCCCGCGAATTTGCGGGCGGCCGCTGCAATGCTTCCAAGGTGGCAGCGCCCGTTTCTACTTGTGCGGCGCTGCGAGTTCGTCGACACCTGCCGCATAACCGCCTGCGATACCCTTCGTCGCAACTGCGACCGCGTCATGCGGATGCAGGCTTTCCTGATGCGTGGCGCGAATCCAGAAATCGGCGATGTGCTCGTCCTGCGCGAGCGCGGCCTGGATGCGGCGCGCGGCGTCTTCGCAGAACATGAGGTTCTCGCCGTTCAACAAAGCGAACGCCTGCTCGTCCTCGCGCTTGACCGCGGTCTGCACCGGCGTCTTGAGCGCATCCTCGATGCGGTCGATCAATGCGACGATCGGGAAGCCGAAACTCGGCGCAAGCTTTACGCGCACCTCGGCGATGCTGCGCTGGCTGTGCGGCGTAGCGCAGATGCCTTGCTCGCTGCCGAGCCAGGCGACGACGGCGTCATAGTCGAGCGGCTTGCCGCGCGCGAAGTCTTCGCCGAAGCGCTCCTGGATCAGTTGCCGAGCGAGCGCGGCCGAACAAGGACAGGTGCTTGAATAGACAACTTCGCAGCCGACCTCGAGGCTGAACTGGCCGCTGTCCATCACGCCGGCAATCGTCAGTGGATACGACTTCCAGCCGCTGTTGTCGCTCTTGAGTGCAGGGCGTCGCACCAGGTGGTCGAAGGAAATCCGCACCATCGCCCGATTGGACAACTCGGCGTGCGACTCGAGGAAATCGCGCAGCAGCCGGCGTATCGAGCACGGCGTCAACGGTTCTGCCGACAGGTGCTTGTCGACGTGCAGGTAGAGCCGCGACATGTGGATGCCGCGCACATCGGGCTGGGTGAGGTTCACATACGCCGAAACGCGCGCCGGCGCGCGCACGGCGCTGCCGTCGGATCCGGCGAGCGTCACCGGTACGTCGATGTTGCCCATGCCGACCCATTCGAGCGTACCGGCAACCGCGGGCTGCGCTTCGTTGGCGATGTCGGGCATCGCGCGCACGACGTTCTCGTTGTGGTGCATGGAACCTCCTGAAGGGACGGCAACCGGTGCATTCGTGGACCGGCAGCGAGATCAAAACATTACGCACGGTATCTTGGGTTGCGTGTCGGGTTCGTCAAGTTCATTCCGGACATGTTGCGCTGCCAACTGTCCTGCGCCGCGCCTCGCGCCACGAAAGCCACAGGCTGCGCCAGCGGCGCGGCACGTGATGGCGCACGAGCAACGCCCAGGGATCGGGGGCTGCGCCCGCCTTCGCCGCCAGTTCACGGTCCAGCCGCGCGCGCACGCGGCGACCGAGGCTGGCTTGCGGCGCTTGCGCGAGCGCAGCGTCGAGCTCGTCCCGTACGAGGGCGAGATAGTCGCGCAACAACGCAGTGCGCGCCGGACTCGGCTCGGCCAGCCCCGAACGCGCCAGGCCGTGGCGGGCGAGCAGGTCGAGCGGTATCGCGTGATCCTGCCCGGGCTGGACAACGGAATGCAACAAATGCGCACTAATCCACAATCGGGCATCGGCTTCGGTTCGCGCGTTTTCCTGCGCCGCAACGGCAGCCTCGAGGGAAGCGACCGGCTGGTAAAACGCCGCCAGCGTCGAGATCGAATCGTTCAACGCCGAAGCGGCTGCGCTCTCGAGCTGCACGAGCGCCCCATCGATCAGGTTCGACCAGCGTGTCGCATCGATCGAACGGATCCGATCGTCGTCGAACAACTCGCGCGCGATCGGATGACGCGGCGCTCCCGCGACTGCGGCGATCAATTCCTGGCGCCACCAATTCAGCTTGGTTGCCGCGACCTGCGGTTCGCGCACGCCGAAGGTTGTCTGCTCGAGTTCGTGCACGAGGCTGCCGAATGCGCTCGCACGCCGGCGCTCGCCGGGCGCAAGGAACACCGCGACGGTGGCCTGCTCCGGATTGGCGTCGAGCCATTTGCGCTCGAAGCTCGCAAACGCTGCATTTTCCGGCGGCATCGCCAATCAGTCGAGGCCGAGCACGCGCGGCAGTTCGCCCGGCGACATGGCCACCGAATCGGCTTGCCAGGCATGCGGATCCTCGCCGTTGAGATAACCCCAACCGGCCGCGATCGTTTTCATGCCGGCGCGCTGGCCGGCTTCGATGTCGCGCATGTCGTCGCCGACATAGACGCTGCGTTGCGCAGACACCCCGGCAAGCGCACAGGCATGCAGCAGCGGTGCCGGGTCGGGCTTGCGCAACGGCAGGCAGTCGCCGGACACCATTGCCGCGCAACGCCGTTCGAGGTCGATCGCCGTAAGCAGCGCGCGCGCGAGCCGGCCGGGCTTGTTTGTCACCACGCCCCAGCGGATGCCGCGGCGTTCCAGCGACACGAGCACCTCGTCCATGCCGGAGTACAGTCGCGTGTGCGTCGCGATTGCCTCGGCGTACAGGTCGAGAAAGCGTGGCAACAGCAAGTCGATGCGCGCGTCATCGGCGTCGGGAAAACCACGACGCAGCATGGCCCGCCCGCCCTTCGAAACCACCTCGCCGATCGCCGTCACGTCGACTGGCGATTCGCCGAGTTCGGCGCGCAGGCGCTGCATCGCCACGATCAGGTCCGGCGCCGAATCGACGAGCGTGCCGTCCAGATCGAAGAACACGGCCTGCAGTTCGTAGTCTTGCCCGATCATCCGGGTTTGCGCGCGCAGGCGAGATAGTTCACTTGTGTGCTTTTTGCAATCCAGGCGCGGCGCGTATACGGGTTGTAGGCGATGCCGCTGATGTCGGAGAGTTCGAGGCCGGCCGCGCGCAGGGCGGAAGCCAGTTCGGACGGGCGGATGAATTGCGCATAGTGATGCGTTCCGCGCGGCAGCAGGTTCAACGTGTACTCCGCCCCGGCGATCGCCACGCCGAAGGCCAGCGGCGTGCGGTTTAGCGTCGACAGGAACAATTGGCCGCCGGGCCTGAGCAGCGTTGCGCAAGCCGAGACGACACTGGCCGGATCCGGGACGTGTTCGAGCATTTCCATGCAGGTCACGGCGTCGAACGACGCGGGCATTTCCGTCGCGAGCGCCTCGACGCTGATCTCGCGGTAGTCGACCCGCTGCCCGGATTCATGCAGGTGAAGGCGCGCGACTTCGAGCACGCGCGGCGCAAGGTCGATACCGACCACGTCCGCGCCGGCGCGGGCCAGCGCCTCGCTCAGGATGCCGCCGCCACAGCCGACATCGAGCACGCGGACGCCTTTCAATGCGACGCGCCCGGCGATGTAGTTCAGGCGCACGGGGTTCAGGTCGTGCAGCGGCCGCGATTCTCCGTTGACGTCCCACCAGCGCGCGGCGAGCTTGTCGAACTTGGCGGTTTCGGCGGAATGAACGTTCGGCACGTGATTCTCCATCGCCCTAGCCGAGGTCGGCGATCCGGCTCTGCCAGGCCTGTGCCCTGCCCCGCAGTTCGTCGGCGTCCAATCCGAGCACGGTCCTGTTTTCCACTTTGCGAACTCCGGCGATCCACACGTCGCTGACGTGACGGCGGCCGGCCGTGTAAACGAGCTGCGAAATCACATGGTAGACCGGCTGCGTTTCGAGCGCGTCGAGGCGCACGGCGGCCAGGTCGGCCTGCTTGCCTGGAACGATCGAACCGATGCGGTCCGCCA
>DASRTK010000529.1:0-18056 GCA_035655975.1 Rudaea sp.
TCGAGGCCGTGGCCAAGAGCAACGCAGCATGACCATGATTCGCCGGGCAGGAGCCCAAGTGCCATGACGATGATACGCACACTGATTGTCGATGATGAGCCGCTGGCGCGGCGCGGGCTCGAACTGCGCCTGCAGCACCACGGCGACATCGAGATCGTCGGCGAAGCCGCCAATGGCCGCGAAGCATTCAACTCGATTTCGGCACTCAAGCCGGACCTGATGTTCCTCGACGTGCAGATGCCGGGCGTCGATGGCTTTGAGTTGCTGCGCGCAGTGCCGGCGACGCTGATGCCGTTGACCGTGTTCGTCACCGCCTACGACCAATACGCCCTGGCGGCGTTCGCGGCGAGCGCGCTCGACTATCTGCTCAAGCCGGTCGAGGACGCGCGCCTGGATCAGTCGCTCGTCCGCGCCCGCGAGCAACTCGCGCGACGGGCTGCGAGCGACCAATGCGAGCAGTTGCTGAAACTGATTGCGACGCTGCCAAACGTGCCGCCGCTGAGCCTCGCCGACGCCGCCGACGCCGTGCGCCACACGAGCGACAAGCTTGCCATCAAGGATGGCCAGCGCATCGTCCGCGTCGACATCGAGGCGATCCAGTGGATCGACGCCGCCGGCGACTACATGTGCATCCACGCCGGCGCCGACACGCACGTGTTGCGCGCGACGATGCACGACCTCGAGCAACGCCTCGACCCGCGCCGCTTCCAGCGCGTGCACCGCTCCACGATCGTCAACCTGGCCCGCGTCAAGGAAATGCGCCCGCACCTCAACGGCGAATACTTCCTCGTCCTCGATTCCGGCCACCAGCTCAAGCTGTCACGCAGCTACAAGGACAAGGTTCGGCTGCTGACGTAGGCGCTCCGCTAACTCCAAGGAGGGATGGGGGCAGGACAAAAGTCGCCTTTCCTGCACATCCTTTTTGCTCGTCATTCCGGCGAAAGCCGGAATCCAGCTCCTTGCCCTTGAAGTGCAGAGCTTCGTCTCGCCTGCGGCGAGCCGGTTACTTTTTGGCATTGCCCAAAAAGTAACCAAAAAGGCTAGGCACCGAACGCGGTGTTTTGATTCGCATCCTGCGAATCAAAATCCCCTGTGCTTCTCGGCGTGACGGGGTTGCTCAGACAGTACGTCCATGTACTGCTTCGCAATCGCGGCGATCCATCGCCGCGACCCTTCGGGCATTTTCCCGCCCCGCCTGCGATGCTCGGCACCGCCAACGGCGCCGGTTTTTGCACGAATCCGTCCATCCATGGACTGCGCGAAGACAGCAGTCGCGTCCCCTATCGATTTAGGGAAAGCATCGCATTGAAAATACCCGGACACGCCTGCAATTGTGTTGATCGAAACCGCCTCGTTGATCAATCCAACATGATCTCGATCGAACAAGCAACCAGCATCGATTCGATTGCTCAAGCCCGAATCCTGTTCGAGGAGTACCAGGCAGCACTCGGCGTCGACCTCGGTTTCCAGGATTTCGAAAGCGAACTGGCGGCCCTGCCGGGCAAGTACGCGGCGCCGGATGGCCGCCTTCTGCTTGCACGCGTCGAGGATGCTGTCGCTGGCTGCGTAGCGTTCCGGCCGCTTTCCGGCGACGGGTGCGAAATGAAGCGTCTGTTCGTGCGCCCCGCCTTCAGGGCTCATGGTGTCGGCCGGATGCTGGCCGAGCGCATCATCGCGGAGGCGCGCTCGATCGGCTATCGGCGCATGTGCCTGGACACATTGCCGTCAATGGGAAGGGCGCAGCAGCTGTACGAGGCACTCGGATTCCGCGAAATCGAACCTTACCGCTACAACCCCATCGCCGGGACGAAGTACCTCGGTCTGGACCTGTAAGGCTCAGTGCCCGCCCGTCGACTTCTGGTGCGAACCGGGAGCGCAGCCATTCTGGTCGTTGCCGCCGGGTCCATTGCACACGCGCGACAGGTCGAACTGCCCCAGCCCGATCTTGGTGTTGCGCGCGGTTTCCTCACGTTGCCGGTAGGTCACGCAGGTCGTCGTCGGGATGTGCGAACCGATCGGCTGGTAACTCTGGCACACGAGGCGATTCGCGTCGTTGTGCTTGAGCAGTCCGTTGACCTCTTCCTGGTCGTTGAACATCTGCACCCGGGTGTCGTGATCCATGGAAGCGACCGAGCCCGATCGCTGCAGCAGATTCGACATCTGCCCGATCAGCACGTTCACGCGCTGCTTGTCCGCCGGCTTGGTGAACTCGTAGCGGCCGTCCGGCTGCATTTCCTTTTCGATCCAGGCGGCCTGCTGCGCAAACGTCTCCAGTGTATCGGCCACGACGGGCTTCTCGATGACCATGCTCTTGTCCGAATTGCCGGCGGCATGCACCGGCGACCCAGCCAACACAACGACGGCAAACACCACGATACGACCACGCATTCAACTTCTCCCAGTCAGAATCAATCTACGTAGGTTATCGTAGATTGGACAATTTCAATTTGTCAACGAATACTTTCGTACTCAACGAAGACGCGAAATTTTTGCGTCATGGCGCGCGCGGCAGCGCCATGCCCGATGGATGCGCTATATTTTTGCTCCCGGACCCGACCTGGTGATCCGGCTCGCCGGAGCGTGCAATGAGCCGTATCGACATACGCCATATCGAACCGCGGGATCTTGCGCAGATTCACGCGATCTATTCGGAACGCGAGGCCTTCGCCAACACTCTGCAGTTGCCGTTCCAGTCCGAGGAGCACTGGCGCAGCAAGATCAGCACGACGAAGGAAGGGTTCACGAACCTGGTGGCGGTCAGGGGCGACGAAGTCGTCGGTCAGCTGACGCTGGAAGCGTTCCAGCATCCGCGCAGACGCCATGTCGCAACGTTCGGCATGGGTGTCAAGGGATCGGCACGCCAGCTCGGCGTGGGCTCCGCACTGGTCGGCACTGCGATCGATGTCTGCGAGAAATGGATCAATATTTCGCGAATTGAAATCGAGGTCTATACCGACAACGCCGCGGCGATCGCGCTTTACTCCAGCCATGGATTTGTCATCGAAGGGACCTGCCGCCGCTACGCATTCCGCGATGGTCAGTTCGTCGATGCGCATGTCATGGCGCGGGTGTCGGAGGTTTAAAGTGGATTGCGTGAGGCCCGCCCGCCTCCCCTGAGCGAAAGGCGCTTCGGGCGTGTAGCCACAGAAACACCATCCCCACCCAACCCTCCCCTTGAAGGGGAGGGCTTTCAGGCCGCGCAAGCGCCCACTGCGCACTCCGCGCAATGCAAGCACGCGAAATCCGCGAAAGCCGTTACTTCCGGCATGGTCAGGTTCAACGCCGTCGCACGTCTCGGCGCAGGCGAACCACATTTTGGCGCATGTCACGCAACCCTTGTGACTCTTGCCACATCCAATTGGGGGTCGACGGGCGCGAGACTGCGCCCGGGGAAACGAGTGGAGATTGGAGAGTGACGCGATGAGACTGATCGAATCTTCATTGAAGAATCCCCTGGCCGTCGGCATGACGGTGCTGCTGGTCGCCGTGCTGGGCTTCATGAGTCTGTCCGAGCTGCCGCTGCAACTGTTCCCGGACATCGATCGCCCGCAGATCGCCGTGCAGACGAACTGGCGCGCGGCTTCCCCGGAAGAAGTCGAATCCGAACTGCTCGAGCCGCAGGAACAGGTGTTGCAAGGTTTGCCGGGCCTCGAGGAAATCGACGGCAATGCCGGCCCGGGTGGCAGCTTCATCAACCTTACGTTCGCGATCGGAACGGACATGAAGAACGCGCAGGTCGAAGTCATCGGCCGGCTCAATCGCGTGCGCTCGATACCGAAGGATGCCGACCGGCCTGTCGTCCAGCTCGGTGGCGGAAACGGTGGCAACGCGAATGAATCGCTGAGCTGGTTCTTCGTTCAATTGCTGCCGGGTACGCCCGGGCCGATCGATCAATACCGCCACTTCATCGAGAACACGGTCAAGCCGCGCATCGAGGGTGTGCCGGGCGTTTCGCAAGTCGTCGTCAATGCCGGTCCGCCGGACGAAGTGCAGATCACGGTCGACATGGCCAAGGCAGCAAGCCTCGGCGTGACGATTCCCGAAATCGCCGCGCGCGCCGCGAGCGCGACCGATGTGTCCGGCGGCCAGATCCAGGTCGGCCGCCAGCAATACGAACTGCGCTACACCGGACGCTACAAACCCGAAGAACTTGGCGCCCTCGTGCTGTCTTGGCGCGACGGCAAGCCGATCCGCCTCAGCGATGTGGCGACAATCAAGATGCAGCCGCCGAAGCGGCAGTTCTTCGCCTACCAGAACGGCAACCCGGCGGTCGGCCTGGATGTGCGCAAGGCCAATGGCGCGAACGTCCTGGCGACGCTCGGCGCGGTCAAGAAAGTCGTTGCCGAGTTGCGCGACGGTGCGCTCAAGGCCAAAGGCCTGGGCATCGAGCAGTCGTTCGACTCGTCGTTGTTCATCAATCGCGCGGTCAGCCTGCTGACCGAAAATCTCATCATCGGCGCGCTGCTCTCGCTGCTGTGCGTATGGTGGTTCATGCGCGACTGGCGCGCGACGCTTCTGATTGCCAGCGCGATCCCGATCTGCCTGCTGGCGACGTTCTGCGCGTTGCGCATGACTGGCCACAGCCTCAACGTGATTTCGCTGGCGGGCCTGGCGTTCGCGGTCGGCATGGTCGTCGAAGGCGCGATCGTCGTCTCCGGAAATATCCTGCGGCTCAAGGAAGGCGGCATGACGCCAGGCGAGGCCGCGCTCAAGGGCACCAATCAGGTCGTCGGCGCGCTGATCGCCTCGACGATCACGACCGTCGCGGTATTCCTGCCGGTCGTGTTCCTCAAGGACGTCGAGGGCCAGATCTTCGCCGACCTTGCGCTGACGATCTCGATCGCGGTTGCGATCTCGGTCATCGTCGCGATCACGGTTCTGCCGGCCGCGTCGGGCTGGCTCAAGGCCAAAAAGCTCAAGTCGGGTTACGGCGACGGCTGGCCGGCGCTGACGAACAAGATCATGGATCTTACCGACACGCGGCCCAAGCAACTCGGCTGGATCGCCGCGCTGCTGGTGCTGCCCCTCGCACTGACGTTCGCATTCAAGCCACGCCTTGACTACCTGCCGCCGGTCAAGCGCGCGGCGATCGATGCGTACTTCAATTTCCCTCCCGGCATGGCGCCGGAAGTCGTCGATCGCGAGATCGTGCCGAAGATTCTTGCTCGTATGAAACCCTACATGGACGGCAAGAAGCAGCCGCAGCTGAAGAACTGGTACGTGCTGCTGTGGCCGGGCGGCGGCACGATCGGCGCGCGCGTCGTCGACGAAAAGCGCATCGGCGATCTCGAGCGCATCGTGCGCGACGAAATCACGGTCGGTTTTCCGGACACACGCGTGTTCAGTGAGGAAGGCAACCTGTTCGGCGGTTTCGGCGGGTCGGCACGCTCGGTCGCGATTCACTTGCAGGGCGACGACCCGGCCAAGCTGAACAAGGCCGCTGAAGCGGGGCGCAAGCTGCTCGAAGCGAAATTCCCCGGAGCGAATGTACAGGCGTTTCCGTCGACCGACGCCGCGCAGCTCGAATTGCATGCGCAGCCGGACGACCGCCGCATCGCCGAAGCCGGCTGGGACCGCGCCACGGTCGGCGACGTCGTGCGCTCGCTCGGCGACGGCGCCTGGCTTGGCGAATATTTCGACGGCGAACAGCGCGTGCCGATCATCCTGCACGCGGGTGGTGGACAGACGCCGGAAGAAATCGCGCAGACACCCGTCGTCACGCCGAGCGGCCAAGTCGTGCCGATCGGCGACCTGGTCAAGCTGCAGACCGCACTGGGTCCGACCCAGATCCGCCGGCTCGATCACCGCCGCACGGTCACGCTGACGATGGATCCTCCGGCCACGCTCGCCTTGCAGGATGCGCTGCAGACGATCGACAAGCAGATCGTGCCGGAACTGCACAAGCAGCTTCCCGACGGCACGATCCGGCTCGCCGGCAGTGCCGATCGCCTCGACCAGATCGTCGGCACGATCGGCAAGAATTTCATTCTGGCGCTGTTCGTACTGCTGCTGCTCATGGCAGCGATGTTCCGCTCGCTGCGCCACGCGGTGATCGTCGTGCTGACCGTGCCGCTCGCGCTGATCGGCGGCATGGTCGGCCTGCGCGTGCTCGGCCTGTTCGCGTTCCAGCCGCTGGACCTGCTGTCGATGATCGGCTTCATCATGATGGTCGGCGTCGTCGTCAACCACGCGATCCTGCTCGTCGACCTTACGCGCACGGCGCAGGAAAGCGGCGCGAGCCTCGACGACGCCATCCGCATGTCGCTGAACCAGCGCCTGCGCGCGATCCTCGCAAGCACGCTCACCGGTGCGCTCGGCGCGCTGCCGATGGCGATCAACCCCGGACCCGGCAGCGTCATCTATCGCGGACTGGCGGCGGTCAACGTCGGCGGCGTCGTCATAAGCCTGGTGTTTTCGCTGCTGCTGCTGCCGAGCCTGATGCGGCTGTTCTTCCCGCGGCGTCAGGATGTCAAGGCGATCGCGCCACCACGCGGCGAAAAACCGCGGCTGGTCGAAATCGATGCAGAGGTCGAAGCGGCCTGACACCGGCCGGCAATGCGGACTGGCAGAGAACAAGACTGAACCACGAAGGACACGAAGAACACGAAGAGGAGCAGAGCGTATTGGGCGACGCAGAACTGTCCGAAATGCGAGAACCGTGTTGGAACCGTGTCGGGAAAGCTGGCAGAGAAAGATTTGAATTATTTTTTCTCCGTGTTCTTCGTGTCCTTCGTGGTTCAGTCTCTTGATTTGATTTACAGGCCAAAACAATGAAGCAGCTATCCACAATGCAACATGTAAACATTCGCGCGGTCTGCGCCGCGGCGTTCATCACAATGCTGCTCGGCGCTGCCGAAACCTGCCACGCGGCCGACAAACCGCCCGCCGCGCCGGCGGCAGTCGTCGAAGTCGCTGCGGCAACCAGCGCGCGCCTGTCGCCGCGGCGCTGGGTGCCCGGCAGCGTCGTCAGCCGCGATGATGCAAAGATCGCGAGCGCCGAGGCCGGCCGGCTCGAATACGTCGCCGAAGTCGGCACGCGCGTGAAGGCGGGTGATCGCATCGCCAAGCTCGACGATCAGGCTCTGCGCCTGCGCCGCGAGGAGATCCAGTCCGACGTGGCACGCGCGGAAGCCCAGCGCGCGCTGGCACAGACGCAGCTGGCCCGGCTCGACAAGCTGGCAACGTCCAATGCAATCGCAAAGACCCAGCTCGACGAAGCCAAGGCGACGCTCGAAACCAATGCGCAGATGCTGGCGCACGCGCGCGCGCAACTGCATCAGATCGACCACGACATCGACCAGGCGGACGTGCGCGCGCCATTCAGCGGCGTCGTGACCGAGCGCTTTGCCCAGCGCGGCGAGTACCTGCAGGTTGGCGCAACGATCGTGCATCTGGTCGACACGAGCCGTATCGAAGCGCGCGTGCAGGCACCGCTGGCGCTGGCGGACAAGATCCACGCCGGCATGGAAGTCCAGGTCAGGTATGCCGAGAAAGAAAGCATCGCAAAGGTGCGCGCCGTTGTTCCGGTCGGCGACGAGCGCGCGCGTCAGTTCGAAGTGCGCGTCGCGCTCGACCCGGCGCTCGCACTGGTCGGCAGCGCGGTCGAAGTCACGCTGCTCGAGAGCGCCGGCGAAGAGAGCATCACCGTTCCGCGTGATGCAATCGTGCAGCGCCAGAATCAGACTTACGTCATGCGCGTATCGGCGCAGAACACCGCCGAGCAGGTGCTCGTGGCGGCGAGCGCGGCCGCCGGCGACAAGGTCGAGGTGCGAGGAGACCTCGTCGCCGGGGACCGCCTGGTCGTGCGCGGCGCCGAGCGCCTGAGTCCCGGCCAGTCGGTCAAGATCGCGAACAACGGCTAGCGCGCGACACGCCGCGACGCCAACCGTCACCTGCAAACGCAGCCGCGCGACCGGCGCGGCTTTGCCGAATCGTGGGAAACCGGTAACGTAGGACGCGATGGCGTCCCGACGTTTCCCACAAATTCCATGCAGCCGCCGGCAACGCCGATGATGCAGGCCGCGCTGCATCTGGCGCGGGGCGGTCGTCTTGCGGAAGCGGTGACGGTATTGCGCCAACTGGTCGCGCAGGAGCCTTCTCACGCGCCAGCGAGCTGTCTGCTTGCCGTCTTTCTCCAGCAACTCGGCGACCATGCAGCCGCTCTGGAAGCGCTCGATCGCACGATCGCGCTGGTTCGGCACGACGCTGCGCTGCACGAGACCCGCGCTGGCATTTTGATGGCACTCAGGCGGCCCGCGGACGCGGAGCACGCAGCACGTGCCGCACTGGCGATCGATCCGGACCGGCCGCGGGCGCTGACCCACCTGGGGTTTGCGCTCGACGAGCAGGGCCGCGGCCGCGAGACAGCCGACGTGTTGCTGCGCGCATTGGCGCTGCAGCCTGATACGGCGATCGTGCGACGCGTGCTCACTCGCGCGCTGCTGCGCGAGCGCGACGCCGATGGCGCGCTCGCCGCGGCGCTGCATCCGAGCCTGCTCGAAGACGAATCCCGGGCACGTGAAGTCGTCGACGAGTTCAGCATCAATGCCGCGCAACGGCAAGCCATCGAGCTGCTGCACGCGTTGCTCGAGCGCTATCCGAAAAGCTATGCGTGGACGATCCTGATGGCGCGCGCGCTGCACCAGGCCGGCCGTTCCAGTGAAGCCCTGGCCTGGAGCGAACGCGCGCAGCGGTTGCGGCCGCGCGAATTCGAGCCGCTCGAGATGCGCGCCGTGAGCCTGATCGATCGCGGCGACGTGCTGCCCGGCCTCGAGCTGTACCGCGGCCTGCTCGCGCGCGGCGACGCGACTGCGGAAACCGCGAGCCGCCATCTGATCCTGGCTCACTACGATCCTGCTCTCGATAGCGACGCGTTGTACGCGCTGCACGAGCGCTGGGTGCGGGACCATGTCCATCCATTCGGCGTGCCGTTTCGCGCGAGCGGCACGAACGATCAGCAGCGGCGCTTGCGTATCGGCTGGCTGTCGCCACGCTTCACCGCCGGGCCGGTCGCAAGTTTCCTCTCCGGCCTGCTGGCCGCGTTCGACCGCGAGCAGTTCGAACATTGCCTCGTCGAACTGCAGCGCTCGGGTGAGCACGCCAGCCGAAACCTGCGCGGACTCGCTGACCGTTGGCTCGAGCTGCACGGCCTCGGCGACGCGGACTTGCTGACGCGCCTGCGCGAGCACTCGTTCGATATCGTGATCGATCTCGCCGGGCATTCGACCGGCAACCGCATCGGCGTTTTGGCGCAGCGCATCGCGCCGATACAGCTATGCTGGCTCGACTATTTCGACACGACGGCGATTGCCGCGATGGACGGCTGGATCAGCGACGAGTGGCTGACCCCGGAACACTCAGCGCAACGCTACAGCGAACGGTTGCTGCGCTTGCCGTCCGGCCGCTTCTGCTTCACCGCGCCGGCAGACGCGCCGGAGAGCAGCCGCATTGGCGCAGGTCCGCCCGTGTTCGCTTCGTTCAATCGGCTGGCCAAACTCAACGACGAGGTCGTCGATGCCTGGGCCACGATCCTCCGTCGCGTTCCCGGAGCGCAGTTGGAACTTGGCGCCCGCCTGCTCGGCGACGCTGTTGCACGCGCGCGCACGTTCGAGCGTTTCGGTGAACGCGGTGTCGACGCCGGACGCCTGCGCCTGCAACCGGAGCGCTGCTACGCCGACCTGCTTGCGGCTTATCGAAACGTGGATATTGCGCTCGATCCCTTTCCGTTTTCCGGCTGCACGACGACCTGCGACGCGTTGTGGATGGGCGTGCCGGTGATCGCCCGCGACGGGACGGCGTTCGTGGCCCGGCAGAGCGCAAGCCTGCTCGCGCGCCTGGGACGCGACGAGTGGATTGCAGCCAGTCCCGCCGACTACATCGAACGTGCCGTCGCTGCCGCCGGCAGGATCGACGCCATTCGTGAAGGACGCAATGATCTGCGCGAGCAGACGCGACGCCAGCTTTGCGACACCAACGCACAAGCACGCGACTTCGCCGCCCTGTTGCGAGCGCTCTGGCAGGAACACAGCATAGGAGCGGCCAAGCCGGGTTTGTGAACGAATCGATCAACGTTGTGCGTGCCTAAGCGGGCGATTAAGCGCATACTCGACCTCTTGATCGTCGCGGCACCCCTGATGCCTCACCACGTCCCCCTGTTCCGCTTCTGGCTGCGCAATGGCCAAAGCATCGGCCCGTCCGCGTTGCGGCGATTGTGGGCCAGTGCCTGCGGAACCGACGACGTTACCGTCACGCGCGAAGCACGCGAGGCGGCGTTTGGCCCGCAAACGCACACCTATTCGCTCTGCGGCTCGCCGAAGACCGCCAATCTGCAAAACGTCGAAGGCCGCCTGCGGCGCTTGCTCGCCGACATGGCCCTCTCGGCAACGATCATCCACACCCACCTGAGCTGAGCCTCCGTTAACGGATCGGCGTTCGCCTTTGCTGCGGGCACGCTTGCCCCTATCCCCCTGCATTTCAGCGCTTGCTTATTCACGAGTGCGCAACGCCGTGGGAACGGGAATATCAATAATCCGACTACTTTGCCTGCGGGACCGCGCCAAAGTACTTTCGGGCTATGACATGGCCGCGGCGGTCTCGCCACACTGCAGGAGCGACAGGCATTTCGCCTGATCGCCGCCCAAGCGGGACCACGTATGCGAACACTGATTGCGCTGACAGGCTGGCTGGTCGCGTCATTTTCGTGCGTCGCCGCCGACACCACGGCCGGGCGATGGGAAGGCAGAGTGCAGGTCCCCGACTTCCCGCTGAACATTGTTGTCGACCTCGATCGCGACGCGTCGGGTGCGTGGATCGGATCCATCATCATTCCCGAATTGAACATCAAGGGCGCACAGCTGACCGACATCGACGCGCACGACGCCGATGTGGCGTTCGCCATCAAGGGCGTTTTGGTGGACCCGCAGGCCGGACCGGCAAAGTTTCACGCGCATCTTGACGCAGCGAGCGCGATGGCCGGCGACTTCACGCAAGCCGGCAATTCGACGAGGTTCTCCCTGAAACGCGCCGGAGCCGCGCAAGTCGACTTGCCGGTGCGCAGCACCGCAGTCGCCGCCGAATTCACCGGCAAGTGGGTCGGAGAGTACGAACTCATGGGGTACGCGCGCCATGTAACGCTCACCCTGACCAACCAGGAGGGCGCGGCGGCGAGCGCCGAGTTCATCATCGTCGGCAAGAAAGTCAACAACCTTCCTGTCGACCTCATTACGCAGGACGGCGCGTTCCTGCGCATCGAGTCGCACGAGATCGGCATCAACTTCGAAGGCAGCTTACGCAAGGACACCGGCGAGATCAGCGGCGCCTACGAACAGGGGCCGTTCGAGCTGCCGCTGGTCCTGCACCGCGAGCAGGGAAATAGCCGATGAAAACCCTGACATTCATCGTTGGAATCGCCGCCATCAGTTCCACGGCGGATAGCTACGCGCAATCGATGTTCCGGGGCGATGCGGCGCACTCGGGCGTTTACGCCGACAAGGGCCCACGCCAGTTTCATCGCGTGAAGTGGACATTCGCAACCGGTGGCCGAGTCGTCTCATCGCCGGTGACGCTGGACGGCATGATCTACTTCGGTAGCGACGACGGCTACGTCTATGCCGTGGACGCCGCAAGCGGCCGGCAAGTCTGGAGACGCGGGACAAAAGGTCCAGTCTCCGCGACTCCGGCGATCGATCACGGCGTTCTGTACATCGGCAGCTTCGATGGCAAGTTCTACGCGCTCGATGCACGCACCGGCGCACCGAAATGGAAGTTTTCGACCGCCGGCGAACGCCAGTTCGAGGCGAAAGGGATTCACGGCTGGCAGCCGAAGGGCCAGACGATTCCCGATCCGTTCGACCTCTACCTGTCCAGCCCCGTCGTCGTGAACGGCACCGTGTACTTCGGCAGCGGCGACGGCAATCTCTACGCGCTCGATGCGAACTCAGGCGAGCAGCGCTGGAAATTTGCGACCGGCGATGTCGTGCACGCATCGCCGGCGTATGCGGATGGCGTCGTCTACGTGGGCAGCTGGGACAGCTATTTCTATGCGATCGACGCGGCAAGCGGCAAGGAAGAATGGCGCTTCCATGGCGGCGAAGATCCGCTGATCCACAACCAGGTCGGGTTTCAGTCTTCGCCGTCGGTGGCGAACGGGGTCGTCTACACCGGTTGCCGCGATTCGAATCTGTACGCAATCGATGCCGCCACGGGCAAGGAAAAATGGCATTTCAACAACAACGGAAGCTGGGTGATCGTTGCGCCGGCGGTGACGCAAGGCAAGGTCTTCTTCGCCACGTCGGACTCCGCCCTGTATCACGTCGTCGACGCGGCGACCGGCAAACCGGTGCTGCAGCAGGAAGGCAAGGCCTTCATGTTTTCGTCCCCCGCGGTCGCGGGCGACGTCGTATACGTCGGCGTGACCAACGGAACGCTCGAGGCGCGCGACGTCGCCAGCGGCACACTGCTGTGGGTCTTTCAGACCGAGGCGTCGAAACAGAACGCCGGTTGGGTTCTCACCGCGGATCGCAAGTTCAATAATTCGCTGCTGTTCCGCTCCGGAGCGCAATGGCAGGGACCCACCATCGACGCGACGAACCGGATGTTGCGCGTCGGCTCGATCTTCTCGTCACCGCTGGTTGCGGGCGGCGCGGTCTACTTCGGCAGCAACGACGGAAATTTGTACGCGATCGAATAGCAACAAGGTGGACTGTGACAATAGTTTCGCGAGTACCTTGTCAGGTTCTCGCGGCGACTTGCCCCCTTCCGGCTGCCGCCACCTTGTATTCGCCACATCCTTGTGGCTCACCCTCCGGGCAGCTCCGCTGCAAACATCGGCAATCCTGCCGATGTTTCCCCGCAGGCGGGGGAAGGATTCCAGACTGATGCCTCGCACTTTTCCTTTCCCTGCGAAGCGGGGGAAGGTGCCGACTGCAGGCGCCGGGAGCGCCTGCGAACAGCGGAGCTGGCCCGAAGGGCGAGCGCCAGGATGGCGCGAGTCAGGCGGATGGGGCACTCTGTGCCGAGCCATATCAGTTCGCAACCAATTTCAGACATCACAGTCCACGATGTGGAGGCATTCCGGCAATCAGCCCGCCTGCGGTTGAGCCGTCCCGATTGCCGGTCGCGCGACGGGCTTGCGCTGCCTGAACTTGCGTACGACCAGATAGAACACCGGCGTCAGCAGCAACCCGAAGAACGTCACGCCGAGCATTCCGGAGAAAACCGCCACGCCCATCGCGCGGCGCATCTCGGCGCCGGCTCCGGTCGAGGTAACCAGCGGCACGACGCCCATGACGAACGCGAGCGAGGTCATCAGGATCGGGCGCAGGCGCAGGCGGCACGCATCGAGCACGGCCTGCCAGACCGATTCGCCGTGCGCTTCGCGATCTTTCGCGAACTCGACGATCAGGATCGCGTTCTTGCACGCCAGGCCGATCAGCACGATCAGGCCGATCTGCGTGAAGATGTTGTTGTCGCCGCCAGAGGCGAGCACGCCGAGGATCGCGCACAACAAAGTCATCGGCACGATCAGGATGACCACCAGCGGCAACGACAGGCTTTCGTACTGCGCCGCGAGCACCAGGAACACGAGCAGCACGACCAGCGGGAAAATGTATACCATCGTGTTGCCGGCCAGGATCTGCTGGTAGGTCAGATCGGTCCACTCGTAGACCATGCCATTCGGCAGTTCGGCGCGCAGCACTTCCTCGATCGCCGCCTGGGCCTGGCCGGAGCTGTAGCCGGGTGCAGCCGCGCCGTTGAGTTCGGCCGCCAGATAACCATTGTAGTGCGGCACGCGGTCGGGACCCGAGGTCTCGCGCACGTTGACGAAGCTGGCGAGCGGAATCATGTCGCCGCGCGCATTGCGCGTCTTCAGCCGCCCAATGCTCTCGGCATTCAGGCGGAAGCCCGGCTCGGCCTGCGCGTTGACCTGGTAGGTGCGGCCGAAGCGGTTGAAGTCGTTGACATAGAGCGCGCCGAGATACATCTGCATCGTGTCGTAGATGTTCTGCAACGGCACGCCGGCCGACTTGGCCTTCTCGCGGTCAACGTCGACTTCGATCTGCGGCACGTTGACCTGGAAGCCGGAAAAAACGCCGCCGAGTTCCGGCCGCTTGCTCGCCTTGGCGATGACGTTCTGCAGCGACTTGTACAGTTCGTCGGCGCCGAAATTGCCGCGGTCTTCGATCTGCAGCTTGAAGCCGCCGATCGTTCCAAGGCCCTGCACCGGCGGCGGCGGGAAGATCGCGATAAACGCGTCTTGAATCTGCCAGAACTGCTGGTTCATCGCCATCGCGATTGCACCGGCCGACTTCGACGCATCGCGCCGCTCTTCGAACGGCTTCAGCGGCGTGAACGCGATGCCGGAGTTCGGCGCGTTCGTGAATCCATTGATCGACAGGCCAGGAAATGCCGGCACCGATTCGACGCCGGGAGTCTTCAGCGCGATATCGCCCATGCGCTTGATGACCGCGGTCGTGCGATCGAGCGTGGCCGCATCGGGCAACTGCGCGAAGCCGACCAGGTACTGCTTGTCCTGCGCCGGCACGAAGCCGGTCGGCGTGTGCGCGAAGCCGAACGCGGCAAGGGCAATCAGGCCGACGTAGACGAACACGGCGATGCCGCTGCGCCGCAGGACGCGTCCGACCGTACCGACGTAACCGTTCGAGGCACGCGCGAAGAATCGGTTGAACGGCCGGAAGAACCAGCCGAGCGCGCCGTTGAGGATGCGCGTGAACCGGTCCGGTGGCGCGTCGTGCGCCTTGAGCAGGACGGCCGACAACGCCGGTGACAAGGTCAGCGAGTTGAACGCCGAGATCACCGTCGAAATCGCAATCGTCAACGCGAACTGCTTGAAGAACTGCCCTGACAGGCCGCTGATGAACGCGGTCGGGAGGAACACCGCGCAAAGCACCAGCGCGGTCGCGATGATCGGACCGGTGACTTCGCGCATCGCCTGTTTCGTCGCGTCGAACGGCGACAGGCCGTCGGTAATATTGCGCTCGACGTTTTCGACGACGACGATCGCATCGTCGACGACGATGCCGATCGCCAGCACCAGTCCGAACAGCGACAACGTGTTCAGGCCGAAGCCGAACAGATGCATGACGCCGAGCGTGCCGATCAGCGAAACCGGGACCGCAAGCAGCGGGATGATCGACGCCCGCCAGGTCTGCAGGAACACGATGACGACGATGACGACGAGCGCGATCGCTTCGAGCAGCGTGTGCAGCACGGCCTCGATCGAGCCGCGCACGAACACCGTTGGGTCATAGGCGACGTTGTAGTCGATGCCTTCGGGGAAGCTCTTCTTCAGCTCGACCATCCGGGCGCGCACCGCGTCCGAAATCGCGATCGCGTTGCTTCCGGGGCGCTGGAAGATCGGGATTGCGACGGCGGTGACGTTGTCGAGCATCGCGCGCAACGCGTAGTTGTCCGAGCCGAGTTCGACGCGCGCGACATCGCGCAGGCGTGTGATCTGGCCCGACGCGCCGGTGCGGATGATGATGTTGGCGAAATCCTCTTCGTCGACCAGGCGCCCTTTCGTGTTGACCGCGATCTGGAAATTTGGCCGCGACGAGTTGTCGTTCGGCACGGCCGGCGAGCCGAGCTGGCCGGCGGCGACCTGCACGTTCTGCTCGCGGATCGCGCTGGCGACATCGCCGACGGTCAGGCCGCGCGCGGCGACCTTTTCCGGATCGAGCCAGATGCGCATCGAATAGTTGCCACCGCCGAACTGCTGCACGTCGCCGACGCCGTCGACCTTGGCGAGTTCGTCCTTGATATGCAGCGTGGCGTAGTTCGACAGGTAGGTCTGATCGTAGCGGCCATCCGGCGAGGTGATGAACACGGCCATCGTGATGTCGGGCGATGCTTTCGCCGTCGTCACGCCGAGACGCTGGACGTCCTGCGGCAGCTTCGGCGTGGCCTGCGCCACGCGGTTCTGCACGAGCACCTGCGCCTTGTCGACATCGGTGCCGAGCTTGAACGTCACCGTCAGCGTCATGACGCCGTCGCTGGTCGCCTGGGAGAACTGATAGAGCATGTCCTCGACACCGGTGATCGCCTGTTCGAGCGGACCGGCGACCGTGTCGGCGATGACTTTCGGATTCGCGCCGGGATAGGTCGCGCGCACGACGACGGTCGGCGGCACGACTTCCGGATACTCCGAGATCGGCAGGTTCGGCAGCGAGATAAGGCCGCCGATCAGGATCAGGGCCGAGAGCACGCCGGCGAATACCGGGCGTGAGATGAAGAATTGGGAAAGGTTCATGGTGAGGTTCCTTTGCTCTTGAGCCCCTCTCCCACCGGGAGAGGGGTTGGGGTGCGGGTCGGGCGACGTTGTGCGTCGAAAGATCCCCGACCCTCATCCGCCCCTTCGGGGCACCTTCTCCCGAGGGGAGAAGGGGAAACCCAGGTTGCTGTGGATTTACCTGCGGTCGAATCAGTTCAAGGTCGCGCGTCCGCCGGCAGCTTGTGCGGTCGACACAGTCATCTTCGCCGGCGCAAGTTGCGCAACTCCAGCCGTATTGGCTTCCATCGCCACGCGCGTCGGCGTCACCGCCACGCCGGGACGCACATGCTGCAATCCGTTGACCACGATCACATCGCCGGCGGCCAGTCCCTGGTTCACGACGCGCAGGCCATCGATGTTCGCGCCCAACGTAACCGGTCGATATTCGAGCGTGTTGTCCTTCTTCAGCGCCAGCACGAACTTCTTGCCGAGGTCGGTGCCTACGGCGCGCTCGTCGATCAGCACGGTATCGCGTGAGTCGCCGCTGACGAGTTTGATGCGCGCGAACAGCCCGGGCGTGAAGCGGCCGTCCTTGTTCACGAACACCGCACGCGCGTGGATCGTGCCGCTGTTCGGATCGACCTGGTTGTCGACGAAGTCGAGCGTGCCTTCGTGCGGGTAGTCCTGCTCGTCGGCCAGGCCCATGTAGACCGGGCTCGGCGTGCCGGCGGCGCGGTGCGCGAAGCGCAGGTAGGTCTGCTCGTCCGCATCGAAGTAGGCGTAAACCGGATCGTCGGAGACGACAGTCGTCAGTACGCTTGTCGTCGCCACGAGGTTGCCTGGCGTGATCAGCATGCGCGACACGCGCCCGTCGATCGGCGAACGCACCTGGGTGAACTCGAGATTCAGGCGCGCTGCTTCGAGCGACGCTTCGGCCGCGCCGATGTCGTCCTTGCTGCTCGACGCAGTCGTTTCGAGCTGGTCGTAGTCCTGTTGCGCGATGACGTGCTTTTCGATCAGCTGCTTGCCACGCTCGTGGTTTGTCGTGGCGAGTTCAGCCTGCGAGCGTGCGCGCTTGAGCTGCGCGGCGAGGCGATTGACCTCGGCCTGGAGGGGCCGCGGATCGATGCGGAACAGCAACTGGCCTTTCTTGACGCGCGCGCCCTCGGTGAACTGTGCCGATTCGATGAAGCCGGCAACGCGCGGCTGAATCGACACCGTCGTGACCGGCTCGAGCCGTCCGGTGAATTCCTCGAAATCGCGCAGTGGACGCGCCACGACTTCGGCGACGCTGACCGCCGGCGGCGGCGCTGCTGCGGGCGTTGCGCCAGCTTGGCTGCGGGCGCAGCCGGCGAGCAGAGCCGCACCAAGGGCGGCAATCAGAAGGCTTGCAGTTGCGAATCTGGAAAATGACATTGCGAATCTCCACTTGTCCAAGTTGCTTCCTTCGGCCGCCCTTGTTGCGCGGCGACTTGACTTGAAACTTCTCTTGCCTGAAGCTATCTAATGTACGTTACCGGTAAGTAACAGTTATTATGTTAGTGACTGGTAACTCACATGTCAAGAGGGTGGAGGCAATGAACGTCAAAACAATGGTCGAACTCGACAAGGTCGAGGCCGGCGCGAAGCCGCGCGTGCGCGACCGCATCTTCGAAAAAGCCAGCGATCTGTTCTACCGGCACGGCATCCGCGCCGTCGGCGTCGATGCGATCGCGAACGAGGCTGGCACGAACAAGATGAGCTTCTATCGCGCCTTCCCGTCCAAGGACGACCTCGTCGCCGAATACCTGCACGACCAGGAGCGCGGATATTTCAGCTGGTGGGACCA
>DASRTK010000530.1:0-3326 GCA_035655975.1 Rudaea sp.
GCGGGACTTGCCGACGGCATCGTCATCACGCCATCGCACAATCCGCCCGAGAGCGGCGGCTTCAAGTACAACCCGCCGAACGGCGGTCCGGCCGATACGCAAATCACCGGATGGATCGAGGCGCGCGCGAACCTCCTGCTCGAAGGCCGCGTCGAGAACGTGCTGCGCTTGCCGTTCGCGCGCGCCCGCCGCGCCGCCACGACGCACGAGCACGATTTTCTGCACGCCTACGTCGCCGACCTGGGTAGCGTCATCGATTTCGAGGCGATTCGCAGCGCCGGAATCCGCATGGCGGTCGATCCGCTGGGCGGCGCCGGAGTGCGCTATTGGGCGCGGATCGCCGAGCGTTACAAGCTCGACCTCGCCGTCGTCAGTGAAGACGTCGATCCCAGGTTCGGCTTCATGACGCTGGACCGGGACGGCCGGATTCGCATGGACCCGTCGTCTGCGTATGCGATGCAGCGCCTGATCGGCCTGCGCGACCGCTACGACGTCGCATTCGCCTGCGATACCGACCACGACCGCCATGGAATCGTCACGCGCAGCGCCGGGCTGATGCCGGCGAACCACTACCTGGCCGTGGCGATCGATTACCTGTTTCGCAATCGTCCACTTTGGAACAATGCCGCTTCGGTCGGCAAGACCGTCGTAAGCACCGCGTTGATCGACCGCGTCGCCGGGCGCCTCGGCCGCGGCCTGTACGAGGCGCCGGTCGGCTTCAAGTGGTTTGTCGATGGCCTGTTGAACGGCTCCTTGGCTTTCGGCTGCGAGGAAAGCGCCGGTGCATCGTTCGCCCGCATCGACGGAACGGTCTGGACCACGGACAAGGATGGTATCGTGCCGGCGCTTCTGTCGGCGGAGATCACCGCGCGCAGCGGGCACGATCCCGGCGAACTCTATCGCATTCTCACGCGCGAGCTCGGTGAACCGGCAGCAGATCGCGTCGAAGCGCCGGCGACGCCCGTGCAGAAGCAACGATTGGCAAGAGTTTCGCGCCAGCAGATTCGCATCACGGAGCTGGCTGGCGAAAAGATCGACGGCGTGCTCGACCGTGCCCCCGGCAACGATGCGTCGATCGGTGGCATCAAGGTCGTTACCGCAAACAGTTGGTTTGCGGCGCGGCCGTCCGGCACGGAAGACATCTACAAGATCTACGCCGAGAGTTTTCATGGCGAGGATCACTTGCGCAGCATCCTGAAAGAAGCGCAAACGATTGTCGACAATGCTCTGGCAGGGACAACCTGAGCGGTCCGTCTCGCGCTTCGGTCGCCGAAATGTCGGTCTTGCCCTCCGCATCCTCGCTGCCTGTGACCGTGCGGTCGCCACAACTCACGATGCGGTCGAAGTGGCCGGCCGCTTGTTCGTTGCTCCGGCCTGCTGCATGCTCTGGCCGGCGAAATGAGCGATAGTCCGCGGCAACTTCGGGTGCATGCGCATGTCCAGCCATGATTTTGATCTGATCACCATTGGCGCCGGCTCGGGCGGCGTGGCCGCGAGCCGCTATGCTGCCGCCAAAGGAGCTCGCGTCGCCATCTGCGAAGCCGATCGCGTCGGTGGAACCTGCGTCATTCGCGGTTGCGTGCCGAAGAAGATCTTCATGTACGCGGCGCAGTTCTGCGATGCCTTCACCGACGCTGCCGGCTACGGCTGGCAGTTGACCGAGCCTTGCTTCGACCTGGCGCGGCTGACCGCTGCGAAAGATGCCGAGATTGCGCGCATCGAAGCCGTCTACCGCAGGATGCTGGCCGAGTCCGGCGTGCGATTCATCGCCGGGCGCGCGGCCGTGCAGGATGCGCACTCGATCCTGATCAATGGCGAACGACTGACGGCTGAGCGGTTGTTGATCGCGACCGGTGGCGCACCAAGCCGACCGGACATACCGGGCATCGAACTTGCGGCCACGTCGAACGAGATGCTCGACTTGATCGCCACGCCGGCGCGATTGCTCGTGCTCGGTTCCGGATACATCGCGGTCGAGTTCGCGGGCATTTTTCGCGGCTTCGGCAGCGCGGTGACGCTGGCCTATCGCGCCGACACGCCGCTGCGCGGATTCGATGCGGATGTGCGTCGCCGCCTCGGCGCGGCGATGCGCGAGCGCGGCATCGTCCAGCAGGCCGGCTTCCAGGTGGCCAGGATAGAAAGAGTCGGTGCGGAATTCGTGTGCCACGGCGTCGATGGCCGCGTGCTGCACGCCGACCTCGTGCTCAATGCACTCGGACGCGCGCCGAACAGCGCCAACCTCGGGCTCGAGCAGGCAGGAGTCACGTTGCAATCGAACGGCGCAGTGCGCGTGGACCAATGGTCGCGCAGCAACGTGCCTTCGATCTTTGCCGTCGGCGACGTCACCGACCGGGTCAACCTGACGCCGGTGGCGATCGCCGAAGGGCGCGCCTTCGTCGACACGGAATTTGGCGGTGCGCCGCGCGCCGTCGATCACGATCTGCTCGCCAGTGCGGTCTTCTCGCAGCCGCCGATAGGGCAGATCGGTCTCAGCGAGGACAAGGCGTTGCAGCGTGGCCATCGCATCGAGGTATACGAAGCCGATTTCCGTCCGCTGAAAAACCTTGTCTCCGGACGCAACGAGCGCAGTTACATGAAGCTCGTGGTCGACGCGGAGACCGAGCGCCTTCTCGGGCTGCACATGATCGGCATCGATGCTCCGGAGATCGTGCAAAGCCTGGCGGTCGCCGTCACCATGGGCGCGCGCAAGCGCGATTTCGACGCGACCATGGCCGTGCATCCGACCGCCGCGGAGGAATTCGTGCTGATGCGCACGCCAAGCCGCTGACGCGGGTTCATTCCTTCACGACCGCGTGGCCGCCGAATTCATTGCGCATCGCCGCCAGCAATTTGTCGGAGAACGACTGCGTGTCGCGCGAGCGCAAGCGCTGGATCAGCGCCAGCGTGATCACCGGCGCCGGCACGTCGAGCGCGATGGCTTCTTCGACCGTCCACCGGCCTTCGCCGGAATCGGCAACCTGCGGCGCAATGCCGGTCATGCCGGGATTCTTGCGCAGGGCGTCGGCGGTGAGATCGAGCAGCCATGAACGCACCACGCTGCCGCTGCGCCAGATTTCGGCGATCTGGTGCAGGTCGAGGTTGAAATTCGATTTGTGCTGCAGGATGGAAAAACCCTCGGCGTAGGCCTGCATCAATCCGTATTCGATGCCGTTGTGGATCATCTTCGTGAAGTGGCCGGCGCCGACCGGGCCCACGCGTCCCCAACCTTGATCCTTCGCCGGGGCAAGCGTTTCGAAGATCGCGCGCAGCCGTTCGACCGCCATTTCCTCTCCGCCGATCATCAGGCTGTAGCCTCCGGCCAGACC
>DASRTK010000531.1:0-3290 GCA_035655975.1 Rudaea sp.
CGCTACAGTCAATGCATCTCGATCGCCAAGGCGCTCGCCCAGGGCATTGCGAGCAAGGTGCGCGCATCGATCGACGCAACTTTGAAGATAGCGCCGAAACATGCCGAGGCGCGAACCGCGCTCGGTGTCTATCACGCCGAAATCGTCGGCAAGGTCGGCGGCATGCTCGCCAAGCTGACCTATGGCGCGAGCGCCGGCGAGGCCGAGAAACAGCTAAAGGAAGCGATCAAGTTGACGCCGGATTCGCCGATCGCCTGGATCGAGTACGGCAATGCGCTGTTGCTGCTGCATGGCGACCAGCGCGAAGACGATGTCGCCGAGGCTTATCAGAAAGCCTCGAAGATCAAGCCGCGCGATGCGATGGAAGCGCTCGATGCGGCGTGGGCGCGCGATCAGATCGAATAAGGTAGGGTGGGCCTTGGCCCACCGTATCATTCGACATCAAAAGAAGCGGTGGGCCAAGGCCCACCCTACGCGGGCCCTGTGCGACAATAGCCGCCTGCATGTCTCCGCCGGACGCCACAGCGCCAGCGTCGGATGTCGTCACTCCGGCGCAGACTCCCGATCAGATTCTCTCCGCATCTGACAAGCGCTATCTGATCCTGCTGATCGCGTTTTCGTTCTTCATGCAGATGCTCGATTCGACGATCGTAAATACGGCGGCGCCGAGCATCGCCAGCGCGCTCGCGGTCGCGCCGCTGAGCCTGAAGTCCGCTTTGACCAGCTACATGCTGAGCCTCGCTATCTTCATTCCGATAAGTGCCTGGCTTGCGGACCGTTATGGCACGCGCCGCATTTTCTGGCTTGCGATCCTGATCTTCACACTAGGTTCGCTCGCGTGCGGCCTTGCCCAGAGCCTGTGGATGCTCACCGCTGCGCGAGTAGTCCAGGGCTTCGGCGGCGCGATGATGATGCCGGTCGGGCGGCTCGCACTGGTGCGCAGCTTCGACAAGTCGGAGTTCGTCAACGCGATCAGCACGGCGACGATACCCGGGCTCATCGGCCCCGCGCTCGGGCCGATGCTTGGCGGCTTCTTCTCGATGTACGTTTCCTGGCGCATGATTTTCTTCGTCAACATTCCATTCGGCCTGGCCGGCCTGTGGATGACGCGCCGATTCATGCCGGACTTCCGTGGTCCGGCAAAGGTGCCACTGGACCTGCGTGGCTTCGTTCTGTTCGCGCTCGGCATCGGCGGCTTGTCATGGGCGCTGGAACACGTGACGGACGACGACTACGTGTCAGCCATGGCGACGGCGGCCGCGGCTGCAGCGATCCTGTATGCCTACGTGCGCCGCAGTTTCGCTATCGACGCGCCGATCGTCGATTTCCGCCTGTTGCGCATCGTCAGCTTCCGCATCGCGTTCAATGCCGGTTTCGCGACGCGCCTCGGCGTCGGCGGCGTCTTCTTCCTGCTGACCCTGCTCTTCCAGGTCGGATTCGGTTTTTCCGCGGTGAAGGCCGGCGCGCTGCAGATGCCGCAGGCAATGGCGATGATCCTGATGCGTTTCTTCGTCGGCGGCATCATCAAGCACCAAGGCTATCGCAACGTGCTGATCTGGAACACCGCCTTGGCCGGAACACTGATCATGTTGCTCGCAACGATTACTCCGGTGACGCCGCTTTGGCTCATTTGTATACAAGTGTTCATCTACGGATTCGTCATGTCGCTGCAGTACTCGGCGATGAACACTCTCGGATTCATCGACCTCACTGCTGCGCAAGCCAGCATGGGTTCGAGCATGACCAGCATGGTGCAGAACCTGTCGATGAGCCTGGGCATCGCCTTTGCCTCGCTGCTGATGGCGACGAGCATCGGCGGCACCCACGATCCGGTCAGCTACGTGTCGGCGTTCCGGACCACGATGATCGTGCTGGGCGCGGTGACCATTGCCTCGTCGCTGCTGTTCCTGCGCCTCCCACGCCCCGCTGCGTCGTAGGGTGGGCCTTGCCCACCGTTTTGCTGCCATGGCGATCGAAGCGAGGCGCGCTGTTCCTGGCTTCATGGGTTCGATTTCGCTCGTCGATTCCGAGTCCGTCGACACGCGCAACGAGATTCCGTGATGGACTGCGACATGCTCAATGCCATTCTCATTGAGAGTGCAATTTCTGACACGCCGCACCGCCCGCCCCGTATGTCACGGCGAAGTTGGCAGAGGTCGTGATCCGCTGCGAGGATGGATCGCGACGGCCACCCTACTCAACTTTTTGCATTCCACTACGTATTCAAGCTGTAGGAAATGTCCTACAAGATGTGGCGGCGTTCTCCGATACCGCAAGACATCGCGGTACGCAACACTGGCATGGCCATGGAGGCCTGACCCCAGCGTCGGAAAAGGAAGCGGACAAGGATGCCCCGGCGCTGGGGGCCCTCTCACCGGAGTTATCACCGTGGCTACGAACCTGGCCCAGCGCAATTTCAGCGCCTCGATGCGCCTGATGCAGAACGTCGGCTTCAAGTGCGCCCGCTTGCCCGAACTCGGCGAGCTCAAGACGCTGTCCGAACTGACCGCACGCGCCCGCCTGGTTCGTTCCGCTCTGAACGCGCGCGCGCTGTTCGAAAGCTTGAACAAGAACCTCGCCGGATTGAGCGAAGCCCTCGTCGAATTCGAGAAGCGCAAGCGCCGCATCGCCGGGAATTCCACGCCGCGCAACAATGACGAGACCTGATCGGCAGACTGCCGGCCAGACAGCTTTCGCTCATCGGCGCAGTGCTAGCTTGCGCGCGGCGCGATCACCGCGCTTTGTCCAAGGAGTAGCGTCATGGTCTTCTCGATCCATCCCGCCGCCGCGCCCCTCATCGCCCTGATCGCCGGTATCCTGATCCTGATCGTCCCACGCGTACTGAACTACGTGATCGCGATCTACCTCATCCTGATCGGCATTCTCGGCCTGATGGGCGGACATTTCTGATCCGATCTGGATCGCATCAGCAGGACTGGGCTCAAGCAAGCCGCGAACTATCCGCCGCTTTGCCTGGCCTGCCTGCGTTTGTCCTGGATAAGCTCCGCAAGGCGTTCGCGCCAGCGTTCGACAACGTTATCGTCGGGACGGTCTTCGGCCTGAAGCAGCAGGACGTCGATCAGCCCGCGCGCCAGCGCTTCTGGATCGCGATCATCGACATCGGTAATGCTCTGGCGCAGCGAAGGATCGTCTTCGGTGTCGCGCAGTTCGGCGAACAGGAAACCCAGGTAAGGGTCGGGGCCGGGCTCGGCATCCTGGGAAAGCGTCAGACGGTAGTCACCCAGATCGGGCGCGTGCACGTTGAGGCACCAGATGCAGCCTTCGCCGTA
>DASRTK010000532.1:0-3970 GCA_035655975.1 Rudaea sp.
TCCATCGTCGCCTTGTCGGACTCGAGCGTGACCAGCCCCTGGTCCTTGGCCACCGTGTCACCGGGCTTCACCAGTACCTCGATCACCGGCACGTTCGTGTAGTTGCCGATGTCCGGAACCTTTACCTCGCTGACCTGCGCCATGTTGCCCTCGTGTCCGCCGCCGCGACTTCTTCGCGTAAGGAACGGGGAGGATAGCGCAACGCCGCGGCCCGGTGCGATGGGCTGATCGGGGTGCGGCGTCGCCATCTAGTGATCGCAGCAACACGGACGGCTTGGCCTGCCTGCGCGACAGCCTGACACTCGTCATGCGCAAGTCGTGATGGCCGCGACTGCGCTGCGACTCCGGCAACGCGTAGCTTGCGCCGATGGCAATTGCTGCTGCTCTGGCGCGGTCCGCGAACGACACGAATGATTGTAGATGCCGGGCGCGGCTCAAACGTTTAAGGGCCCGTTACTTCCGGCCCATTCAGTCATAGTGCGTGTTGGTGTTATATATAGGTAACACACTTAGCCACTTGCCCACTCTTTTCTTATCCAGGGACCCTGCAAATGCTGACGATCCGCGATCTGTCCAAGACATACGCCAACGGCGTCCAGGCCCTGAAAGGCGTGACGCTGGATATTCCCAAGGGCATGTTCGGCCTGCTCGGCCCGAACGGCGCCGGCAAGTCGACCCTGATGCGCACGATCGCGACGTTGCAGGATGCCGACACCGGCAGCATCCACCTCAACGACCTGGATGTGCTCGCCAACAAGCCCGAGGCGCGGCGCGCGCTGGGCTACCTGCCGCAGGAATTCGGCGTCTATCCGAAGGTTTCGGCCGAAGCGATGCTCGATCATTTCGCCGTGCTCAAGGGCGTGACCGCGGCCGGCGAACGCAAGGCGCTGGTGGAAGCGCTGCTGAAACAGGTCAACCTGTGGGACGTGCGCAAGCGCAAGCTCGGCACGTTTTCCGGCGGCATGCGCCAGCGCTTCGGTATCGCCCAGGCGCTGATCGGCAATCCGCAATTGATCATCGTCGACGAGCCGACCGCAGGCCTGGATCCGGAAGAGCGCAATCGCTTCCTCAACTTGCTCGCGGCAATCGGTGAGAACGTCGTCGTGATCCTTTCGACGCACATTGTCGAAGACGTGACCGACTTGTGTCCGCGCATGGCGATCATCGCCCAGGGTCAGGTGCGCCTGACCGGCGAGCCGGCCGAAGCGATTCGCTCGCTCGATGGCCGCGTCTGGCGCAAGACCATTGCAAACGCTGCGATCGACGACTACCGCAATCGCATGACCGTGCTGTCGACGCGTCTTGCCGGCGGCAAGACGATCCTGCATGTGCTTGCCGACACCCTGCCCGAAGGCGGCTTCGATGCGGTGCAGCCGGATCTCGAAGATGTCTACTTTGGCCAGCTGCGGCTTCAAGCCGCTGCGCGCGCCGCCTGAACGGAGAAGATCATGTTCCGTGAGATCTTCCGTTTCGAGCTGCGCCAACAGCTCAAAAGTCCGCTGTTCTGGATGATCGCGCTCGCGTTCTGCGCGCTCGCGGCCGCCGTGATCAGTTCGGATCATGTGCGCATCGGCGGCGGCATCGGCAACACGCTGCGCAACGCGCCCTATGTCGTGGTCGACCAGTTGGCGCTGATCGGCGCGATCCTGTCGCTGTTCCTGGGGCCCATCTTCGTCGCTGGCGCCGCGCTGCGCGATTTCGAAGCCGGGACCAGCGAACTGTTCTTCGCCACGCCGATCTCCAAGCGCGCCTATCTCGGCGGGCGGTTCGCCGCCGGCTATGCGATTGCGCTGACGGTCATGGTGTTCGTTGCGTTCGGCATGCTGCTCGGCGTGATGATGCCGTGGGTCGATCCGCAACGGCTCGGGCCGACCAGCTTCGCGGCATACGGCTACGCATTCGGCGTCGTCCTGATTCCGGATTTCCTGTTCGTTTCGGCGATGCTGTTCCTGCTGGCCACGCTGACACGTTCGATGCTCGGCACCTACATCGGCGTGATCGCGTTCTTCGTGCTGTGGACGATCGCCGGCGTCGCCACGGACAGTCCCGACCACCAGACGCTCGGCGCGATCCTCGATCCGTTCGGGCTCGGTGCGTTCGATGTCGTCACGCGCTACTGGTCGGCCGAGGACCGCAATACGAAACTGCCGGAGATCACCGGCCTGTTCCTCCTCAATCGCATGCTGTGGCTCGGCATCAGCGTCGCGATGATCTCCGCTGCGGTCGCGTGGTTCCGTCCTGATCGCGAAGGTCTGCGCCTGTGGCGGCGGAAGAAAGGCGGCGCGGAAGCCTCGGCCGGCGTGCCCCCGCAGGCATCGCTCGCGGCGGCGGCGCTGCCGTCGGTCCAGCTGCACACCGGATTCAGCGCGCGGTTCGCGCAGTACCGCAAGCTCGCCGCGTTCGATACGCGCGGCGTGCTGACCGGCATCGCGTTCCTGGTCATGCTGATCTGCGGACTGTTCAATCTCGGCGGTGCGTTGGGTCTCGGCAACGAGCTGTTCGGCACCAAGCTGTATCCGGTCACGCACTTGATGACCGAGGTGATGGACGGCAGCTACAACTTCCTGCTCGTCATCATCATTGCGTTCTACGCCGGCGAACTGGTCTGGCGCGAACGCAGCGCGCGCATCAGCGAAGTGACCGATGCGTTTTCGCTGCCGGACTGGATTCCGCTGCTGTCGAAGCTGACCGCGATGATCGCGGTGATCTTCTCCTTCCTCGTGGCCGGCGCGCTATTGAGCATTGCCTATCAGCTGATCCGCGGCTACACGCATATCGAGCCGGGCCTGTACCTGTCCGACATCGCGCTGAACACGCTGCGCTTCGGCCTGGTCGGCGCGCTCGCATTGTTCCTGCAGGTCGTCGCCAACAACAAGTTCGTCGGCTACCTGCTGATCGTTCTGTATTTCGTCAGCCGCATCGCGCTGACGCAGCTGCACTTCGACCACCACCTGTACAACTTCGGCAGCGCGCCGGACCTGCCGTACTCCGACATGAACGGCTATGGCCACTTCCTCGCCGCGCACCTGTGGTTCCGCGCCTACTGGCTCGCGTTGGCGGTCGCCCTGCTCGTCGTCGCCGCGCTGTTCTGGTCGCGCGGCACGGCGCAAGGCTGGAGGGAGCGCACGCGCATCGCGCGCCAGCGTTTCACCATGCCGTCGCGCCTGCTGCTGTCCGGATCGTTGGTCGCGTTCGCCGGCGTCGGTGGCTGGATCTACTACAACACGAACGTCATCAACCGCTATGTGCCGGGCGACCTGGCCAAGCAGATGAGTGCCGACTACGAAAAACTGTATCGCCAGTACCGCGACCTGCCGCAGACGAAGATCACCGACGTCAAAGTCGACGTCGACATGTATCCGCATGACCGCCGTGTCGACGTGCGCGGCCACTACGTGCTTGCGAACAAGACCGACAAGCCGATCAGCGATCTGCACGTGCGCATTCCCTACGACATGAATGTGATCGCGCTCGACTTTGCGCCGCATGAAGTCGTCAGCGACGACCGCACGCACGGCTACACGATCTACAAGCTCAAGACGCCGCTGGCCGCCGGCGCAACGATGGACTTCGGTTATACGCTGCAGCTGTGGAGCCGCGGCTTCCGCAACACCCCGGACGACTACAAGGTTGTCGACAACGGCACCATGCTCGACAGCCGCATGTTCCCGCATTTCGGCTACGACGAAAACGGCCAACTCGAGGACCGCAACGACCGGCGCGAGTACGAACTGGGTCCGGCGCCGCGCATGCCGAAAATCGACGACGAGTCGGCACGCCAGTTCAGCCTGCTCGGCCGCGACGCCGACTGGGTGACGTTCGAGACGACCATATCGACCGTGCCGGACCAGATCGCGCTTGCGCCGGGCTATCTCGAAAAGGAATGGACCGACAACGGCCGCCGCTACTTCCGCTACAAGATGGACAAGCCGATCCTGGATTTCTTCTCGTTCCAGTCGGCGAAGTACGC
>DASRTK010000533.1:0-5599 GCA_035655975.1 Rudaea sp.
TCGGCGGCGAGTGCCGCAATGACGGCGAACGTCAGTACGAATGCAAGCGCGAATGTGGTCTTCATGGCGGCTCCTGCTGGATCATTAAAGACGAACAGATGTTACCGGAGTCTGCGAACTCGCGTAGTGCACGGCCTCCCATGCGGGGTTGCAGGACTGCGCTGATTGGCCCGGTTTTTCCCGGATCGGTGTGGGTGGTGCCGCTGTTCGTGCACGCCACCAGCGCCGAGATCCGCGCACGCTCGGCCGCGCAGGACAAGGGCCGCACCACCGCGGTCGCAATCCTGCCATTCGATATCGCGCGCGGCGAACGCGTCCAAGGCAACGAGGTCGACATGCGTGCGGCGACGCGCCCCGACGCCGGTGCCTGCGGCATCGGCGCATGGAATTGGGCCGCGTGTTCACTGCCGACTTGAAGCAACGCTGGGCGGAACGGACAGACATCATTAACTCGGATTGAATATCGCATCGTCGTAGCGGGGACGATGAACCGGCCCGGGCATACGGGCAAGTACTTTGCCATGGCACGCTTCAACGAAAATGGTTCGTTCGACTCGAGGCGGCCAGTCGTATGGAGACATGTCGACCGAGGCACCGACGGCGGTGACCGACGAGCCCGCGTCGATGGTTCTTGTTCCGGGCGGCATTGTCGTCGCCGGCTATACGAGCACCCCCGAAGAAATGAGATTCAGCGCCGCGGGATTGCGGATCGATCTGTTGTTTGCGGCGGATTTCGAGTGAGAGGATAGAGCGCGAGGACCCAATGCACCGGCCTAAGCCATAGCCTGTTTTTCGAGCAACGTAGCCCGGATTCAGCGAAGCGGAATCCGCGGATTTGCTTTGGTCCGGGATCTCGCGCCAAATGCCTGATCGGACTCGACACCACGACAGAAGGATCGCGTCTCCAATCGACTTATTGGAAACCGGTACGTAACAGCACATCGGATTCGTATGCGCCGATGTCGACGTGCGTGCCGACGATGCGCGGGTCTCCCGATGGATCGCAGCACCCGCCCGGCCCGCCAGGCGGATTGTCGTCGCCGGCATTGACCAGCGGCGAATCCGGCGCCAGGCTCACGCTGAAGAAACCATTGAACCCGGGGTCGACGCTGAGCTCGTGGCTTGCGCTGTGCGGCGGTGCGTTGGCAATCACGCCGATGTCGTTGTAGGCGTAATCGACGAGCCCGCTCTGGTCGAACACGTCGGCGTTCTCGTTGCTCCAAATGATGTTGTTGCTGAGGTAGTAAGGACCCGAACCGGTCGGATCCAGCGCGCCAACCGCCATCGTGTTGAACTGGTTGCCGACAATCGTGTTGCCGGTCAGGTAGGTATTGGCGCCGTCGTAGAAATACAGCGCGGTCGGTCCGGTATTGGCGAAGACCAGGTTGCTCCACAGGTAGACATCCCCTGTCGACGACACGTACATCGCGCCGGCGGTGATCGAGTCGGTATTCGCAATGAAGACGCTGCTGAAAATATAGGTCGGCGCAGCGGAAGCGTTGCTCAGATTGAGGGCGCCACCCGCGTACTGGCTGGGATGGCCGTGCTGGAACGTAAGCCGGCCGATATCGACCTCGCCCTTGGCCGCAATCGTCAGTATGCGTACCGCGTTCTGGCCGTCCAGAACGGTGCTGCCGGAACTTGCATACACGCCGCAGCCGGACACCTGGCCACCGATGATGCTGAGCCGGTGGGTCTCACTGTCCGCAGCGTTGTACATCAGCTCGCCGCCGAGCATGTAGTTGCCGACTTCGAGGTTGATCGTGTCGTCCTCGCCATTGCTCTGCGCGACGGACAACGCGATTGCAAGCCCAAGGCTCGAATTTACGCAGAATGTCGCAGCATGGGCACCTGCGGCCGCTCCCATCAGCATCGCGCCGTTCAGAATGACGGCGGCCAAACGATATCGTTGCATGTGCTCCTCCCGTTGTGCGATTCCGCCGGTTGTAAAGGCCGGTGGGAGGCAAAGCGAACGCTCGGCCCAAGCCAGATTCACGCCGCAGGCACGCGGCCAGTGCGATAACTCTGAGGAATGCGCCGATAGCGCGATGTTATGATTGCCCGCAGAGCAGCGGAGGAGTCCAGCGTGGGCACACGCTTGTCATCGATCCAGATCGAATCATTCATGACGCTCGCGCGCGAATTGAATTTCTCACGCGCCGCAGAATCGCTGCACATCACCCAGCCGGCGCTGACCAAGCGCATCCAGAGCCTGGAGGAAACTCTCGGGCAGGCATTGTTCATCCGCCTGCACGGCGGCCTCGAACTGACCGAATCCGGACGCGTGCTGCAGCGCTACGGGGCGATGGTGGAGCATCAGGAAACCGAACTGCTGGCCAGCCTGATCGGCGGCGGTGGCGAAGATCAGACGCTCGGCGGCTTCATCCGCATTGCCTCGTTCTCGTCGGCCCTGCGTTCGGTCATCGTTCCGGCGCTCGGCGTGCTGCTGCGCGCGCATCCGCGCCTGGCCTGCCAGACGTTCAAGACCGAGGTCAACGAACTGCACGACTGGCTCACCGACGGCAAGGTCGATTTCATCGTGTCGCTGGCCGAGTGCGAGCGCATGGGTGTCGAGAACGTGCAGGTCGGCGTCGAGCGCAACGTGCTGATCGAATCGACGCGCTATGGCGGCCGCGAGGATTGCTATATCGATCACGAGCCGCGCGACAACTTCACCGAAAAATTCTTCCTCAGCCAGACCGGCGCGACAGTGCCGAAAATGCTGCGCGCGTACTTCGACGACATCTACGGGCTGATCGACGCGGTTTCCGAAGGCATCGGCCGCGCGGTCGTGCCGGTGCACCTGATCAAGCCCGAGCATCACGTGCGCGCCGTGCCCGGCTATCAGCCCTTCGAAGTGCCGGTCGTGCTGCAGTTCCACAGCCAGCCATACTACACGCGGCTGCAACGCGCCGTCATCGACACCCTGGCGCGCGAATGTCCGACCCAGCTCGCGCGCAATCGCATGCTCGGCGACAGCAACGGCGGTGGCGCGATCGCGGACGATGCGCTCGTCGCCGCGAATCGGCGCCGCGTGCGCCTGCGCACCTGAGTCCGCGTCGTCCATAACCCGGCGCGATAGCGCGATTCCTGCAAGTTATCGGCATAAGTCGCGCATATCGACGCATAGCGAAGTTTCATTGGACAGCCACGCGGCGCGTTTCCACAATGCGCACAAATCAACTCGCTCGTGGGTTCGCGCATGGACTACGCAAACGCAGGACTCGACTCGTTGCAGGAAGTTGCGGACGCGGCCGCACGCACTCCCAAGCCGGATGCCGGCGAAGAACTTCTCCGCGCCGCCCGTGCCGGAGATCGCACGGCGCTGCAGCGTCTTTGCAGCCGTTGCCTGCCGGCGTTGCGCGCCTGCGCCCGGCGCCTGCTGCCGCGAACGCATGCCGGACTCAACGATGCCGACGACCTCGTCCAGATCGTGCTGCTGCGCGCGTTGAACCGGCTCGGCGAATTCGAGATCCGCGGCGGCGGCAGCTTCCTCGCCTACCTGCGCCAGATCCTGCTCAATGAAGTGCAGGCCGAATTGCGCAGGCAGCGGAGGCGCGGCGAGTCGGTCGAATTCGATGAAACCCAGATGTCATGCGGTGACCTCGTGCTCGAGCACGTGCTCGGCCGCGAACGCGAATGCACTTACCTGGCCGCCCTGCGCCGGCTCAACAGCTGCCAGCGCCGGCATTTGGCGCTGCGCATCGAAGGCGGCCTGAGCTTCGGCGAGATCGCGGCGCACACCGGCAGCAGCGAGGATGGAGCGCGCATGCGCGTCGCCCGCGCAATACGCTCGATCACGGAACATGTCGTCGCCACGGCAGCCTGAGCGACGCGCTTTTCTCCGACCACGTTTGCGCTAAACACTGCCCGCAGCAGCGAGTCGCAACTCGGCGGCAGAAACCATGGCCTGGAAGCGTGGATCGTCACGCAGGAACTCGAGATCCGGATCGGCTTTTACGTAGGGCAGGAACGAATCATTGATCGTTTCGAACAGGGGACCGACCATATCCAGGGCGGCCTCCTTGTCCCGCAGATAAACGCTGATCGCGCACGCAAAGTTATAACGCATGTTGAAGTTGTCCGGGTCGATCAGGAGCGCGCGATTCATACGCGCCTTGGCCCGCTCGCCCTCCCCCAGTGCAGCCAGTGCATAGGCGCTGTAACCGGTGACCAACGAATTGTTCGGTTCACGGGCCAGCACACTCTCGGCACGCTTGAGGGCCTGCTGCGCCGCGCGTGTCATACCGGCGACATCGCCCAGGGCGGTGTAACAACTGGTCAGCATGGACGCGGAGTTGATGTCGGCCTCCATCAATTTCGTGGCCTTCTCATAGAAGCGAATGGCATCTTCGTGGCGATGCAGTTGATAGCTCAGTCGTCCGGCAGAGCGGTTGACTTCGTAGGACTCCGAATCCAGCGCGAGTGCAGTGGCGACCTCCGCGGCTGCAGCGTCGGCGTCGCCGTCCTGCAGCAGGATTTGCGCCTTGACCGCATGCGCCTCGGCCAGGCTCTGGTCCAGCGTCAACGCGCGTTCCACGGCCGCCAGGCCGTCACGCGAGTTGCCGCCCTGTGCAGTGCGCAACTTGCTATGGCCGATGGCCATCAGGGCCCAGGCTTCGGCGTAACGCGGATCGATTTCGGTGGCACGCGCAGCAAGCCGGATGATCGCCTGCGCACCCCGAACATCAGATTCCTGGCCGGTGATATAGGCCTGCCGGGCCATCAGGTAGAGATCGTGGGCCTCGGCATTGTCGGTCCCGCGCCGCTCGATCGCCTTCTTCTCTTCCGGCAGCAGGCTGAGTTTCAGTGCTTTCACGATCGCTGCGGAGATCTCGTCCTGGATCGCGAAAATGTCGGTGGTGTCGCGATCGTAGCGTTCGGCCCAGATGTGGTTGTTGGTTGCGCCATCGATCAGCTGAGCGCTGATGCGCAAGCGGCCGCCGGCCTTGCGCACGCTGCCTTCCAGCACGTGGCTCGCCTTGAGTTCGCGAGCGACTTTCGGCACGTCAACGTGCTTGTCCTTGTACATGAAGGCGCTGTTGCGCGAGATCACCGCCAGCGCCGAAACCTTGCTGAGGTCGGTGATGATGTCCTCGGTGATGCCGTCGCTGAAATATTCCTGCTCCTGGTCGCCGCTCATGTTGGCGAACGGAAGCACGCAGACCGTGAAGCGCGCGGGTTGCTTTTCCGGCCCTGCCGTTGCGCCGCCACCCGCCTTTGTGGATTTCGCCGCCTGCGTGCGCACGATCATCGCGGCCAGCGCCCGCAGGAATTCCTGCGCCTGCGGGCTGTTCGCGTCGTCGCCCCAGCCGTCGATATCGGTCGTATGGATCGCGCGCACGTCCATCGGCAGGCGCGCCTGATCGAGTCGCACCGGAACTAGGATGCCCCGCTCGGCTGCTTCGCGCGCTTCGCCACGCACCCAGCGCGAGGCCACCGAGGTCGGGGTCCAGATCACCAGCACGGCCTTGGCCGCGTCGATCTCCGCCTCGATCTGGTCGTCGAACTGCTGTCCGGGCGTGATCTCCGGATCCCACCAGACCGACCAGCCTTTCGCCTCGATTGCTGCGACCAGCGGTGCCACGCGCGCTTTGTC
>DASRTK010000534.1:0-3780 GCA_035655975.1 Rudaea sp.
GCGCGAGTAGTCGTTCTTCGTGACGGTCTCGACTTCGATGCCGATTTCCTTGCCGGCCTCGATGAACTGCTTCAGCGCGCGCTTGTTCGACGGCGCCATCGGCTCGGCCGGATCGGCCAGCATCGCGATGTCGTAGCGGAACTTCTTGCGCGTGCGCGGCTTGCGCCACATCTTCTTCGAAAACTTTTCCAGCGCCTGCGCGAACGAGTCCTCCTGCGGATCGGCCAGCGTGTGCAGGCTCGACGGCTTGATCGCGCTGATCTGCCAGACCTTGTCGCGTTCGAATTCCAGCCGCAGGATCGGGCACGGAAATGTTTCGAATACCTGGCGGCCGAGGTCCGACAGCGTCGCGTAGCTGGTCTCGCCGAAGTATAACAATATACCGAAGTCGGTCGTGTCGCGGCCGCCTTCGGGCAGGAAGCGGATCAGCTTCTGGTTGAGGTCTTCGATGTCCAGGCCGTACAGCGCGCGCTTGCGCAGGTCGTTGATCGTGCGCACCGACGGAATCACCTTGTGGCCGCGCGCCTCGGCCAGCAGCGAGACGTAATAGCCGATGCCCAGGTACTTGTAGCTGCGGCACAGGTTGATGACCTGCACGCGCTCGTCCTCGGTGCCGATCGTTTCCTTGAGGTAATCCTGCGCGGCGACGACATTGTCGGACGGATAGTACGAACCCCAGTCCGAAGCCTTCTCCACGACGATGACGAGCTTGCTCATGCGGGTTCAGCCAGAAAAAGTATATTTTTGCGCAACTCTGGCGGTTCGGACATGAGGCGGCAGGGCATTGGTCGGCGCTCGGGGGCGCTAGTGTGACATAGCACGCGGGGCATGCAACCCTGAAGAAGTTGGCGCGGATTCAGCATTGCGCGGCGTCAGCCGCTGGTCTAGGCTGGGTCTTTCAGCACTGTCCTCATGACCGCCGCGTTCCGCATCCGCCGCGCCACGTCCACGGATCTCCCCGCGTTGCTCGCGCTGGAGAGCAGCGCGTTCACGACCGACCATCTGTCGCCGCGGCAATACCGTCAGCATCTCGTCAGCCCGACCGCGCTGGTGCTCGTGGCAGTCGACGAATCCGGCCTGCTCGGCACCGCGCTGGTGTTTTTCCGGCGCGAAAGCGACTTGGCGCGGCTGTACTCGATCGCGGTCGCCCATGGCGCGCGCGGCCGTGGGGTCGGCGAGGCGCTGCTGGCCGCGATCGAACGCGCGGCGCGCCGCCGCGGCGCCAGGCGCATGCGCCTGGAAGTCCATCAGGGCAATCCCGCTGCAATGCGGCTCTACGAACGGTGCGGTTACGTGCAGTTCGCCGAGCGATCGGGCTATTACGAGGACGGCGGCGACGCGTGGCGGTATCAGAAGGAACTAGGGACGAGGGGTGAGGGGCGAGGGGCGAGGGAAGCGGGCTGAAGGTTCCGGCGTTCGCTGGCCCTGGCCGCGCAATGTCGCTCGCCCTTTGTCTTTGCTCGATCATGCTGCTCTCAACACTCTCCTTCGCCCCTCGCCCCTCCTCCCTTCTCCTTGCTACCATCGCAACCCCGCACGGACCCCGGTCGATGATTCCCTCAACTCTGAAACCCAACGCACTGCTGCTGGCCTCGCTGGCTGTTCTGCTCGCCGCCTGCGCCGAGCAGCAAGAGTTGCCGCCACCTCCGCCGCCCGGTCCCCAACCGCCGGTCGCGTCGGTGCATCCGTTCGAGGTGCAATCGGCCAACGGGGTGCGCATCGACAACTATTACTGGTTGCGCGATGACACGCGCACGCGGCCCGAGGTGCTCAATTATCTGAAGACCGAGAACGCGTATTACGCACAGATGACCGCGCACACGAAGGATCTCGAGGAAACGCTGTACAAGGAGATCATCGGCCGCATCAAGCAGGATGACTCGACCGTCCCGGCGAAATACAAGCAGTATTTCTATTACACGCGCTACGAGCAGGGCCAGGAATATCCGGTCTACGCGCGGCGCAAAGGCAGCACCGAAGCTCCCGAGCAGGTCATGATCGATGGCAACGCGAACGCGCAAGGCCACGATTTCTACCAGGTCGGCGGCCAGGAAATCAGTCCGAACGAACAGTTGCTCGCCTACGCGGAGGATACCGTCGGGCGGCGCCAGTTCACGATCCACGTCAAGGATCTGGCCAGCGGCAAGGTGCTGCCGGACCAGATCGAAAACACGCCGGCCGCGATGGCCTGGGCCGACGACAACAAGACGCTGTTCTATGTCGAGAACGATCCGATCACATTGCTGGGCATTCGGGTGCGCAAGCATGTGCTCGGCAGCGGCGTGAAGAACGACCCGGTCGTCTATGAGGAACTCGACCACAGTTACTACATGGGCGTGAGCCGCAGCGGTGACGACAAATACATCGTGATCGACGAGCAGAGCACGCTGTCGAGCGAGGTTCGCTTCATCCCGGCAGCGCAGCCGAAGGCAAAGTTCAAGGTGCTGACGCCGCGCGAACACGACTTCGAGTATCACGCCGAGCATATCGGCCAGCGCTGGGTGATCCGAACCAACTGGAATGCGAAGAATTTTCGCGTCATGCAGGTCGACGACGCGCGCGTCGGCGACAAGAAAGGCTGGAACGAATTCGTGCCCACGCGCAAGGACGTGCTGATCGGTCAGGTCATGCCGTTCAGGAATTTTCTCGCGATCGAGGAGCACAGCGACGGCCTGCAGCGCGTGCGCATCAAACCCTGGAAGGGCGGCAGCGAAACGTTCATCAAGCCCGACGACACCGACTACACCGCGGCCATCGGCGAGAACCGCGAACAGGACACCGACACGCTGCGTTACACCTATACGTCGCTGATCACGCCGAACACGGTCTATGACCTCGACATGACGACCGGCAAGCGCGAGTTGAAGAAGCGCGATCCGGTCCTCGGTGGCTACGATCCGGCGAACTATGTTGCCGAGCGGATCTGGGCCCAGGCGCGCGATGGCACGTGGGTGCCGGTGTCGCTCGCGTATCGCAAGGATTTCAAGCGCGACGGCACCGCGCCGCTGTACCAGTACGGCTACGGTTCGTACGGCGCATCGAGCGATCCGCGCTTCTCGACGCCGCGCTTCTCGCTGATCGACCGTGGATTCGTCTATGCGATCGCGCACGTGCGCGGCGGCGAGGAGATGGGGCGCGACTGGTACGAGAACGGCAAGCTGCTGAAGAAGAAGAACACGTTCACCGATTTCATCGACGTGACCGAATACCTGGTCAAGTACGGCTACGCGGCCAAGGACAAGGTCGTCGCCGAAGGCGGCAGCGCCGGCGGACTGCTGATGGGCGCGATCACGAACATGGCGCCGCAGGACTACCGTGCAATCGCTGCGCACGTGCCGTTCGTCGACGTCGTCACGACGATGCTCGACGAGAGCATTCCTCTGACGACGAACGAATTCGACGAGTGGGGCAACCCGAAAGAAACCGTCTACTACAACTACATGGCGTCGTATTCGCCGTACGACAACGTGTCGGCGCAGGCCTATCCGGCGCTGCTCGTCACGACCGGGCTATGGGACTCCCAGGTGCAGTACTACGAGCCCGCCAAATGGGTGGCCAAGTTGCGCACGCTCAAGACCGACAAGAATGTGCTGCTGCTCAAGGTCAACATGGATGCCGGCCATGGCGGCAAGTCCGGGCGCTTCCGGCGCTACCGTGAGGTCGCGGAAGAATTTGCGTTCATGCTTGATCAGGTGGGGAAGAAGTAGCGGGAGAGGGGAGAAGGGAGAAGGGAGAAGGGAGAAGGTGCGCCTGTAGCGCAGCAGCAATTGCATGAGCCTT
>DASRTK010000535.1:0-2304 GCA_035655975.1 Rudaea sp.
ACCGCCGTCATCAGCACCGGGTCCCAGTGCACGAGGCGCTTGCCGCGGTATAGAAGTCCATCTCTATACCATTGCACGAAGACCTTGCGCACGGCGGCCGACAGGCCATCGTCCATCGTGAAGCGCTCGCGCGACCAGTCCATCGACGCGCCGAGGCGACGCATCTGGCTGGTGATCGTCGAGCCCGACTCGGCCTTCCATTCCCAGACGCGTTCGATGAATTTCTCGCGGCCGAGGTCGTGGCGGGTCTGGCCCTGCGCGGCGAGCTGGTTCTCGACGATCTTCTGCGTCGCGATGCCGGCGTGATCGGTGCCGCCCTGCCACAGCGTGCGCCGCCCGTGCATGCGCTGGTAGCGGATCAGCGCATCCATGATCGTCATCTGGAACGCATGGCCCATGTGCAGCGTGCCGGTCACGTTCGGCGGCGGCAGCAGGATGCAGTACGGCTCGCCGTCGCCGCTCGGGGCGAACAGGCCGCTGGCTTCCCACTGGGCGTACCACTTCGCCTCGAGGGACTTCGGATCGAAAGTTTTTTCCATGGGTGAGGCTTGCCTGGGCCCGGACGGATGCGCGACCAAACGGGCCTGATGGGGGTTGGGGATGCTGAATTGTAACGGCGCGGGAGGGATCGCCCAAGGGTTTACCAATGCCGGCGAGCCGATTCACGCCGATTTGGCATATTCCGCGTTATCAAAAACCTGACCTTTCGGCTACCATCGGGCTTGCCGCGCGCTTCCGGTGCGCGTGGTGAAGCAGGGGAAGGGTTGCATGCAGAATCGAGGTGGATTTTTCCACGAATTGCGCCGCCGCAATGTGTTTCGCATGGCCGGCCTTTACGTGGTCGCCGCGTGGCTGATCATCCAGATATCGGGCACCGTGCTGCCGATGCTCGACGCGCCCGCGTGGATCCCGCGCACACTCCTGTTCCTGCTCGCGCTCGGGTTCGTGCCGGCGCTGATCTTCAGCTGGGTGTTCGAACTCACGCCGGAAGGGCTGCGGCGCGAAGGTCAGGTGCCGGCCGAGCAGTCGATCATGTCCGACACCGGGCAGCGCATGAATCACATGATCATCGCGGTGCTCGTGCTTGCGCTGGTCTATTTCGGATTCGACAAGTTCGTGCTGACACCGAAGCGCGAGGCGGCTCTGGTTTCGTCCGCGCACGAGGAAGCCGCAAAGCAGGCGACTGCGCCCGCGGCGCCTGCGGTCAACGACAAGTCCATAGCGGTGCTGCCGCTGGCCAACGCGAGCGGCACCAAGGACGAGCAGTTCTTCTCCGACGGACTGTCGGAAAATCTCATCATCGCGCTGTCGCAGTTTGGAGGCCTGACCGTGATCGGCCGCAATTCCTCGTTCCAGTTCCGCGACAGCAAGGACGACAGCAGGACGATCGGCGAAAAACTTGGCGTGGCCACGCTGCTCGAGGGCAGCGTGCAACATGTCGGCGATGTCGTGCGCGTCAGCGCCGAACTGATCAACGCGGCGAACGGACGCACGCTGTGGTCCGAGCGCTACGACCGGCCGTACAAGGACCTGTTCGCGCTGCAGGACGACATCACCAAGCAGGTCGCCAGTGCGCTCAAGGCCAGGCTGCTGACCGGCAGCGGCGCGCCGGCGCAAAGCGATCGCCCGCCAAGCGGCAATCTCGATGCATACACCGCGTTCCTGCAGGGCAAGTTTTACGTTGCACGCGTCACCGAGGTGGATAGCCGCGAAGGGATTGTGCAGTTCACGGCGGCGGCCCGCCTCGATCCTGACTACGCGCTGGCATGGGCCGAGTTGTCGCAGGCGGCAACCACTTTGGCGGCGCGCTACCTCGAAGGCGCGCCGGCACAGGGCATGTATGCGCAGGCACGCGAGGCTGCCAACAAGGCGCTCACGCTTGCCCCCGACTCTGCGGCAGCCCACGGGGCGCTCGGCTTCGTGCACCTGACTGCCGATTTCGACTGGACCGGCGCCGAACGCGAATACCGCCGCGCTCTCGAACTCGCGCCAAACGAAGGCAAGGCGAAGTTCAACCTCGGCGAGTTGCTGGCGGCGCTCGGCCAGCCGGAAAAGGCGATCGACCTGACCGGTCAGGCGCTCGCGACCGATCCGCTGAACGCACGCTGGCACACTTTCCTCGCAAACTACCTGTTGGCGACCGGCCATCAGGATGAAGCCAAGCAGGCAATCCTCAAGGCGATTGCCCTGCAACCGACCGGCACTGCCGCACACGAAGTGCTGACGATCATCGAGATCCTGCGCGGCGACGCCAAGGCGGCGCTGAAGGCCGCACAGCAGGAGCCGCCAGGCCCCTGGCACGAA
>DASRTK010000536.1:0-5631 GCA_035655975.1 Rudaea sp.
GTGTTGAACCAGGTCTTGTACAACTCCTGGTCGAGCAGTCCGGCAATCGTCGCCGCGTAGGTGTCGCGCACCGCACCCCAGAACGCGCGATCGCTCGGCGCCGCGCCGAGCATGCGTTCGATGCGCTCGACCATTTCGCCGATGCAGTCGTCATACAGCTTGATGCGCTCGCTCGTGTCGTTCTGCGCGCCTTCCCAGTCGCGCGTCTCGAACCGGCGCTGCGCGCGCTTGGTAATCGCGGAAAAGCGCGCGTGGTAGTCGGCGAAGCCGGCGCGCAGTTCGCGCGCACAGACGTCGACGAGGGCGCGGTCGATTTCGGTGCGCGTGGGAGTCGTCGCGGCGTTCATGGCGTGACTTGCCTTGAAAGAGGATAACGGAGCGATTCGAACCCGAACTCGATAACTTCCGTCATTCCCGCGAAAGCGGGAATCCATCTTGACCTGGCTGGGTCAAGAGCAAAGTGGATTCCCGCTTTCGCGGGAATGACGACTCTGTTGAATGACCACTCTGTTGAATGACGACTCTGTTGAATGACGACTCTGTTGGATTTCGACTCGATTGGCTCATTCCAGTCTAGCGCGGCGCGCGCGCCCGCGCTCGGCGCTCACATACTTGCGTATCTCCGGCAACAGCCACGCCCTGAACGCGAGCAGAGGCGGGTGGTCCGCCGAGCGCTGCGGATAGACCAGGTAATGGCTGTAGTCGGCCGGCATGCGCTGGTCGGTCAACACGACGAGGCTGCCATTGTCGATCAGCGGCTTGGCCAGGATCAGGCGGCCGAGCACGATGCCGATTCCCTCGGCTGCCGCCTTATGCAGCAGTTCGGCGTCGGTGAAGCTCGCGGCGTAGCGCTTCGGCAACGTGCCGCCATACTGCGCGAACCAGCGCCGCCAGCGCCGGTTGTCGTCGTCGGACTCGCCGATCAGCGGCCAGTCGCCCATTTCGTCGGGTTTGGGCCGGCGCCGGCGGCCGAGCAGTTTTGGACTGGCCATCGGCACGATCCATTCCTGGAACAGAAGCTCCGCTGTGAGTCCCGGCCATTGGCCAGCGCCCAGGCGCATTGCCGCGTCGACCGGCTCGCGCTCGAAGTCGACCAGCGCTACGCCGGTCTGCAGGTTGAACTCCAGACCCGGATGCTGCGCCATGAAACCCGGTAGCCGCGGCATCAGCCAGCTCGAAGAAAACGACGGCAGCGCGCTGATCGTCAGCGCGTTCTCATTGCGTTCGCGCAAGCGCGCGAACACCCGCTCGATGCCTTCGACATGCGGTGCGATGTCCTCGAGCAGGCGTTCGCCCTGCGCCGTCAGCGTGACCCCGCGAGGTCCGCGCAACAGCAGGCGCTGATTCATGCGCTCTTCGAGCGCGCGCATCTGGTGGCTCAGCGCGCTGACCGTGAGGTTGAGTTGGGTCGCCGCGCGCGTGAGGTTCCGAGTCCGCGCGATCGCGACGAAAGCCTGCAGGGCGTGCAAAGGCGGGCGGCTCATCGGCTTGCATCCGTGTTGAACGGAATTCAACTTTGGGTTGCAAAAGTATCGCTTTTTTACCCGTGGCTACAAGCCTATCTTCTCCTTCCATCAAACCGCAGAGGGTCTGCACATGACTGATTTCTGGAAGAACCTGCAGCAACTGGCACACGGCCAGTTGTTCAATGGCGGTTACCTCGGCAAGGAGGTCGCACGGACTCAGGCCGAGTCGGTAACCAAGACGGACGCCAAACGCACATGCTCGAACGACATGGTACGCAAGCCGCCGCATCCGCAAATCGCGGCTTACCGGTGAACCCCGGGGCAGTTTGTAAGGACTTAGAGAAAGAATCGATCACCGAGGCCACGCAGAACACGAAGGAAGTGGCATTCCCGGCTTGTCCGGTCGAGCGTTATGCCTTGTGCCTCCCCCTCAGGGCTGCTCGCTGGCAATACCAGGGAACACGTTGGGAAACGTTACCTGAGTTTTTCGCTCCCTTCGTGTTCTTCGTGGCCTCGGTGATTCGATCGTCTGCTCTCATGGTCCTTCTTGCGCCCTGGCGCCGGCTTCCCGCCGCCGTCGTGTCGCATCAGACAATGAAGGCATTCCTGCCAATTTTCGTTCGCTTCGCGTTTATCGTGTTCTTCGCGTCGATCGTCGTTGCCGAGTCGCTTCGCTCCTGACGGCGCGATCAGATCGCCTGATCAGATAGCTTTGATCAACTCGTCGGCGAACTCCGAGCATTTGACCTCTTTCGCCCCTTCCATCAGGCGCGCGAAGTCGTAGGTCACGAGCTTGTTGCCGATCGCGGTGTCCATCGCGCGGATCAGTGCATCGGCGGCTTCGGTCCAGCCCATGTAGCGCAGCATCATTTCGCCGGACAGGATCACCGAACCGGGATTGACCTTGTCGAGGTCGGCGTACTTCGGCGCCGTGCCGTGCGTGGCCTCGAATACGGCGTGTCCGGTCAGGTAGTTGATGTTGCCGCCCGGCGCGATGCCGATGCCGCCGACCTGCGCGGCGAGTGCGTCGGACAGATAATCGCCATTGAGGTTCAGCGTGGCGATCACGTCGAATTCTTCCGGCCGCGTCAGCACCTGCTGCAGCGTGATGTCGGCGATTGCATCCTTGATCAGGATCCGGCCGCTGGCCAATGCGGCTTTCTGCTCCGCGTTCGCAGCGGCTTCGCCGCTCGCGGCCTTGGTCTTCTCCCACTGCTCCCAGGTGTAGACCTTGTCGCCGAATTCGCGCTCGGCCAGGGCGTAGCCCCAGTTGCGGAACGCGCCTTCGGTGAACTTCATGATGTTGCCCTTGTGCACGAGCGTCACCGACTTTTGCCCATTCGCGATCGCATATTCGATCGCGGAGCGGATCAGGCGCTCGGAACCGTCCTTCGACACGGGCTTGACGCCAATGCCCGAGGACTCGGGGAAACGGATCTTGGCGTATTCCTTCGGGAAGTTCGCCTTGAACAACTCGAGGAACTTCTTGTTCGCCTCGCTGCCCTGCTCGAATTCGATGCCGGCGTAGATGTCTTCGCAATTCTCGCGAAAGATCACCATCTCGACTTTTTCCGGGTGCTTGACCGGCGAGGGCACGCCCTTGAACCAGCGCACCGGGCGCAGGCAGACGTACAGGTCGAGCATCTGGCGCAACGCGACGTTGAGCGAGCGGATGCCGCCGCCGATCGGCGTGGTCAGCGGCCCCTTGATCGAGACCAGGTAGTCGCGGCAGGCCGTGACGGTCGCATCCGGCAGCCAGGAGTTGAACTGCTTGAAGGATTTCTCACCGGCATAGACTTCCATCCAGTGGATCTTGCGCTGGCCTTTGTATACTTTTTCGACCGCCGCGTCGAACACGCGCACCGAGGCGCGCCAGATGTCGCGGCCGGTGCCATCGCCTTCGATGAACGGGATGATCGGATTGTTCGGAACGGTCAGCTTGCCGTTCGCGATCGAGATCTTGGCGCCGCCGCTGGGCGGCGTGAGGGTCAGTTCGGACATGGGGAATCTCCCGTCTTTTTTGGGCGCCGGCGTGGCGGCGTTCTGGGGGACGCATTGTAGCTGAGGGCGAGGGCTTGGTAGCGCCAAAGCACATGTGGTGCCTATTGTTTCGTCATTCCGGCGAAAGCCGGAATCCAGCGCCTTTTTTTGTTCCGCGTGGCGCATGAATGTAAGAGCAAGGAACTGGATTCCGGCTTTCGCCGGAATGACGAGCTGGGTGTGAATACGCTCCTCCAGCCCTCAGCCCTCAGCCATTAGCCCTTCAGCCCTCCGCTCTCACTCGTGCTTCAACGGATCCTTCGTCGCTTCCAGTGTCTGCTCCGCCGATTCGAGCTTGTCGCCCAGCAACCGCCGCACGAACACGTAGAACACCGGGATCAGCAGCACGCCGAGGAACGTCGCGAACAGCATGCCGCCAATGACGCCGGTGCCGATCGCGTGGCGGGCGTTGGCGCCGGCGCCGGTCGAGATCGCGAGCGGCAGCACGCCGAGGATGAAGGCGAACGACGTCATCAGGATCGGGCGCAGGCGCAGGCGCGCGGCGTCGACCACGGCAGTGCCGAGCTTGCGGCCGGCGCGTTGCTCGGCAACGGCGAATTCGACGATCAGGATCGCGTTCTTCGCGGCCAGGCCGATGATCGTCAGCAGTCCGATCTTGAAGTACACGTCGTTGGCGATGTTGGCGTCGCCGAAATGGCGCAGCCAGGTCAGGACCAGCGCACCGGTCACGCCGAGCGGCACGACCAGCAGCACGGCGAACGGCACCGACCAGCTTTCGTACAGCGCGGCCAGGCACAGGAAAACGACCAGGATCGAGAACGCGAACAGCAGCGGCGCCTGGCTCCCGGCCAGGATTTCCTGCAGCGATTGCCCGGTCCAGTCGAAGCCGAAGCCGGGCGGCAGGTCGTGCGTGATGATGTCCTGCATCGCGGTCATCGCCTCGCCGGTGCTCTTGCCGGGCGCCTGACCACCGACGATGTCGATCGCCTCGTAGCCGTTGTAGCGCACCAGGCTCGGCGAGCCGGTCGTCCACTTCGTCTGCACGACATTGGAGATTGGAATCATCGGCGCCAGTCCGGCCGGCGATGCTGCGGTCGTCGCCGTCGCGACAGCGGTCCGGCCCGGCACGTAGAAGTGGCTCAACGCATCCGGCGTGCCGCGGAACTGCGCATCGGCCTGCACATTCACGCGCAGCACGCGGCCGCCATAGATGAAATCGTTCGCGTAGACCGGCGCCAGCATCAGCTGGATGGCCGTATAGACGTCCGTCAGCGACAGGCCCATCGACTGCGCCTGGACGCGGTCGACGGTCATCGCCAGTTGCGGCGTGTCCTCGAGGCCGTTCGGGCGCACGCCGACCAGCGTTTCCTTCCTCTCGGCGGCCTTGCCGACCAGGATGTTGCGCGCATTGATCAGCGCATCGTGGCCCTGGCCGGCGCGGTCCTCGAGGTACAGGTCGAAGCCGCCGAAGCGGCCGAGGCCGCGGATCGTCGGCAGGTTGACGACGAACGCCATGCCGTCGCGGATGCCGCCGAACAGCTGGCCCTGGAACTGCTGGATCAGCTGCGGCGCCGTGCGCGCGCGCTCGCCCCACGGTTTGAGGCGTATGAACGCCATGCCGACGTTCTCGCCGCTGCCGACGAAACTGAAACCGCTGATCGCGAAGACGCCCTCGACTTCCGGGCTTTTGCCGATGATCTCGGTGACCTGGTCCATGACCTTGTTGGTGCGCGCAATCGTCGCGCCGGCCGGCAACGTCACGATCGCCAGCGCGTAGCCCTGGTCTTCTTCCGGAACGAAACTCGTCGGCAGCTTCACGAACAGAAAGGCGCACAGCGCGAGGACGACGGCGAACGCGCCCATCCAGGTCGGCATGTGGCGGATCGCGCCGCGAATGTGGCCGGTGTAGGTGTTGCGCGACCAGTCGAACAGGCGGTTGAAGTTGCGGAAGACGAAGTTGTGGCTCTCGACATGGCCCGGCTTGATGATCGTCGCGCACAACGCCGGCGTGAAGATCAGCGCGAGGAACGCCGAGAATGCCGTCGACAGCGCGATCGTCAGCGCAAACTGTCGGTAGATCGCGCCGACGCTGCCGGTCTGCATCGCGCTCGGGATGAACACCGCCATCAGCACGACCGCGATCGCGACGACGGCGCCGGAGATC
>DASRTK010000537.1:0-8386 GCA_035655975.1 Rudaea sp.
CGCTGTTCAACGGCGCGGAATTGCGCGCGTTCATCGAGCAGGCGCAGTACGTCACGGTCAACGACTACGAGTCGAACCTGTTGCAGCAGCGCACGGAATGGGACGAAAACCAGATCAAGGAGCGCGTCAAGGCGTATATCGTCACGCGCGGGCCGAAGGGCTCCCAGATCAATACGCAGAAAGAAACGCTCAACATTCCGCCGGCGCACGAACGGCGCGTGTCCGATCCAACCGGTTGCGGCGACGCCTATCGCGCCGGCTTGATATACGGCCTGATGCGCGACATGGATCTGAGCACCTGCGGACGCATGGCTTCGCTGATGGGGGCGCTCAAGGTCGAGCACCCGGGCACGCAGAACCAGCGCTTCACGTACGACGAATTCGCCGACCAGTTCCGCCAGCAGTTCGGTTACGCGCTGGACTAGGCGCACCTCGTCACGGCAGGACGTTGATCGTGTGACCGGCGCGCGCGCCGGCACTGCCGACCATTGCGGCCTCGAGGCGCAGGATGCCGGGCGCATCCGGCACGACTTCGAAGTCGTAGGTTTCGCCCGGGGAGACCGCCTGATCGGCAATCCCCGGCGTCGCCAGCGCCGCCGGCAGGTCGGCGCCGTCCTTCGCCAGTGCGCGCCAGGCAATCGGTGTCTGCTCGCGCATGAGCCGAACGCGCGCGGTTGCCACCGGCGCAATGCCGATCAGGCGCAGGCGCTGACGCTGGCCGACATGCCACGCTACAGCCGGTAATTCGGCGACGCCGTTGAGCAACGCCGCATCGTGCAGGTCGTCTGGCCCGTCCATGCTGATGACATACGCATGATCGGTCCCCGCATCGAAGGGCTTGCCCGGATCGACGACGATCAGCGCGCCATAAAGGCCGCCGACGAGTTGGAAGAAATCGTTGAAATGCGTGTGGTACATGAATGTGCCGGCGCGCGGCGGCGCGAAGCGCGCCGTGAACGTTTCGCCCGGGCCGATCAATGGCGTCGTGCGGCTTGAATCGCCGCCCCAGTGCGGAACGCCATCGTAGTAGCTGTCGAGCTCGATCCCGTGCCAGTGCACCGCGCTCGCGTGCGCGATCTGGTTGACGATCGTGATTTCGACCGGCTGGCCGCGTTCGAGGATCAGCACCGCACCGGGCGCGCTGATCGGCCCGCCATCCACCGCGTAGCCGAGACGCGGGATCTTCAACGTCGGCATGCCTTGCTGGGAATACGCAGCGCCGCTGCGGTCGCTGATGTGCAGTTCGATCCGTCTCGGCGCTTGTGGTGTTTGCGCCGCCGCCGCCGCTGTCTTTGCCGGCAGTACGCGCATGCCGAGCACGAGACCGGCCATGTGCTGGTCGTGCGGCAACTCGGCGTAATCGTCGTACCACTGCGTCGCGTCGGTGAGCCGGTTCTCGGGCATGACGTGGAACGCGATGTGGCAGTGGAACAGCCAGTTGCCTGGACTCTGCGGCGACCACTCGAGCGCCATCGTTTCGCCGGCATCCAGCACCTGCGTGACGGCGAGCCGGCGTCCGTCCGGAGCGATCGTGCGATCGCGCCAGTTGTCGCCGCTGCTGGTCACGGTGAAGTAGTGGCCGTGCAGATGCATCGGATGGCGGTGCGTGGTCGGGTTGATCCAGCGCCAGCGCACGCGATCGCCGACCGTGTAGGTCAGCCGCTCGGTGTCGGGCCAGGAAGCGCCGTTGATCGTCCAGTATGCCGGGCCGTCCTTGCCTGCATCGAGGTGGAACGAGATGACGAACACGCGGTCGTCGTCCACGATCTTGCCGGCATCGACGATCAATGCACCATGCAATTCGCTGTCGCGGTCCTCGCGGGCGTCGGGCGCCGGATCGTGCAGCGAGCCGAAGTAGTAGTAGCTTCCCGGCGTGTCGGCGCGAAAGTGCGCTTCGACGGTCGCATGCGCATCGACCTGCAACGCTTCGACCTGTCCGGGCCGGTCATGCAGTCCGTGCATCCAGACGGTTTCGCCGAGCCGGTTCGTGATGCGCACGCGAACCTCGGTACCGCGCGCGACACGTATCAGTGGCCCCGGCGTCGTCGCCGTTTTTCCGGTCTCGGCGAAGGCGAGAATCTTCAGCGCCGGCAGCGCGCGATCGGGCTGCCAGGTCCCTTCGGTGACATCCAGCGAGAGACTCAGGATCCCGCCGTGCAGCGTACCGGCCGGTGCGCGGTTGTCATTCGCGGCGACCGCGCGATTGTCGTTCGCGGCGACCGTCATCGCCGCTGTTGTCACCGGCCGCTCGGGAACACAGCCGGCCAGCGCCAACAGCAACGACAGTATTGTCAGGATGCGCATCGGTGCTCCCCCTGCACAGATGGATGGAAGACGTAGGGTGGGCCTCGGCCCACCGGCTCTTTGGCGGTGCAAGAATAACCCGGTGGGCCAAGGCCCACCCTACGTGCGTAAGGAAAATGGCGTGAACTGTGTGTTCCGGTCGAAATAGTCCTCGTGCTCGGCGCGCTTGAGCGCGGCGACGACGCGATAGGTCAGCGGCGTCGCCAGCACTTCCCACAGCACCTTGAGGATGTAGTTCGAGATCATCACCGTGATCACGAGCTGCGTTTCCCAGACGCCGAGGAACGCGCACGGATAGAACACGAGCGAGTCGACGCCTTCGCCGGCGATCGTCGAGCCGATGATGCGCGACCACAGCGCATTGCCGTTCGTCCAGATTTTCATTTTTGCCAATGTGTACGAGTTGACGAACTCGCCGCAGAAAAACGCCGTGATCGACGCGAGCACGATGCGCGGCGTCTGGCCGAAGATGCTTTCGTAGGCGGGCTGGCCGGTCCAGCCGGCGGCCGGCGGCAGCTTGACGACGACGGTTGCCATGATCGAGGCAAAGATCAGCGCAGTCAGCCCGGACCAGATCACGCGGCGCGCGCGCGCGTAGCCGTAGACCTCGGTCAGGATATCGCCGAATACGTACGAGATCGGGAAGAACAGGACGCCGGCGCCGAACGTGAAGTCGCCGATTATCGGCAGGTTCACGGTGGCGACCTTGGCCGGCCCGATCAGGTTCGAGCAAAGGATCACGCAGACGAACGCGCCGAGGATGAAGTCGTAGTAGCGGTAATTGCGCGGAGCCGCGATGGTTGCGCTCATGTCTGGACATCTGCTGGCAGCGTGAGGCCGCTAGCATGACGGGCGCCGTTAATTTTCGCCAGCGCTGATCTGCCGTCGGCACTTCGCCTCTGCTGATCCCGGAGACTCCCCAAATACGCCAATGCAGTGCGCATCACGAGTTGCGGCAGAAAAGCGCACCCGGCGGTGAAGATGGCGCATGATTGGTGTCAGCTCCATGGCGGCACAGTTTGAAGACTGCGTAAGGTCTTTTCCGGTCGCCCGGTCATGGATGTCTGGTTTCTTCAAGGTGGGCGTATGAAAATCCGTTTGCTGTCCGTGATCCTGGCATGCCTTTTCGTCGCGCCAGCGATGGCGCAAGACAAGGCGATCGCCTGGCAGGGAAAGGGTGCGAATGGTGAGGCCATCGACTTTCAGCCGCAGGCGCTAAAGCGCCCGGCTGTCCTGCTGTTCTGGGCGACGTGGTGTCCGTACTGCAAGGCATTGATGCCCTACCTGCAGCATGTCTACGACGCCGCCGGCAAGGACAAGCTCGACGTCTACGCGATCGATTTCAAGGACGAAGACGGCGACCCGGTCGCCGAGCTGCGCGAGCGCAAGCAGACGTTCACGCTTGTGCGCGACGGCGATCCGATTGCGGCCCTGTATGGCGTCAAGGGCACGCCCGGGCTTTTTCTGGTGGACGTGAAAGGTGATATTGTATACAAGCGCAACGGCGGCGATGCGCCGGAAAAAGTCGAGGCGGCGCTGCGCGAAAAGCTGGGGTTGCCTGCGGCTTCGACGCCCTGACAAGCAGCGCGTAGGGTGGGCCTTGGCCCACCGGCCGCCTTTATTTTCTGCGCCAAGAAAAGCGGTGGGCCAAGGCCCACCCTACGTCGGTTCTAGTGAGCGACGAACAGTGGCAGATCGCTGTGCTGGAACAGATGCCGCGTCGCTCCGCCGAGCACGAGTTCGGCAATCCTCGAATGGCCCCACGCGCCCATGACGATGAGGTCGGCCTGCATCGCATGCGCTGCTTCGAGAATTCCGGCGCCGTAGTCGTTCTTCGGGGTGAATGCGCGAAACTCGGCGGCGATTCCGTGGCGCGAAAAAAAGCCGGCGAGGTCGAGTTGCGGGAGGTGCCGCGCACCGACGAGGCCCTGCTGCTCGGCGCCATCGAGAACGACGATCTGCTCGGCGTGAGCCAGCAGCGGCAGCGCGCCGCGGATCGCCCGCGTCGCTTCTCGGCTGTGGTTCCAGGCAATCAGGATGCGCGCGCCGAGATCGCCGATCTTGCACATCTCCGGCACGACAACCACTGGCACACCTGCCCCGAAGACGGTGCGCGAAACCGTTCCCCATCCGAGCGGAGCGTCGGGATTGAGCACCGGCCGCTTGGCGACGACCAGATCACACCAGCGTGCTGCGTGGCAGATCGCTTCGACCGGTTCGCCCTGCGCGACGAGCCACTCGCCGTCGATCTTGTTCTGTTCGAGCATCGACCGCCACCAGCTGCCCTGGGCCAGTGCCTCCGCATAAAGATGATCGGCTTCATGGACTTGGAACACGACGGTTTCCGGAGTGCTGAAGGCGACCGACCCCATCGGTGCAACGTACAGGCCATAGACATAGGCATCGATCCGTCGCGCCAGCGCCAGTGCGGCAGTCGCGGCATGCGACTCGCCTTCGTGGCTGCGCAAGTGCACCAGAATGTCGAACTTCGCCATGATCGCTCTCCGCCCTGTATCGCCGCATAGCTTACGCCGAGCGCGTCAGGACGCCATCCCGCGACGCGCCAAGGCCATAGTGGCCTGTTACATCCAAATTGAGACCGGCTCGCTCGATCCCCGCTTCCGCGGGGATGACGCGTTTGACCGCCAATCCGGCGTTGCGTCGGGCAGGAGCCCAAGTGCCTCGTAGGCCATGGATGGCCGACAGAGGCCTCGTCGCCGCCATAGCCCCACTATGGCAGCTCCTCGCGCCTTGTCTTGCCGGCCGATCTCTTCGCGATCCTGGTCTCCCTTTGGATGTAACAGGCCACTAGCAATGACCTTGCGCACATGCCTTGCAATCGGCGAAGGCGCACTCTATGTTTGACCCGTGGTGTTTGCCTCCGGGAGGCTGCCGTGTTCAAGCTGCTGCTGGTGTTTCCGCTGATGCTCGTCGCCGGTGCCCTGGTCCTGGCCGGCGTGCCACTGCTGCTCGCATTCCTGCCGGTCGTGTTGGCCGTCGGCGCGGGCGTTTTCGCGGTCGTGCTGGTCTTCGCCGTGCTCGGCTTGTTCTTCCGCGTGTTCGCCGGCTTGCTGATCGGCGTGGGCGGATTACTCGTGGCCGGCCTTGGTCTCGGCTTCGCCCTCGCTGGCGGACTGGCGCTGTTCGCGCTCGGGTTCGCCATGTTGCATCTGCTGCTGCCGGTACTGCTGATCGTCGGTTTGATCTGGCTGATCAAGCGCGCTTCGCAGCCGACGCCGCCGGCGCTGCCGGCGGCTCATCCATAACCATATTCAGCTGCCAGACTGGGTTGGGCGACCCGGATTGGCGCCTCGTTCAGGTTGGGTCTGCGACCATTCGCACCGCTTCAACAATCCCATCCAGGAGGCAGTTATGCGAGTTCGTCCGATGATCAATCTCATGTTGGCCGGTGCGTTGCTCGCGACCGGCGGTCTGTACTCTGCGCACGCCAGTGCAGAGGGTGGAAAAGCCGACTGCGAACTGCGCTTCTCACTGAAGGGCTGGGCAGCGCTGTACAAGCATGCCGAGGGCACCGGCGTGATTTCCTGCGACAACGGCAAGAGCTACCCGGTCAACATCGTCGCCGTCGGCGGCGGACTTACGGCCGGCAAGTATCGGGTCGACAACGGCAAGGGCAAGTTCTCCGACGTCATGAACACCAATGACCTGTTTGGCGACTACGCGCAGGGCGAAGCGAATGCAGCGCTGGTCAAGGGTGGTAGCGCGCAGGTCCTGACCAAGGGCACCGTTTCGCTGGCGCTGGCTGGCGCGGGCGAGGGCGTCGACCTCGGCATCTCGTTTGGCAAGTTCACGATTAGCCGCGCGAAGTAACAGTCACGGTTTTTCGAATCCGGGGCGTCCGCGAGGGCGCCCCGTTTTCATTTGTGGCGTGCCGAATCGACATTGTGGACAAAGGGCAAATTCTTTTTCGTCACTACAGGCGACTGCCGCAATCCAGCTTCTCGCAACGAATCAGGGGCTGTGCGACAACGCCGCGCTCATGCTCCGAACGACCGGATTGCCGCACTGCACAAAACGCGTTATCTTCAACGCAGCCGCGCGCCGCGCGGCCTGTGCTCAAAGGGATAGCGCGTGTCCGCCAACGCCGTCGATGTGCGCTACACGCTCGGCGAAGAGTTGGCGAACAGTCTCACGCACGCTGTAGGCGTTATCCTCAGCATCGCCGGATTGATCGCGCTGACCTCCGCCGCGATCGCGCGCGGTGGCAGCACGAGCGATGTCGCGTCCTGCGTGATCTACGGCATCACGCTGGTCATGTTGTACACCAGTTCGACGCTCTACCACAGCGCGGTGCTGCCCGAGCGCAAGCGCAAGCTGCGCATCTTCGATCACCTCGCGATCTTCCTGCTGATCGCCGGCACCTACACGCCATTCGTCCTGATCGCCTTGCGCGGCGTATGGGGCTGGACCCTGTTCGCGATCGTCTGGTCGCTCGCCGCGGTCGGCACGCTCATCGAACTGAGCCAGCTCGCGCGCTTTCGCCGCGTCATGGTTGCGCTGTATATCGCCATGGGCTGGGTCGGGCTGATCGCGATCAAGCCTCTGGTCGCGGCTTTGCCGGCGGCCGGCTTATGGCTGCTGTTCGGCGGCGGCGTCAGCTACACGCTCGGCGTCGTGTTCTATCGCTGGCACAGCCTGCGCTACCACCATGCCGTATGGCACCTGTTCGTGCTCGGCGGCAGCGTCCTGCAATATTTCTCCGTGCTCTACTACGTCCTTCCGGCGGCATGAGCGCAGCCGTAACGCACCGCGGCGCCTGCCACTGCGGGCGCGTGCGCATCGAAGTCGACGCGCCGGCGCGCATCGACGCGATCGAGTGTAATTGTTCCATTTGCCGCATGAGCGGATTCCTGCACTTGATTGTGCCGGCATCACGCTTCCGCCTGCTGCAGGGCGTCGAATCGCTGGCCGAATACACGTTCAACACGGGCACGGCGAAGCATCGCTTCTGCAAGGTCTGCGGCATCAAGGTGTTCTACGTTCCGCGCTCGCATCCAGACGGGATCGATGTCAACGTGCGCTGCCTCGATCCGGCGACGATTGCAAGCGTGAGTATCAGTCAGTTCGACGACGCCAATCGCGAAGCGCAGACTGCTGCGATCGCTCATCTGGCGGAGGAAGGCGGGAACCAGTAGCCGGTGGCCGGTAACAGGAGGGCAAAAGCGTGGCGTGCGGGGCGCTCTTGATTTCGGCTACCGGTTCCCGCTTCCCGGCTACCGTCCTCTCCAGAGCACTCATCCCAGCACGAACGCGAGCAGAAAAATCCCGAGCATCGTGAAGCACAACGCAAGCTTTGCAAGCGTGCCGAACAACAATCCGAGCCACGTGCCAACGCCCACCGATGTCGCCTTGTGCACCTGGCTTCCGGCCGACAACTCGCCGATCACCGCGCCGACGAACGGCCCGAGCAGCAATCCGGGAATACCGAAGAACAACCCGGCGAAGGTGCCGATCGTCGCGCCCCACAGGGCGCGCGAACTCGCACCGACACGCTTGGCGCCCATCACGCCGGCGACGAAATCGATCAGCAACGCGATCACGCAGAGACTGCCGAGCAGGGCCAGCGTCAACGCACCTACGTGCTGATAATGGTCGGCCCACGCGGCCAGCAGCATCCCGCCGAACACGAGCGGAACGCCCGGCAGTGCCGGCAGGACCGCGCCGACGATACCGGCGAGGATCAACAGCGCGGCCAGGACGAAGTAGGTTGTTTGCAGCAGTCCGGGGCAAGCTCTCGGAGGGGGTTCGGGCAACGATGCGTCGCCCTGTGCAGGCACGCTTTCATCGGTTCAATGAAGAAGCACGTGCGGGCGGACATGGTTACTGTAGCCGAACATCGACGCGCAAGCCGTAAGTACATGAATTCCCGAGTCCCGCGTCGATATCACGCCGGCGACAACCCACCGCAGGCCGATGGCTGCATGAAACGCGCGATCGCCTTCATGACGGATGGCCCGTTGACCGCATGCAACCATCGGCATAGTTTCCGCATCTCAAGGCAGATCGATCAGGGCGGGTGCCGGCTCGCCGGTCGATTGCACCGGCCGCGATCCATTGGACC
>DASRTK010000538.1:0-4744 GCA_035655975.1 Rudaea sp.
TCCCTCCTCCGGCTGCATGTCGACCGGAATGCCGCGCCCGTTGTCGACGACGCTGACCGAGCCGTCCTGATGGATCGTCACGATGATGTGATCGCAATAGCCGGCCAGCGCTTCATCGACCGAGTTGTCGACGACCTCGAATACCATGTGGTGCAGGCCGGTCCCGTCGTCGGTATCCCCGATGTACATGCCCGGGCGCTTGCGCACTGCGTCCAGGCCCTTGAGGACCTTGATTCGGCTGGCATCGTACTGGTCGGCTGGTTGCTGGTTTTCGTTCATTGCGACTCGCTGTATGTGGGCGGCGCACGCGGGCGCAGCGGCCGTGTAAAACCGCAATTATAGCAAGGCTGAGACCCTGCCCTGTTCCACGTGGAACGTACGGAACGGCACCGCGACATCGACCAGGCAGCGCGGCACTTCCGTGCTGGTCAGGAAAATCTGGACCGTTTCGTGGATCAGCACTTCCACGACGGTGCGCTGATGGGCGAGATCGAGCTCCGACGGCAAATCATCGAGTACGACGATCGGCCATTCGCCGTGGTCCGCTTCGTATAGTTGTGCCTGGGCCAGCATACAGGCGATCGCGCACAGCTTTTCCTGCCCCCGCGACAACTGCTCGCGGCGCGGCGCCAGTTCGAAACTGAGCTTCCAATCCGCGCGATGCGGACCCCGGCTCGTATGCCCGCGCTGGCGATCGGTCCCATGCGATTCCCCCAAGGCCTGCGCCAGTTCGCGCTCGGTATTCCAGCCTGGCAGGTACTGCAGGATCGGCTCCCCAAGGTCAGGGAGGAGTGTTTGCAGCCGTTCGAGAAGAATTGGGGTCAAGCGCCGGAAGTAGCGCAGCCGTGCCGCATTTAGCGCCAACGCCGCTGGGGCCAATTCGGCGTCCCAGGCCGACAACTCAGCGGCGGTCGCGTTGCTCCGCAGCAGCGCATTGCGTTGCTTCAGGGCGCGGCGAAAGCGTCGGGAGATGCCAGGGAAATCCTGTTCCACGTGGAACACACCCCAATCGAGGAAGCGTCGTCGCTCCTCGCTGGGTCCGGCAATAAGGGCGTGCGACCCGGGCTCGAAGCACACGACCGCGCAATGTCCAATAGCGGAGGTGACGGTACTTGCCGGCTGCCCGTCGACGCGCGCGCTCCAGCGCCCCTCCGCCTGCATCATTCCAAGGTGAGCGACACCGCGGTTGCTCTCGACCTGCCCAAAAACGACGGCTTGACCCATGCCTTGGCGCACAAGGAATTCACCGCGCTGCGTGCGGAAACTGCGCCCGTGGGACAGCAGGTAAATTGCTTCGAGAACGCTGGTCTTTCCGGCTCCATTCGAGCCCTCGAGCATGTTGATGCCCGGACCGGCGGCGATACGTGTTTCGCTGATATTCCGCCAGTTCTCAAGGCGCAGTTCAATCAGTTTCACGCGTGCCTGGCCTGACGCGTCGGGTCTCCGGCGCTGTTTCCCGGTGCGTGGCGGCCTCGGTCAAAGGCGCAACGGCATGATGACATGGCGCGCCTGTTCGCTATCCGGCGCGCGCAGCAGGCAACTCGAGTTCGCATCCCGCAGGCAGATCAGCACGTCGTCGCCATGCAACGCATTGAGCGCGTCGAGCAGATAATTGACGTTGAAGCCGACGCCGAGATCCGCTGCGCCGGTCTTGGCTTCGAGTTCCTCGACGGCCTCCTCCTGCTCCGGATTGTGCGCGACGATGCGCAACTTGTTCGGACTGACCTCGAGCTTCACGCCGCGATACTTTTCGTTCGACAGGATCGCGGCGCGTTGCAGGGCGCTGCGCAAATGGTCGCGGACCAGGCGCACCTGCTTGTCGGCACCGATAGGAATCACCGCCTCGTAATCCGGAAAGCGTCCATCGATGAGCTTCGACGTGAATGTCACGTCGCCACGGCGCACACGCAGATGATTGCGGCCAAATTCGAGATCGACCGTACCGTCGCCGGTTTCGAACAATCCCTGCAGTTCCAGAACGCCCTTGCGCGGAATGATGATCTGACGCGGCGTGCCGACGCCAGCGGCGTGAGCGGTCTCGACCAGCGCAAGACGATGGCCGTCGGTCGCCACGCAGCGCAGCGAGTGCTCGCGCAAGTCGAGCAACAAGCCGTTGAGGTAGTAGCGGACGTCCTGATGCGCCATGGCAAACGCGGTCCGGTCCATCAGATCCTTCAACGTCGCCTCGGGCAGCGAAATGCGTTCGCTCAGTTCGATGTTGTCGATGACCGGAAACTCGCTCGCCGGCAGCGTCGCCAAAGTGAACCGGCTGCGCCCGGCATGTACGCCGACACGATCGCCGCTCTGCTTGAACTCGATCTTGCTGCCATCCGGCAGGGCGCGACAGATATCGAACAGCTTGCGCGCCGGAATCGTCGTTTCGCCGGGTTCGAGATCCTGCGCGGCCGTGCCCGCGGTCATCTCGACCTCGAGATCCGTGCCGGTGAACGTCACGCGCTCGCCTTCGGCGGACACGAGCAGGTTCGCCAGCACCGGCAACGTCTGCCGACGCTCGACCACGCCCACCACTTGCTGCAACGGTTTCAGTAAGGCTTCGCGCTGAATGCTGAATCGCATAGGGTCAAGTCCAAGTGGGTTTGGAACCGCTACTAATGAGTATGTTAAATACCTAAAGCTTTAGTAGCTGGTCTTGTGTGTAACTTATAAACAACAAATTAACCTTTAAAAACAATCAGATATGCCGATGGTCGTGCACGGGTAACTCGCTCCGCTGCCTGTGCAGCACCTGTGGACAGAATTTGCTTCCGGATTTACCCACAGGCTATCCCCAGCGATTCTACCCGGTCAGCGCGCGCTGTAGTTTGTCGTAATCAGCGCGGAGTTTTCCATCGATCGCACACAGGTCACGCACGGTCCGACAGGCGTGCATGACGGTCGTATGATCACGGCCCCCGAACGCCTTGCCGATTTCCGGCAGGCTATGTTCGGTCAATTCCTTGGTCAACGCCATCGCCATCTGCCGCGGTCGCGCCAACGAGCGGCTGCGGTTCATCGACAACAGGTCCGACAGGCGCAACTGATAGTAGTCCGCCACTGTTTTCTGGATATTCGAAATCGTGATCGCCTGGCTGTGCACGGTCAGCAGATCACGCAGCGTTTCCTGGGCAAAGTCCACGGTGATTGGCTGGCCGAGAAAATTCGCGCGCGCCACGAGCGTGTTGAGCGCCCCTTCCAGGTCGCGCACGTTCGAGCGCATGCGCCGCGCGATCAGTTGCGCCACCTGCTCCGGAATCTCGACGTGGCGCGACGCCGCCTTGTTCAACAGGATTGCCGCGCGCGTTTCGAAGTCCGGCGGGTCGATGGCGACCGACAGGCCCCAGCCGAGGCGCGACTTCAGCCGCGGCTCGAGATTATCGACTTCCTTCGGATAGCGGTCGCAGGTCAGGATGATCTGCTGTTTGCCGTCGAACAGCGCGTTGAACGTGTGGAAGAACTCTTCCTGCGAAGTGTTCTTGCCGGCCAGGAACTGGATATCGTCGATCAGCAGCGCATCGACCGCGCGGAAGCGGCGCTTGAAGTCGTCCATGCTCTTGGTGCGCAGTGAATCGATCATCGCGCTGACGAACTGCTCGGAGCGCAGGTACATGACCTTCATGCCTGCATTGTGCGAGCGCATGTGGTTGCCGGCGGCGTGCATCAGATGAGTCTTGCCCAGGCCCGTGCCGCCGTACAGCAGCAGCGGGTTATAGGCCCGCCCCGGATTGTTCGCGACCTGCACAGCCGCGGCCTTGCCGAGCTGGTTGGATTTGCCCTCGACGAACGACTCGAACGTGTAGGACGGGTCGAGGTTGTGCTCGAACTCGAAACTCTCGCCATTGGCGGCAATCTCGCTGCGCGGCAGCCGGCGCGCGTTGAGCGTGCCGACTTCGAGGCGCACCTTGACCGCGTCGCCGTGCAGGTGGCTCAGGATCGCGTGGATTTGCGGGAGGAATTCGGCCTTGACGATGTCCAGCGTATAGCCGTTCGGCGCGAGCAGGCGCAGTCCTTCGCTGTCCTCACTGGCCTGCAGCGGCTTGAGGTAGGTATGCAGGTCCTCGACGGTGAGGTCGCTTTCCAGGCGTTGCAGGCAGCGGCGCCACAGCTCGCTCATGTGGGGAATTCTCGCAGTGGATCGCACCAGGGGACCATGCAGTCTACGCGTCCGGGACACGTGGCGCCAAGCCCAAGCGCATTGACACAGCAGGTAAAAATCCACTATATTCCCGCTTCTTTTTGATCCAAATCTCTCAGGGCACTGTCATGAAGCGCACTTTCCAGCCAGGCAATCTCAAGCATGCGCGTACGCATGGTTTCCGCGCACGCATGAAAACGCGCGGCGGACGGGCCGTGCTCAACGCGCGCCGCGCCAAGGGCCGCAAGAACCTGATTCCGTAAGCTCGATCGATCCCTTGATCGGCGAGTGACACCGGCGTTCGGCTATCCGCGCACCGCAAGCCTGCGCCAGCCCGCCGAGTTCACCGCGCTGCGGCGCCAGGGCAAGCGCATGGCCGCACGTTTTTTCCAGACCCAGTATCGCCTGACTCAGAGTGCTGACGCGCGCCTGGGGATGGCGGTGTCCAAGCGCGTATCCAAGCGCGCCGTCGTGCGCAACCGCATCCGCCGCGTGATCCGCGAAAGCTTTCGCCTCAATCGCGCGAAGCTGCCGCCCTGCGACGTGTTGCTGATTGCGCAGACGACGGCCGCAGAGCAGAGTAGCGGTGAGTTGCGCGCGGACCTCGAAGGA
>DASRTK010000539.1:0-8365 GCA_035655975.1 Rudaea sp.
AGCCTCAACGATGTCGTTGCCCAGATCACCGGAGTGCAGGTGCGCGAAACCGTGCCGGACAAGGTGTTCGACTCGGCCGACGAAATCGAACTGGTCGACCTTGCCCCCGAGGACCTGCTGCAGCGCCTGCATGAAGGCAAGGTATACGTCGAAGACAAGGCCAAACATGCGCTCGAGTCGTTTTTCCGCAAGGGCAACCTGATCGCATTGCGCCAGCTCGCGCTGCGCGCGACCGCCGATCGCGTCGACGACTCGATGCGCGAGTACCGCGAAAGCCATGCGATCGGCGCGACCTGGCCGGCCGGCGAGCGCGTGCTCGTGTGCGTCGGGCCCGACCCGCTGTCGGCGCGGCTCGTGCGCTCGGCGCGCCGGCTTGCCACCGCGCTGCACGCGGAGTGGCTTGCCGTCTATGTCGAAACACCGGGCCTGCTGCGGCTGTCCAAGGACGCGCGCGACCGCGTGTTGCAGACGCTGAAACTCGCCGGGAGCCTGGGCGCCGAGACCGCAAACCTCAGTGGCGAGAGCGTCGCCGCGGAACTGCTCGCGTTCGCGCGGCGGCGCAACGTCAGCAAGATCATCTGCGGCAAGCCGAGCCGCAGCGGCTGGCGCAGCCGCGTTTCTCCCTCGCTGGTCGACGAGATCATCAGCCACAGCGGCGACATCGACGTTTACGTCATCACCGGCGAGGAAGGCGCGGAGATAGCCAAACCGCCGCGCCTGCCGGCGCGTTCGAGCAAATGGCAGGCCTATGCAAAAGGAATCGCGGTCGTCGTCGCGATTACGCTGGCGTGCTTCGTACTCAACGAGTACATCGAGCGCACGAACCTGGTGATGCTCTATCTGCTCGGCACGGTGCTGGTGGCGATCCGTTTCGGACGCGGGCCATCGGTCGTTGCCAGCGTTATGAGCGTGAGCCTGTTCGATTTCCTGTTCGTGCCGCCGGTCTATTCGTTCGCAGTGTCGGACGCGCAATACCTGATCACCTTTGCCGTCATGATCGCCACCGGCCTGATCATCAGCAATCTTGCCGCGCGCGGGCGGCGGCAAGCGTCGGTGGCGCGCCAGCGCGAGCGCCGCAGCAGCGAACTCTATGCACTGAGCCGCGAACTCGCGCAGAATCGCGACCTCGGCCAACTTGGTGTGATCCTGTGCCGGCATGCAACTGCGATCTTCGACGGCGAAGCCGCCGTGTTGCTGCCGGACAGCGAGGGGCGGCTGCTCGACCCGGCCAATTTCTGCGCGCGCGGCGCCACGAGCACGGGCCTGACGCGTTATCCGGTTCCGGGCAACGATCTGGGTATTGCCCAATGGGCCTATGACCACCGCCAGAAAGCCGGTCGCAATACCGACACGCTGGCCAGCGCCGATGCAATCTACCTGCCGCTCAACGCGCTCAGGCGCTGCATCGGCGTGCTTGGCCTGCGCCCGAAGGATCCGCGCCAGCTCGAGATCCCCGAGCAGATGCATCTGCTCGAATCGTTCGTGACGCAGGCCGCCGTGGCGATGGAACGCGTGCAGCTGGCGCAGGCCGCGCATGTGGCGGACACCCAGGTCGCCTCGGAAAAACTGCGCAATGTCCTGCTGTCGTCGATCTCGCACGATTTCCGCACGCCGTTGGCGAGCATCATCGGGGCGAGCTCGACGTTGCTCGACAAGGCAGCCGCGGCGCTCGACGAGGAACGCCGGCGCAGCCTGTTGCGCGCGGTGCTCGAGGAGGCGCAGCGCCTGCACCGGCTCGTGGACAACCTGCTCGACCTCACGCGCCTGACGTCAGGGCCGGTGCAGCTCAAGCGCCAGCCGATTGCGATCGACGAGCTGACCGGCGCCGTGCTGCACCGGTTGCACGACGCGCTGTCCGGTCGCGAGGTCGCGCTCGATCTGCCGAGAGACCTGCCACTCGTGCCCTGCGACGAAGTCATGATCGAGCAGGTACTTTTCAACCTTGTGGAAAATGCGCAAAAGCATACGCCGCCGGGAACGCCGATCCGGATCAGCGCGCGCGCCTGGCCGGCCGTGATCGAGATCGCGGTCGCGGACCGCGGACCGGGGCTTCCGCCCGGCGAGGAACAGCGCGTATTCGAGAAATTCCATCGCGCCCAGGAGGAGCCCGCGCAAAGCGGCTTCGGCCTCGGGCTGGCGATTTGCAAGACGATCGTCGAAGCGCACGGCGGCGAAATCGGCGCGCGGAACCTCGCCGAGGGTGGCGTGGAGTTCCGTTTCAGCCTGCCGCTCGACGCGGAAACGTCACCCGCATGAAGGGGCAGGTCGCGAACATCCTCGTGATCGAGGACGACCCGCAGATCCAGCGCTTCCTCGGCGTGGCGCTGGAGACACACGACTATGCGCTCGAAATCGCCGGCAGCGGAACCGAAGGCTTGCGCCTGGCCGCGCTGCGTCAGCCGGACATCATCATCGTCGACCTTGGCCTGCCGGACATCACCGGACTCGACGTCATCTCCAGGCTGCGCGGCTGGTATACGCGTCCAATCCTCGTGCTCTCGGCGCGCAGCCAGGAGACCGACAAGGTCGCAGCACTCGACCGCGGCGCCGACGACTACCTGACCAAGCCGTTCGGCATCGGCGAACTGCTCGCGCGCCTGCGCGTCGCGCAGCGCCATAGCGCCAATCGCGATGCTGCCGATGCGCCGGCACGCGTCTCGATCGGCAATCTCGTGGTCGATTTCGCTGCGCGACGCGTGCAACTCGACGGCGCCGACATCCATCTCACGCCGATCGAATACAAACTGCTGACGACGCTGGTCCAGCATCGTGGCAAAGTCATGACGCACCGGCAGTTGCTGCGTGAAGTCTGGGGCGCATCCCACGTCGAGTCACCGCAATACTTGCGCATCTACATGCGCGCGCTGCGGCACAAGATCGAAGCCGATCCGGCGCGTCCGCGGTTGCTGTTGACAGAGGTCGGAGTCGGCTACCGGTTTGCGGATGCGGCTGAGGGGTAATCGCTCGCACGAGCGGAGCGCCACTTTGTTGCGGCGCATCCTCGCCGCAGCGCTGACACCATCCCCACCCAACCCTCCCCTTGAAGGGGAGGGCTTTGAAGCCGCAGCATCGGCGCTGCAGCTGGAAAACCCAGCGCCGTTCGTCGGCTGACAGCGCGCCTCGCGGACGCGGACTCGTCGCCTGTCGCAAACCGCTTTCGGCTCCGCGCCACCGTCCGCACACTCGCGTCCACCCAGAGGAACCGCGCGCGCGGCGACGCTCCGTGAGGGCATCCCGCCGGAGCGAGCGCAAAGGAGGATTCGTGATTGCTCAGACTGGATTTTCGGGCGGCGCGCTGGTGACGCTGTTCTTGATACTGCACGTGGCTGCCGGCTGCGCCGCCATCCTCGCCGGCGCTGCGGCATTGTCTGTGGCCAAGGGAGAGCGCCTGCATTGCAAATTTGGCACAGCGTTCTTTGGCGCGATGCTGGTCATGGGTGCGTTCGCCACGGTGCTGTCCGTTCTCAGGCAGCCCGGCACGATTCTCGGCAGCATCTTTGCCATGTATCTCGTGGCGAGCGCCTGGGCTACCGTCAAACGTCCGGAGGGAACGCTCGGCCGCTTCGAGAGAGTCGCGTTTCTCGTTGCCGCCAGCTGCGCGGCCGGTGAATTGATCCTCGGCCTTCTGGCAAGCAGGAGCCCGAACGGCCGGTTTCTCGGATATCCGTTCCCGCTCTATTTTGTGCTGGGTTCGATCGTGACGCTCGCCGCCATCGGCGATTTGCGCATGATCGTGCGCGGCGGGATTTCCGGCGGGGCACGCATCGCACGGCATCTGTGGCGCATGTGCTTTGCGTTGTTCTTCGCGACCGGTTCGTTCTTTATCGGCCAGCAGAAGGTCATGCCGGCCTTCATGCACGGATCGCCGGTTCTCTTCGTACTCGGCATGGCGCCGCTCGTGCTCATGTTCTTCTGGCTGTGGCGCGTGCGCCGACCCACGGCACATCACAAGACCGGCGCGGCCGCCGCCTGACAATCGACCGGGAAGGCGAGATGCGAACGGCGACCGAGCGTGAAAAAGAAGGGGCGGCCAGCGCGGCGGCGGCATTTCGGCGCGCCTGATGGATTATCCTCACACGATGTCCGCCTCCGCCGTTCCTGCAAGACCGCGTGGCCTAGCGTTGCTGCTGAACTGGCGGCGCGTGCGCTTCACGCTAATCGCATCGCTGGTCGTCTCCACGCCGTTTGCCTTGGGTTGGAAGTCCGGACTGATGTCGCTTCTGCTGCGCACGGTGACGCTCGGTTTCGTCGCGATGCTCGTCTTCGGAATGTTCGAGCAGTGGCCGAAGCGACTACCGTCGTGGGTGGCGCGGTGGGTGCTGCAGGTTGTCGGCGTCGGGATCGCCGTGCCGGCCGCAACATTCCTGATCTACGTGCTATCGACCAAAACCGGGGCGCCGGTGTTCTGGCAGGACAAGGATCGACTGCAAGGCTTCGTCGGCATGACCTTTCTCGGCGTGCTGCTGGCTCCGTGGTTCGCGCTAGGAGCGCTCGTGCGCCAGAAAGATGCCCTCGCCCGCCATCAGGCGCTGGCTTTCGATCTCGAACGCAGCGAACTCGAGCGGCAGGCGTCGGATGCACGCCTGCACTTGCTGCAGGCACAGGTCGCGCCGCATTTCCTGTTCAACACGCTGGCCAACGTGCAGGCGCTCGTCGACGCCGGATCGCCACAGGCATCCGCCGTGCTGCGCAGCCTGGTCGCCTATCTGCGCGCCGCGGTGCCGCGCCTGCACGAGCCGGCGACGACGCTCGGCCAGGAGCTGCAACTGGTTCAGGCCTACCTGGAGCTGATGCACATGCGCATGCCCGATCGGCTGCAGTTCGCGCTGAATGTCGACGAGGCGGCGCGCGCGCTGCGCTGTCCGCCGATGACGCTGCTGACGCTCGTGGAAAATGCGGTCAAACACGGCATCGATCCGGGCGAGGAAGGAGGCCGCATCGACGTCGACGTGCAAAAGATCGGCGAGCGCTGTCGCGTGCGCGTGCGCGACACCGGAGTCGGCCTGCAGCAAGCGGGCAATGGACTCGGCACCGGGCTGACTACTCTGCGCGAGCGTCTGAAGCTTGTCTTTGGCGACGAAGCGCACTTGCGCCTGAGTGAACAGGCGCCTCACGGAGTCTGCGCCGAACTCGAATTTCCCGCGCTGGGAGCATTCGAGGAAGCTCTGCACAAGTCTGCATAGGTGGCATGATGTCCAGAAGGTTCTCAGATCGTGTTGCGTGGCGCCGCCAAGGCTGGCCGCCTTGGCAAGCCGCGCGGCGCGGGCTGAGGACCTTCTGGACATCACCCCCACTAGATGAAACCAGTTGTTGCGGCCGATCGGTGACGCCTATGCAGACTTGTGTAGAGCTTCCTTGATGGGTACGCGGCCGACCGCACTGATTGCCGACGACGAGCCGCTGCTGCGCGAGGCGCTGACTCGCCAGTTGGCGCAGGTCTGGCCGGAACTCGAAGTCGTTGCCCAGGCGCGCAATGGCCGCGAGGCGGTCAGACACTTCGAGGCGCGGCATCCGGACATCTGTTTCCTCGACGTGCACATGCCCGGAGTATCGGGCGTCGAAGCGGCACACATCATCGGCCGCCGCGCCCATCTGGTGTTCGTCACGGCGTACGATCAATACGCCGTGCAGGCTTTCGCCGAAGGCGTGCTCGATTATCTGGTCAAGCCGGTCGAGCCGGCGCGCCTGGCCGAAACCGTTGCGCGCCTGAAGGAACGCCTGCAGGCGGCGCAGCCGGCGCTGAACACCGAGGCCCTGCTGCAACAGCTTGCCGCGCAACTGCAACGCGGCGCGGCGCCGGCGCCGTTGCGCTGGATCCGTGCACAGGTCGGGCAGACACTGCGCCTGATCCCGGTCGACGAAATCGACTTCCTGCGTTCGGATACAAAGTATACATTGATCGCCTGGCGCGGCGACGCCGGCCAACCCGGCGAAGCGCTCGTGCGCATTCCGCTGAAGGAACTGCTTATCCAACTCGATGCCGGACAGTTCGCCCAGGTGCATCGATCCGTCGTCGTCAACCTGCGCGCGATCAGCCATGTCACGCGCGGCGACAACGAGACCGCCGACATCCATCTGAAGGGCCGCAAGGAAGTGCTGCCGGTCAGCCGCAGCTACCTGCACCTGTTCCGCCAGATGTAACGGGCTGCGTCGATCGCATCGCGGCGATCCTGCGTCGATTCTGGCGTTTGGCCGTGGCAGCCCGCCTTCGTTCAGCTACGGACTTCCTTATGGCCACCGCTGCACTGCCGCGAGAATTGGATCAAGGTCCCATTGCGCGCGCCTACCCGGGGGAACACCATGCCTGCCGACTTCCAGCGACAAGGAGAACCTCCGATGGTGAAAAAACTTCCGATGTTGTGCGCGTTGAGCGCAGCACTTTTGATGGCCGGCTGCGTGTCGCAGCAGAAATACGACGAGTCGCAGCAGAAGAATGCCGAACTCGAGCAGCAGTACCAGCAACTCAACCAGCAAATGAGCAGCGAAGTCGCGGCCCACAACATGCAGATCTCGCGCATGCAGGACGCGATCAAGGTTTCGGTCAACGACGATCTGTTGTTCCCCTCGGGTGGCTGGGAAATATCGGACGCGGCCAAGACGAGCATCGCCAAGATAGCCAAGATCCTCGCACCCCATCAGACTTCGACGATTCACGTGAACGGCTATACGGACAGCACGCCGATAGGTCCTGGACTGGCGAAACAGGGCATCACGACCAATCTCATCCTGTCGCAAAAACGCGCCGACAACGTCATGCAGTACATGATCTCGCAGGGCGTCAAGTCGAATCTGGTCTCGGCTCACGGCTTCGGCGAGGCCGATCCGATCGCTTCCAACGATACGCCGGCGGGCAAGGCGCAGAATCGCCGCGTGGAGCTTACCGTCGCAAGCGCTCACAAGTAGGGCACATCGGTGCGCCTTTCGGTTAGTTGATGGGCTAAAGCAGCGGTTGCTGTCCTTCGAAGCCGATTGGCGCATCGCCAGCGTCCATTGATCGGGGGCGGCTCGAAATCTGCGAAAATCAGCAGATGCCAGCCGCCCTCCCCGCCAGTACGGTCGAACGCATCGATGCCCTGCTGCCGCAGACGCAATGCACGCGCTGCGGCTATCCGGCGTGTCGCGCCTACGCGGAAGCAATTGTGATCGGTGAGGCCGACCTCAATCAATGCCCGCCGGGCGGTGAGGCGGGTATCGTTGCGCTCGCCGCTCTGCTCGGACGCGCGCCCAAACCGCTGAATCCCGCCAACGGCGTGGAAAAGCCACGCGAGGTCGCGCTGATAGACGAAGCGGCGTGCATCGGTTGCACGAAGTGCATCCAGGCTTGTCCGGTCGACGCAATCGTCGGCGCTTCGAAGTTCATGCACACGGTGCTCGTGGACGAATGCACCGGCTGCGACTTGTGCATTCCGCCCTGCCCGGTCGATTGCATCACGATGGTGCCGGCGCCCGACGATGGGCGCTCGCCTTCCGGGCGTGCCGACGACTATCGCGCGCGCTATGTTGCGCGCAGTGTTCGCCTCGAACGCGAAGCCGGCGAACGTGCAGCGGAACTCGCGGCGAAAAAATCCGCGCTGGGAGACCCGCGCGTCAGCGCCGTGCAAGCGGCAGTCCTGCGCGCACGCGCGAAGAAATCCGGCAGCACGGCGGACGGCAGCCGATGAACGCGCAGACACGCGCCGAAATCTTCCGCCGCCTGCGCGAAGCCAATCCGAAGCCGAAGACCGAACTGACCTATGCAAGTCCGTTCCAGCTGCTGATCGCCGTGATCCTGTCGGCGCAGGCGACCGATGTCGGGGTCAACAAGGTGACGAAGCGCTTGTTCCCGATTGCCGGAACGCCGCAGGCGATCCTGGCGCTGGGCGAAGCTAAACTTAAAAGCTACATCTCCACAATTGGACTTTTCAACGCCAAGGCAAAAAACATCCTCGCGACCTGCGCGTTGCTGGTCGAGCGCCATGGCGGCGAAGTGCCGCGCTCTCGCCCCGAGCTCGAAGCGCTGCCCGGCGTCGGCCGCAAGACTGCGAACGTCGTGCTGAACACCGCATTCGGCGAGCCGACGATCGCCGTCGATACGCACATCTTCCGCGTCGCCAATCGCACCGGCATCGCGCCGGGCAAGACCGTGCGCGCGGTCGAGGACAAACTCGAGAAAGTCGTGCCTGCGGAATTCAAGCAGGATGCACATCACTGGCTGATCCTGCACGGCCGCTATGTGTGCAAGGCGCGCAAGCCGGATTGTCCTCAATGCATCATCCGCGACTTGTGTGGATACCGGCACAAGACTGCGACAAGGCAAAGTAGTTCGCCGTAACCGAGCGCCAGAGGAGGCATCTGGTTTTCGCCGTGATGCAAATCACCGCCACGG
>DASRTK010000540.1:0-10095 GCA_035655975.1 Rudaea sp.
ACGGCAGGGAAAGCGACGATTATGAACATCGTCAAAGCCACGATCTTGATTGTAACGAGCACGGCGTTGACGCGTGCGCTCTTCGACGTGCCGACGTACAAGACGACGGTAACGACGAGGCCGATCAGGAAAGCCAGCAGATTGAAAGTGCCTCCGGACATTGGACCGGAGCGAAGCGCAACGGGCAACGCCAATGCGCCGGGTTGGACCAGGCCGAACAAATCTGCGTTAGCGAGCAGTCCATTCATGTATCCGGACCAGCCGACACAGACCGTCGCCGCGCCGATGCCGTATTCGAGGCCAAGTGCCCAGCCGACGATCCAGGCGATGAACTCGCCGAGCACGCCATAGGTATAGGTGTAAGCCGATCCGGACACCGGCACCATCGAAGCGAGTTCGGAGTAGGCCAGCGCAGCCAGACCGCAGACGATCGCCGCGATCACGAACGCGAGCATCATCGCCGGGCCGGCTTTCTGGCCGGCTTCGGCCGTCAGCACGAAAATACCCGTGCCGATCACGGCGCCGATGCCGAGCAATGTCAGCTGGATCGGGCCCAGCTGCCGCTTCAGGCCTTTCTTCTCGGCTGTTTCAAGAATCTTGTCGAGTGGCTTGACTCGCCAGAAAATCATCTGATCGTTCTCCCCGTTTGTTCATGTAGGCCGTCTATTGCAGCCTGACATGGAAAATGCCAATACCGCTGCCGCGCGGACGGACAATGTTTGCGCAACGACCGCTAAAATACGCGAGCGTCCGGCAGTGAGCAACCGCCATTACGTCCGGGCCATCATTTCGGAGCCATGTTGCAATGCCGCTTGCTTTGTCCGAGATCAACCTGCGCGCGCCGCTGCTCGAGCTGCTTGATCGCTACACCTCGGTTACTGCCGAAGGCGAGCCGACGGTGCGGTTGTTCTGGGAGTTTGCCAGCGCCCACGCGGACTGTCTCGAACGCTCGTGCGTGCCCGGCCATCTGACGGGTTCGGCCTGGCTCGTCGACCGAACCGGCGGGCGCGTGCTGCTCACGCACCACCGCAAACTGAACAAATGGCTGCAACTCGGGGGTCATGCCGATGGCGATGGCGACCTCGCGCGCGTCGCGTTGCGCGAGGCGGAAGAGGAATCCGGTCTCGGCGATCTGACTGTCGAGCCGGCAATCTTCGATCTGGATCGCCACATGATTCCGGCGCGCGGCAACGAACCGGCGCATTGGCACTATGACGTGCGCTTCGTCGTGCGCGTGGTTGGAAGCGAAGAGTTCACGATCAGCGACGAGTCGCATGCGTTGGCTTGGCGAGGGATTGCGGAAGTCGCAGCCGATTCAAGCGTAGATGACTCGGTGCGTCGGATGGCGGGAAAATGGTTGAGGCGAACTCTATCAAGTCGTCATTCCCGCGAAAGCGGGAATCCATTTTGATCTGCGAGCGTTGCGAATGCCGAAAATAGATGCCCGCGTGCGCGGGCATGACGTCAGGAAGGGTTGACGCGTCGGCGGACCAATACCCGCGAACGCGGGAACTCCTGGACCTCAGGCCCTGCCGCCAAATTCTCCGGTCGTCGTGCTTACGAGAATCTTCTCGCCAACCGTGATGTACTCCGGCACCTGGATCTCGATGCCGGTATTGAGCTTCGCCGGCTTCGGCCGCTTGGTCGCGGTCGCGCCCTTGAGTTCCGGCGCCGTGTCGACGACTTCGAGGGTCACGCTCGGCGGCAACTGCAGCGCCACAGCCTGGCCGTCGATCAGCTGAACGTAGCAGCCTTCGAGTCCTTCAGTGATGTAGCCGGCCGCGTCGCCGACCGCCGCGCGATCGAGCAGATATTGCGTGTAGTCCTCGACGTCCATGAATACGAACGATTCGCCGTCCATGTATGAGTAGCTGACGGCGCGCCGGGTCACTTCGGTTTCCTTCAGGTCGTCGTCGGCACGCAGCGACAGGTCGAGCTTCTGCCCGCCCGGCACGCTGTACATCGTGAAGCGAAACGTCACGTTGCCGCCACGCGCGGTAGGAGAACTGCGCTCAATGTCGCGAATCTGCCAGACTCTGGAGTTGTGTTCGACGACGTTGCCTTTCTTTATGTCGGAAGCTTTCATGGGAGCAGGGACGAGGGACGAGGGGCGAGGGACGAGTGAAGAGCGGCGAGGAGTAGGGGCAATGGCGGCGGCGGACGGAGGTGCGATCTTCCACTTCTCGCTCGCCCCTCGCCCCTCGATCCTCGCCCCTGCTTCACTTTGGTGCCAACCTTATCGCCCCATCGATCCTGATCACGCTGCCGTTGAGGTAGCGGTTCTCGAGGATGAATGCGACGACGTCGGCGAACTCGGCCGACGTGCCGAGGCGCGACGGGTAGGGTACTTGTGCACAAAGAGACTCGTATACATGCGGCGGCATGCCATCGACCATGGGCGTGTGGAACACGCCTGGCGCGACAGTCATCACGCGCACGCCGATACGCGCGAACTCGCGCGCCATCGGCAACGTCATGCCGATCACGCCACCCTTCGATGCGGCGTATGCGGCCTGACCGATCTGTCCTTCGTAGGCCGCGATCGATGCCGTATTGACGATTACGCCGCGCTCGCCGTCTTCGCCGGGCGCATTGTTCTGCATCAGCGCGGCCGCTGCCTTGGCCACATTGAAGCTGCCGATCAGGTTGACCATGACCGTGGTCTGAAACGTCTTCAACGGCATCGGCCCTTCCTTGCCGAGCACGCGTCCGGCGCCGAGGATGCCGGCGCAGTTGATCGCCGCGTTCAGGCCGCCCATTCGATCGGCGGCCTGCTGCAGCGACGCCGCGACGTGGTCCTCACTGGTGACATCGGTGCGGTGATAGCTGGCCTTCGCACCGAGTTCGGCCACAGCGCTGGCGCCTTTTTCGTCGTTGATGTCGACCAGGGCGACGCTGGCTCCGCGCGCGGCGAGCAGATGGGCCACGGCAAGGCCGAGTCCGGAGACTCCGCCCGTTACGACGGCCTTGACCTGGTCGAGTTGCATGTAAGCGCGCTCCGTGACAGCTGCGGGGCGCGCATTGTAGCGGAAGGACGCGGCGCGATGGGGAACCAGGAGAGCAAAAGCCTTGACCACGGAGCACACGGAGAAAAGCGCGAACGCAAGAACATACGGGCCGGACAACACGGAGCTTTGCGTGTGCTCCGTTATTCAGGCTTTTTCAACTCTTGCCAGAACCGGCCCGCGTCGATGACGTCGGCGCGGGCGGCCGCGGAACACTGTCACTGTTACTTGATGGGCGCCATCAGGTGCTGGTACGGAGTACCGGCCCACATCACATAGGGTTGCGTGGTGTCCGGATCCGGACTCTTCGGATAGGAATCGTAGAAGCTGGCATCGGCTCCGACGACCATGATGTGCGGACCGGTCTTGACCCAGTGGTTGCTGGCCGTTGGTTTGGTGGCGAAAGGATCGGTGTTGCTCGCGTCGGTGCCACCCTCGAGCATGTACATGAAGCCGACCTTGCCTTGTGGTGGATCCTTGTGTGCCATCCAGGCGCCCGCCCACGCGAACGCGTTCTTGTCCATGCACATCGGATCGGGCCCTGGCGTGGCCGGACTGTCCGGCATGCAGGTGAAGCCATTGGTGCCCTTGCGCAAAGTGCGCATGTTGCCCGAGGCATCCATCGCGATGATGGTCGCATCCTTCGAGACCTTCGCTGGTGCTGCGCGCTGAGCGCTTGCGATCAACTGCGCATCGCTGGGCGCCTTCGCGGCAGTCGCAGCAGGCTCCTTCTTCGCATGCTCCGCGGCAGAAGCCAGGCTGGCCGCGGCGGCGATTGAAGCAACAATAAGGGTCTTCATCAAACGTGGTGCGAGCATAAATCCCTCCCAGGTTCGAATGATCGAATGACGCGGATGCGCCGGCTGTGAAATCTCCTCCTGAAACCGGCGCCAGTCAACGAGCCCGGTGCAGGCGCACCCGGGCAAATGCCGTACCAGATGCCTGCTGAAGGACCGGCCGGGGAGTCTGAACCTTACGCCGAATGCGCATCTTCAAGCGAGGGACCCCAGGTTCCCCTGATCCGTGGTGTCGCGCGGCGTGCGCGGCGCCCCGCGGTCAGAGGTTCAGCTCGCGCAGATAGAACCGGTTGCAGCCGAAGTGGCCGGTGTTGCCGAGGGCTTTGGGTAAGCGCGCGAAGCCTTGCGCCTCGTAGAGTTTTTGCGCTGCGTTCATGCCCGTGAGCGTCTCGAGGTAGCAGCGGCGGTAGCCGAGTTTGCGCGCCGTATCCAGGCATTGCCCGATCAGAGCCTTGCCGGCACCGAGTCCGCGCAGTTCCGGCAGGAAATACATCTTGCGCAGCTCACAGATGCCCGGCTCGGGGTCGTCGAGCGGCGCAACGCCGCCGCCACCGCATACCCGGCCGCCCCGTTCGACGACAAAATACGCACAGCCCGGTTGCGCATAGGCGCCCGCCATGTCGCCGACTTCCTTGTCGTGGATCGCGAAACCCGGGCCATCGGCACCGAATTCCGGCATCACCGTGCGGATGACGCTGGCGACCGCTGCGTTGTCGGCGGACGTGATGGGGCGGATGATGAAGCTGGTAGGGGAAGGTGCGTTTTGCATTTTGTGCACTATCTGGGAATAAAGATGGTAGCCGGGAACCGATAGCCGGCAGGCGGAGAGCAGCGCGCTCTTGCCTTCCGGTTACCGGCTATCGGTCCGGCCACCGTTTCGTCTCCCATCAAAGCGGCCGGCGAAAATCCAGATCGTAGCGCGCTCCATGCACGAGCACATGCACGCGCAGATTCGTGATGCTGATCGGGCCGCTCGGATCAGCGTCGGCGACGTTCGAATGGCCCACGTCGGTCGGATCGATCACGGTGATGCCGCCCTGGCCGATCACATCCATGACGTTGTCGGCGCCGATCAGGCCAGCAGTGTCCGGGTCGATGCCGATCCCGAGCGCGAATGGGTTGAGCGCGAGGGCACCGAGCAGACGGCCGAGGCGATCGGCGCTCGCGCCGCCCTGGTCGATAACCAGCCGGTTCGTCAGTCCGAGGCCCGGTGCCAGCGTGACGCTTCCCATGCGCGGGGTCGGCCCGTGGGCGCCGCCGGCGAGCATGTGCTCGGCGAGAATCGCCGCGCCGGAGCCGATGCCACCGACAGCCATGCCATCGGCGTTGCGTTTGCGCAGCAGGCGCGCGAGTGGCGTGCCGCCGAGCAATGTCGACAGGCGCAGCGGCTGGTCCGCACAGAGCAGGGTCAGGTCGGCGTTCTCGACCAGGGCGAGGGTCGCGCGCTGCTCGGCGTCGCCGCGGCTGGACAAGGTCGTACGCCGCACCTGGGCGGCGCCGCTGGCCATGAGTTGGCTTTCGAGTTCTTCCGGAACCGGATCATCGGCCGCGGCGGCAGCAATGATCGCGACGATCGGACGCTGGCCGATCACGGCGATCAGGCGCCGGTAGATCGTCATCGCACTGTCCGCGCGCACGTTCTGGCCGATCGGAACGAGGTAGCCTCGCGACTGATCCGGTGCAAGTTTGGCTGGCATGCGCGTCGTCGATGGGGCGGGCAGGGTGGATTATAGCCGCACGTTGAAGGTCGGCAGCTTCAACGTGGACGTTCGGGCACCTGTCCAGAGGTGTTACTCATGAGCTGGCGCAGCGTATCGTTCAACGCCGCCAGCGGTTCGTCCGATGCGGTCAGGCGTTGCAGCGTGTCGCGTATGCGCACGCCCAAAGCGGCCCGGCGCTGTGGATCGTTGGCTATTTCGACGCAAAGTGCAGCCAGTTCGCGCGGAGAGTCCGCGATCAGTTCCGCGCAGTCGATGGCCGTGAGCATCGCGGACGACTGCCGTCCGCGCATCAGCGCGCCAGGACAAGTGACTACCGGCAATCCGCAGTGCAGCGCGTCGAGCGAGGTGTTGCCACCGGACCAGTGCAGACTGTCGACCATGACGTCGCAGGCGAGATTTACGCGCAGGTACTCCTCGCGCGTGCGCTGGCCGAGGAACAGCAGGTGCTTGTCCGGCTGCCCAGCTACATCCCGCAACGCCGCGACCAGGCGCTTGCGCACGCTGTCCGTGGCGCCGCGTCCGGAACCGGCGAACAGCACGAGCAATGCGTTTGCATCATTTTCCACAATGTGCGCGAGCACCGCGTCGTTGTCCGGGTGCAGCTTGAACAGCGACTGAGGAACCAGGTACAGGCGGCGGTCGTCCGGAAGGCCGGATGTCGCGCGTGGCGAACGGCCTGGAACCGGCGGCGGTGGATAGCGCGTGCCGAGTCCGGGCAGCAGTCGCAGTGGCTCGGTGTAGTGCGCCGCGGCGTCGGCGGGCTCCATGTCCGCGCACGACAGAAACGCATCGATCGTTGGCAGCCCGGTCGTGCTCGGATGACCCCAGGCACACACTTGCACGCGAGCCAGGCGCAGCGCCGCCAGGCCCAGCACGGAACTGTCCATGCCGAGTTCGGGATACAGCGCCAGATCGGCGTCGAGTTCGCTCAAGCGGCGGGCGCGGTCGGCAAACGCGCCGGTCAGCGTGACCTCACCGTGCGCGCAGCGCGCCAGGTGCTCGGTCCAGTCGTCGCGGTACCCGCCGACGTGCACCAGGATCACTTCCCAGCCGTGACTGGACAGGTATTCGATCCACGCCGAAAAGTACATGCCGACCGTGCAACGGTGAAACCGGCCCGAGACCATCGCGATGCGTGGACGCTGGCGAGCAGGTCTCGCCAGCGCAGTGGCGGGGATAGTTGCGCCGAGCGCCGCGCAGTACCAAGCGCCGAACGCATGCTGGAGGTCGCGATCGTTGCGCCCCTGATAGGCCAGGTAGAAGTTGTCCCAAAGCAATGTTTCCGGACCCGGTGCGATCTGGGCAATGCGGCTGGGCGGATATTCGCTGGCCAGATAATCGATGCCGCGCGCAAGGTGTGTACGCGCTGCAACGATAGCGTCGGCGTTCGAATAGACCGCCGGCAAGCCGAGCGACACATGCAGGTCGACGCGCAGGCGCGCGGCGGCGCCGAGCGGCTTGCGGGCGAGCGCGTCCAGCAGCGTGGCGCTGGCCGGCATCGCCGCGTTGTCGCGCAGCCTTTTTGCGTGGTGCAGCACCGCGTCGAGATTCGGCGTCGTGCTGTCTGCAATGCGCAAGGCCGCTGCCAGAGACTCGTCGATCCTGCCTGCATCGAGCAGGATGCCGGCGACGGCTTCGACAACGTCGTCGCGCGCGCTTTGGCGCGCCAGCGCAACCAGCCGCGCGACAGCGGCTTCTTCGGCGCCGGTCGCAAGTTCGGCGCGAGCAAGATCGAGAGCTGCTTCCTCGTTGCCGGGTTCGGCCGCGACCACGGAAGCCAGCATCGGCAGCGCGTCGGCGAAGCGTTCGAGCCGCAGCAGCAGCGTGCCGAGATTGTGACGCGCATCCTGGCTCAATGAGTCGGCCCGGATCGAGTGCCGGTATGCATCCACCGCTCCGGCATCGTCGCCCGAGGACTTGCAAGCATTGCCGATGCGCAGCCAGCACAGTCCGAGAAGCCGGCGCAGTTTGGGCTGGTGCGGATCCAGAATGATCAGGGATTCGAGATCGCCGACCGCGTCACGCCAGCGTTCGAGCTTGAGCAGTGCGTTGACGCGCAGGCTCAGTGCGTCGCCGGACCGTGGTGTCGCTGCGAGCGCAAGGTTTGCCTGTCCGAGCGCCAGCGCGAAGTCACCGTCCGCGAATGCGCGCAATCCGGCCTGCAACGCGGCATCGGTTTCGGCTGCGCTCATGCGCAAGAATTCACGCGGCCTTGCCGACCTTGCTGCCGTTGTCGCGTGCCAGCTGCGTGCTCAGCCAGCGGCCGGTTTCGATCAGCTTGTCCAGATCGACGCCGGTGGCGATGCCCATGCCGTGCAGCATGTAGACGACGTCTTCGCTGGCCACGTTGCCGGTCGCGCCGCGCGCGTACGGACAGCCGCCGGCGCCGGAAACCGACGAGTCGACGACGGCGACGCCGAGTTCGAGGCAGGCGAGGATATTGGCCAGCGCCTGGCCGCGCGTATCGTGGAAGTGCACGGCGAGCGCGGCCATCGGCACTTCCGTGGCAACCGCCGCGAGCATCGCCCGCGCCTTTGCCGGCGTGCCGACGCCGATCGTGTCGCCGAGCGAAACCTCGTAGCAGCCCAGGTCGTGCAGGCGTTTGGCGACGCGCACGACATCGGCAAGCGCCACGTCACCCTGGTACGGGCAGCCCAGCACGGTCGAGACGTAGCCACGCACGCTCACGCCGTCGGCGCGGGCGCGCTCCATGATCGGCATGAAGCGCTCGATCGACTCGTCGATCGAGGCGTTGATGTTCTTGCGGTTGAATGCTTCGCTGGCGGCAGTGAACACGGCGATATCGGTGACGCCGACCGAGCGCGCTCGCTCGTAACCCTGCAGGTTTGGCACCAGGACCGGATAGCGCACGCCGGGTTTTTTGCGAATGGCCGTATAGACGTCTGCCGCATCGGCCAACTGCGGCACCCACTTGGGGCTGACGAAGCTGGTCGCTTCGATCATGTCGAGGCCGCTGTCGCTCAGGCGGTCGATCAGCTCAACCTTGGTCGCCGCGGGCAGGATCGTCTTTTCGTTCTGCAGGCCGTCGCGCGCGCCGACTTCGACGATGCGGACACGTTGGGGGTACGGGCTCATTTGAAACGGCTCACTGCTGCTTGTTGCGCTGGGCGTGGATGACCGACTGTTCGAACTCGTCGACCGTCTGCTTGCGGCGCACGAGCTTCGTCTGCGACTTGTCCTGAAAGATGGATTGCGTGCGCACGATTTCAAGCATGCGCGTGCGGCTGCCGCGCACGAACACGTGCAGGTCGCTGCCGGTCTTGCTCACGCTGCCGTCGATCTTGCCGTCGATGACGAGTTTGGCGACGCGCTCGCTGTCGACCTGGTTGACCTCGAGGCGATCGCCGCGAATCTGGTAGCGGGCGAAGAAGAACGCTTTCTCGGGAACCGGATCGACGCCGTAGGGCGGTTTGAGCTCGACCAAGCCTTTCAGCGAGGTGTCGGCAACGACGATGTAGTCCTTGCCGTCGGCATGGACATAGTTCATCGGCACGTGGATGCGTTTGATCGGACCGGACTTCTCCGGCTGATCCAGGACCATGAAGTGGCATTCGTCATCGACGTAGATCGCGCTCGGTTCGTCGCTGGACTCCGGGTCCGCCCAAACGCCTTTCCAGCGCGGGTCGCAGGTTTCGATGTTGTCGCCAAGCGGCGACTCGAAGCGCGTCTCGACGCATCCGGCCAGCGCGGCGGCCGCGGCCAGCAGGCACAGCAAGCGCGCGGCGTTGCTCATTTACCGTCTCCGAAACGCATGAGCACCGCCTCGGCTTCGACGAAGTCGCCGACCTGCGCATGAACCGAAGCGATCGTTGCCGCGTGCGACGCGCGCAGCGTGAGTTCCATTTTCATCGCTTCCATGACCAGCAGTTCCTGGCCTTCGTCGACCTTGTCGCCGGCTTTTGCCTTTATCAGCACGATGCGTCCCGGCATCGGCGCGACGACGCGATCGGCCGTCTGCTGCGCCGATACTGCGAAAGCGAAGGCGCCGGTGCGTTCGAGGCGGACGCGGCGGTCGCCGTCATGCAGCAGGACGTCAGCCGCGGCGACGCGCGCGCGATAGCGCCTGGCGATGCCGTCGAAGCTCGCGCTGAGCATGCCATCGCGCGCCTGCGCACCGGAAACGACGCACTTCACTTCGCCGCTGGCCAGGCGGTAGTCGCCGCGCGCGCCGAACGCGTCGACTTCGATGCGTTGTCCCGAATTCATGAAACAAACGATGCGCCTGCCGAGGTGGCCGAGGCGCCAGCCATCCGCGCGCGCCCAGGGCGAGTGCGGATCCGAAGCGTTTGCCGCTTCGGCGGCAGCCCGGGATTCTTCGTCTACAAGCACTGCTGTTGCGGCAGCGAACAGCGTCTGCGCATCGGCCTGCGCATCGCCAGCCGGCAGGAATTCATCGAGATGCCGATCCAGATAGCCGGTATCGATGCGGCCTTCGATCACGGCCGGATGGCGCACGAGGCGTTCGAGAAAATCGATGTTCGATTTCGGTCCGACGACTTCGCACTGGGCAAGCGCCTCGCGCATGCGCTGCAGCGCATCGGCGCGCGTGCG
>DASRTK010000541.1:0-1855 GCA_035655975.1 Rudaea sp.
CCGCACAAGCGCCCCGTACGCGCGCTGCGCATCGCAGCGGGCGACGATGTGGCCGTTGCCATCGACGATCTCGGGCCCGGCGAAACCGTCTGCATCGACGGCAGCGATATCACGCTGCTCGAAGCGATCGCGCGCGGCCACAAGTTCGCCTTGCGCGACCTTGCGGCAAGCACGGTGGTGCACAAGTACGGCTTTCCGATCGGCCGCGCGACCGCGGCCGTGGCGTGCGGTGCATGGGTGCACACGCACAATCTGGCGACGCAGCTGTCCGGCGTGAGCGTGGACGCAGCCGTCGAAGCGAGACGCGCGTCCGAGCCCGATGCGATTCCGGCTGGCGCCGGCGCGCAGGCATTCCTCGGCTACCGCCGTGCCGACGGCCGCGTCGGCACGCGCAACGAGATCTGGGTCCTTTGCAGTGTCGGATGCGTAGCGAATACGGCTCGGCGTATCGCCGAGCTCGGTGCGGCGCGCCACGCCGGCAAGGTCGATGGCATCCACGCCTACACGCACGTGTTCGGCTGCTCGCAGCTCGGCGACGACCTGGCGAACACGCAGCGCATTCTCGCCGCGCTGGCCACGCATCCGAACGTCGGCGGCGTGTTGCTGGTCGGACTCGGCTGCGAATCGCTGCAACTGCGGCGTCTGCTCGACGAAGTCGGGACGATCGATCCGACCCGCATCTGCGCATTCAACACACAGCAGGTCGACGACGAGATCGAAGCGGGATCGAAAGCACTCGACGGACTCGTCGTTGTCGCATCGCAAGACCGGCGCACACCGTGCCCGCTGGCCGATCTCGTGATCGGCTTGAAGTGCGGTGGTTCGGACGGCTTCAGCGGCATCTCGGCCAATCCGCTGATCGGCCGCATCGCCGATCGCATCAACGGTGCCGGCGGCAGGACGATCCTGTCCGAAATTCCGGAAATCTTCGGCGCCGAGCACCTGCTCATGCAGCATGCGGCCAGCGCCGAGGTCGCCGGCGACATCGGCAATCTGGTGCGGCGCTTCAAGCAATACTTCGTCGATCACGGCGAGCCGGTCAGCGAAAATCCATCGCCGGGAAATCTTGCCGGCGGCATCACGACTCTCGAGGAAAAATCGCTCGGCGCGGTGCAGAAAGGCGGCGCCGGCCGCGTCACGCAGGTGCTGCGCTACGGCGAACGCACGCACGCGCCGGGTCTGGCGCTGCTCGAAGCGCCCGGCAACGACGCCGTGTCTTCGACCGCACTCGTCGCCGCCGGCGCTACGGTTTTGCTGTTCACGACTGGCCGCGGCACGCCGCTGGGCTTTCCAGCTCCGACCCTGAAGATCGCATCGAACTCGGCGCTCGCGCAGGGGAAGCCGCGCTGGATCGATTTCGATGCCGGCAGCGTGCTCGACGGCGAACCGCTCGACGTCGCTGCCACGCGCCTGCTCGACCTGATCCTGCGCACCGCGTCGGGCGAAGCGGCGCGCAACGAGCACAATGGCGAACGCCAGATCGCGCTGTGGAAGACCGGCGTCACGCTGTGAGTGAAGCTGCCTGGCTCAATGCAGCAACGCTTTCACAGCTGCCGCGCGACGTCGAGCGGCCGCGCTACGGTCTGGATCAAGTCGGCATCGGCATCGTGCACCTGGGGCCCGGCGCATTTCACCGTGCGCATCAGGCCTGGTACTTCGACGACGCGCTTGCGCGCGATCCGCGTTGGGGAATCAGCGCGGTCTCTCTGAAAAGCGCTTCAGTGCGCGATGCGCTCGAGCCGCAGGACGGCCTGTACACCGTGGCCGTGCTCGACGAGTCGATCCGCTACCGGGTGATCGGCAGCCTGCGCGAACGGCTCGTCGCGGCCGCCGACCGCGAGCGCGTGTTCGCGCG
>DASRTK010000542.1:0-31805 GCA_035655975.1 Rudaea sp.
ATGAGCGAGCGGTGGGCCAAGGCCCACCCGACGGCGTGCGGGCCCGCTAATATGTGTCGGCGGACCATTGTTCAACGGGAATAGGCGATGCATGCACCACGCATGATTGCGTTGACCTTATCTGTGGCGCTGGTTGCGACCAAGGTAAGCGCCGCGAACAGTTCCGGCAATGACAAGGGCCTGCGCTTCAACAGCACCGGGGTGCTCGACCTGGCAGACCGCTCGCAGAAGATTGCCGCGGGCAGGCCGGTTGCGGTCGTCGACCTTGCGGGCGAGGACGCTGCGGAAATTTTTTCTGCCGCCGAGCAAGGAGAAGCCCAGCCCGGCTTGCGTTTCTCCGACGAGGAATTCGGCTGTGCCAAGCCTGCGCGCAAATGCTCGCTCGAGCACGAACGCAAACTGCTCGAGACCGCAGGTGCGACAGCGAAGCGCGATGGCAAGCGGTTGACGATCGCGCCCGCGAGCGGCGCGCCGGTTGCCTTCATCGACTGGACGGTAGCCGCGACGAAGAGCGCCGACGGCGACGATGAGACACACTGGTATCTCGGCCGCATGCGTGGCAGCGGCTATGAACGCGTTGAGGTCCAGTTCGGCCATGACGCGCCTGGGAATTTCCTGATCAATCCGCAAAGTGGAAAAATCGCCTTCGTCCACAATGGTGCAGACATCGCGGCGCCGTCGCCGGACGGAAAGCTGCTGGTCACGTTCAACACGCTCAATCCGCCGACCAGCGTCCGCGTCGCTGCGCTCGACGCGACGGGGCCACGCCTCGTGCTGCAGTGCGAAGCCGGGCAGGGCAGCCTGCACGTCACGCCCGTCTTCAAGGGCTGGCATGACGCGAGCAGCTTCGATCTGGTCTTCGAGATCGGCGAGCAAAGCAAGTCGATGGCGCGCCTGGCGATGCGCCTGTCGCAGAACAACGGCGCCTGGCGCGCTGCTGCAGGCGATGGCGCGCGCTTGACGCAAATCGGCTTGGCCTGCCGGGACACCGCCGATAACCGCTGATCCAGAGCCGCGCGTCATCGCATAGAGCTCCGCGTCTGCCAGTACCGGCGCGGCGACGGTGAAATTCCTTCCAGCGCAATAGCGCCGCCGCTTTTCAGATTCGGTTCCTGTTCGGTTTTGCCTCCGCGCTGCGTTAAACGCGGAGACGACGCACAGGACCCCGGAGCTGGCTATGTGGCGCTATTTGGTTGCACCTGCATTGGTCGTGTTTGCCTGCATCTCGGACGCGAACGCGGTTTGCGTCTCGCCGACCTCGAGCCCCAGCTTGTACGACAAGCTCGTGCAATGGCGATCAGGCGACAACACGACGATCACGATCGACCTCGAACAGGGGACATATCCGATCAGCATCAATTTCGATCAGCGCGGCCCGGGCGAGAATACCTGCTGCGACTCCTACGGCCACAACGCGAACCTCGTCATGCGTGGCGGCTACAAGCCCGGGACTGGTTGCGACCCGACGCAACGTTCGAAGGACGCGGGATTGACGATTCTCGACGGCGGCGGAGCGGGCGGCCAGTTCTACCTCTGGATCAACGGCGCGGCGACCGTGACCGGATTGACGTTCGAGAATTTCCAGAATGTAAACGGCGTGACGTTCTTCGGCCTGACGGGCGGATCGCCGACGCTGCAGGTCGACCACGTGCTCGGCATCGCGAACGAGACGATGCTGTTTCAGGCCAGCACGACGACGGTGCAGGACGTGCTGGTCACCGCTCAGCCGCCGTCCGCGCAGGCTGCGCTCAATATCGTCGCCACGGACCAGTACGCAACCGCCACCCATCTCACGATCGTGGCAAATGGCGGCTACGGGCTCAGCATTGCCAACCAGTTCGGCGGCAACATCCCGGCCTCGATCTTCAACAGCATCTTCTACAACAACACGGCGGGCGACATCGTCGGCTACGATGCCAGCGACAACAACAATGTCCGCGTCTACAGTTCGATCGCGGTCATCTCGGGCAACTCGAACGACTTCACGTACATCCCGCCGGGGCAGGTCGTCAATGTGCTTGCGACGGACCCGGTGTTGCAGAATTATCGTCCGTACGCGCTCTCGCCCGGAATGTCGCCCGCAATCAATCTGGGCACGACGGCAGTGGTCGGCGGCGAACCTTCCACCGACATCGAAGGCAATCCGCGCATCGCGGGCGGCGCTCCCGATGCGGGCGCTTACGAATCGAGCGTGACCTTCTACCATACCTACGAAGTTACTTCCGCGGCTGACAACGGCGACAACGCGAGTCCCTCGCCCAATTCGTTGCGCGCGGCGATCGCGAGTGCAAAAGCGGATGCGGCCGGCCAACTCGTGCCGAAGACATATCGAATCGCGTTCAACCTGCCGGCGCCATCGGGATGCCCCCCACTGCTGATCATGAGCACCGGGAACCCGCACCCGTTTCCCGACATCGACTTCGACCTTACGGTGGACGCGACCACCCAGCCGGGCTGGGCGGCCAACACCACGTTCCACGGATTCGACGCTGTATTGTGCGTCGGCCTCAACGGCGGTGATGTTATTCCAACCGCGTTCCACACGATCGTCAACGGCATACACGCCGGACGCCTGAGCCTGTTCGGCATGAAGCTCGGCGGCTTCACCGACGCCGCCGTCAAGCTCGAAGGCGGGAACGGGCATCTGATCCATGGCAATCAGATCGGCAACGTCGGTGTCGGTATCCTCGGCTCACACGCAGCCAACAACGACGGCGTGCGCATCACCGGAACGACCGGCGCCAGTTTCGTCGGAGCGTTCGACGATCCTTCGACGCGCAACATGATCACAAACAATACAAGTGCCGGCGTCCGGATCGACAGCTTCATCGACTCCAAAGCTGCGGGCAGCTACATCGTCAACAACCTGATCGGCCTTGGATCGGATGGCGCGACACCGGTGGCGAATGGTGGCGGCATCGCCATCAACGGTACGCCGCGCAACGTGATCGAGTACAACACGATCGCGGCGTCAACCGCGGCCGGCCTGACGATTTCCGGCGCGAACGCGCAGTTCAACGTCGTTCAGTACAACATGATCGGGGTGCCGGAGACCGGCAGCACGGTCGTGGCAAACGGCACCCAGGGGGTTGTCGTAAACCTGGGCGCTGCGAACAACACGATTGGCGCGCAGCGCAACTCCACCATGGGTGGCAACACGATCGCGGCGACCGGCCAGGATGTGTACATTTCAACGACCGGCGGCGTCGGCAATCTGGTCAAGGCCAATGAACTCGCATTCACCTCCGCGTTGCCGATAGATCTCGGTGCGCCAGGCATCACGCCGAATGACGCGCTCGACGGCGACAGCGGGCCGAACCACCTGCAGAACTTCCCGGTGATCCTGCACGCATACCGAACCAAGACCGCCGAGTGGATCGAGGGGACGCTGAATTCGTTCGCCGGCGATGCATTCGGCCTGGACTTCTATTTCAACAGCTGCTGCAGCGGACCATACGCGTACGACCTTTACCTCGGTCATGACTCGACCGGCATCACCGACGCGTCCGGCAATGTGCATTTCTGGGCGCGACTGCCGCCGATCGACAGCGCGACGCCGCTCGCCGCTATCGTGGCAGCGGTCTCGTCGGCGAGCGGCGATACGTCCGAGATGAGCGCGGCCGCCAGCGAATCGGGCGATATGGTGTTCCGTGACGATTTCCAGCTGCATTGATTCGCGCGCAGGCCCTGCGCACGAGCGGTCGGTTGCCTTTCGACGTTCATCGTATCGAACGATTGACGGGCCAGCGAGCGATCGGGGGATGCTATCCCGCCGCTACATTCGGACCACGCTATTCTTTCCGCCACGGAGTCGGCTGGGCGCTGCGATTCGCGTCCGTGAGTGCGCGTCGACACAGCTGACCCGTGCTCGCCCCGCGTGGTAAAAAGGGCGTCGGATTCCGTTGAACCGACAATGGAATCTGACCTTTTTCCACGCAACGGAAGCCGCAATGAGCATTCTGCGTACACGTGAGCATCAGATGTTCCCCGTGCTCGACGCAGCGCAGATCGCAACCGCACGGCGCTTTGCCAGCGGCCCGGAAAGGCATTTCGCGCCAGCAGAAAGCGTCTACGCGATCGGCGAGCAAGGCGCGCCTGCGTGGCTGGTCCTGGAAGGATCGATCGACGTGGTGCGCCGCGATGGGCTCAGTCAGGAAGCGCCGGTCACGACCCACCGCGCGGGGCAACTCAGCGGGGAAGTCAACCAACTCGCCGGCCGTCCCGCGATAGCGGCGGGCCGGGCGGGATCGAGCGGGTGTGTCGCGCTGCCATTCGATCCGCCACACCTTCGGGCGCTCATGGTGGGATCGGCGGATCTCGGCGAAATCATCATGCGCGCGCTGATCCTGCGCCGCGTCGGCCTGATCGAGGAGGGCGGCGCCGGTACGATCCTCATCGGCACCCCCGGCAGCCCGGATCTGACCCGGCTGCAAGGGTTTCTCACGCGCAGCGGGTTCCCCAATCTCGTGCTCGATGTGGAAACCGATCCGGAGGGCAGGGCCCTCGTCGAGCGCACCGGCGTGGCGCCCGAGGATCTGCCGCTGGTCGTCTGCCCGAACGGAGCGATGCTCAAGAAACCGAGCGACACCGAAGTCGCAATGTGTCTTGGCATGACGCCGACGCTCGATCCGGAAAAAATCTACGATGTCGCAATCGTCGGTGCCGGGCCCGCGGGCCTGGCGGCGGCGGTGTATGCGGCGTCCGAGGGACTTTCCGTGATCGTGTTCGATGAGCGCGCGATCGGCGGCCAGGCGGGCGCATCGGCGCGCATCGAGAACTATCTGGGGTTTCCCACGGGTATTTCAGGCCAGGCACTGGCCGGTCGCGCATGGAACCAGGCGTTGAAGTTCGGTACCGAGATCGCGATACCGATCGAGGTTCAGCGACTCGATTGTTCGGGGTCGCTGCTGGCCTTGGAATTGGCGGGCGAGCGCCGGGTGCGCGCGCGCGCGGTCGTCGCCGCGTCGGGCGCCCGTTATCGCAGACCCGACATCCCCGATCTGTCCGTGTTTGAGGGCGCGGGGATTTCATACTGGGCCACTCCGATCGAGGCGCGGCTATGCGCCGGCGAGGAAATCGCGCTGATCGGCGGTGGCAATTCGGCGGGCCAGGCGGTGGTCTTTCTCGCGCCGCAGGTGAAGCGGCTGCATCTGATCGTCAGGCGTGACCTGTCGGAAACGATGTCGCGCTATCTCATCGATCGCATCGCGGCGCTCGCCAACGTCGAAATCCATGCAGGCAGCGAGATCACCAGCCTGGAAGGCGACCGCCAGTCCGGCCTGACCGGCGCGACATTCCGCCATCGTGCCGACGGATCGATCAAGCACCGAACGCTACGCCACATCTTCCTCTTCATCGGCGCCGAACCGAATGCCGACTGGCTGCGCGGCTGCACCGAAACCGATGAGAAAGGCTTCATCGTCACGGGCAAGGGCGCACTTGCGCTGGAAACAAATCTGTCGGGCGTTTTCGCGATCGGCGATGTCCGTGCCGGATCGACCAAGCGCGTGGCCGCCGCAGTCGGCGAAGGCGCCGCAGTCGTCGCCCAGATTCACGCCATGATCGCCAAAGAAAACTCCGGGTAGTCCGTCATCCCGGCGAAAGGCGGGCTCCAGTTCCGCCTTTGATCATGATCGCGAACAGATCTTCGAGGAGGAAACCATATGCCATCGTGTGCTCACAGCCCCACCATCAAGACAGTCAAGCCCAGTGCGCGCGGCTGCGAGGAATGCTTGAAGACCGGCAGCACGTGGGTCCACCTGCGTCTGTGCCGCGCCTGCGGTCACGTCGGCTGTTGCGACGATTCGCCGCACCGCCACGCCACCGCGCATTTCCACGCGACGCGCCACCCGATCATCGAAGGTTACGATCCGCCCGAAGGCTGGGGCTGGTGCTACGTCGACAACAAGGAAATCGATCTGCCCAATCAGACGCCGCAATGGGGGCCGATTCCGCGCTATGTTTGAAGCAAATGGGCCGCTCGGTTCTGCATGACAAAAAAAGGTCGAGCTCACCTTTCCCAGTCGAGAAAATATACCTGAGCCATTTCGGACGCACGCGCGAAGAACTGCGAAGCCAAGCCGCATCTGTTTCCCCGGCTTGCAGCTGCTTTCGGCACCATTCGCGCTGTCGTCCGGCATGAAACACGGAGGCCGGAATGCACTTCCCGAAACGGTAATCTGATCCACCGTTTCGCCTCCGTTCGAACCGGCTGGCAAACGCTTCGCAGCCGGCAAACTGAACAGACTGCCCATCCTGGCTGAACGGGGTTCGTCGCGGGGCATCCGATACGTTGACTGCCTGTACGCGTCTGTCATGCTTCCCCGGGGTCGCGCAGTCTCATCGCGCATGGGAACCATCAGCCAACTATTTTGGAGGCAGCAATGAATACGTTGTTCGTATTAGTTGCGTTTGGACTCGGCGCTCTGTTGAACGCCGGCGCATATGCGGCTGCTCCCGCGGGGGCAATAGCGCTGTGCAAGGACGGCACCTACTTTACCGGCACTGAGCACAAGGGTGCCTGCAAGGGCCATCAGGGCGTCAAGGAATGGCTGGACAAGGACAAGTCGGCGGCGGCTACGACGACTCCCGCGCCTGCTACGGCAAGCGACACTGCGACAAAGAGCAAGAAGACGAAGGCCGCGACGGATAGCATGGCGGCTGCGGCTCCCGCGGCCGCACCAGCTGCAGCGCCCGCGCCGGCAAAGGCGCCTGCTGCTGCACCGGTTGCAGCATCGCCATCGACGGCCACGACGCCACACAAGCCGCCGACTCCCGCCTCGCAGATCGCGCAGAAACCAGGCGGCGGCCCGGGCATGGTCTGGGTCAATGCCAGTTCGAAGGTCTATCACTGTCCGGGTGACGAGTGGTACGGCAAGACCAAGGAAGGTTCTTACATGACCGAAGCCGCGGCCAAGGCTGCCGGCAACCATGGCGACCACGGCAAGGAATGCGCGAGCAAGTAGGCAGCACCACCCACTGCGACTAGAAGGACGCCCGGTTTTGCCGGGCGTTTTTCTGTCGATTGCCGTTGCATGACGGGCATCAGGGGGATGTACATTTTTCCAAATGGCGCAAAATGCAGGTGACCCTGGACGAGTTGGGCGAACAGCAAAGGGAACGACCATGGCGAAAAAAGGCATGCTTCAGGTCCGCTGGCGCAAGGAGCCGGAGGAACAGGATTACCCGGCCGCCGAGTCGTATCTCGGGCTGATCTATCCTGCAGCGAAATCCGGCAAACTGGCATCCGCGCTACGCAAGGCGCGATGTGTGGAATTCGAGGCGAAGGACATTTTTCGCGCCTCCGCGCTTGCGATGCTTGGGGTGAGCAATTCGCACGTTCGCAAAGATCAGAAAAAGATCGCCGCCGGAAGACCGATTTCCCCACTCCTGCTGGTTCGCGACCGCGCCAATGGAAAAGTGGTCATTGCCGACGGCTACCACCGGCTCTGTGCGGTCTACACGCTCGACGAGGACGCAACGGTACCGTGCAAGATCGTGTAAAGGGGCAGATTCCGTCAAATGCTCATGACGAATCCGACCCTTGCCGAGACACTTCCGCGGATCGATTGGCGATCAAGCTCGCCAACTGGTCGGGATCAACGGGTTTGGTCAAGTGATGATCGAATCCCGCCTCGAGCGCGCGCCGGCGGTCATCATCCTGCCCCCAACCCGTGAGAGCGATCAACTGGAGATTGGTTGCCCAGGGTTCGTGCCGTAGCGCGCGAGCGACTTCATAGCCGCTCAAGTCCGGCATGCCAATATGAGCAAGACGCGCACGGCCGTGCGCAGGCTCTGCGGCCAGAATTCGGGTTCGCCCAGCGCAGTGCGCCCCCACGGGTAGGCACGAATGCGCTCGCCCATCGCGCCGCCACCGGCGAGAAATTCCACGTTTGTCCTCGAATCGGTTTTCACTGCTGGTCCGTTGGATGTAACCGTCCGCTGCTCACGCTGAGCCTCTTGCCTTCTCGCCGCACTATAAGTGCAATTCCAGAATATTTGCAGAAGATGGGCCGGATCCCGTTAAGGGGGCATTTGGTCGAGAGGCCGTGACTTGCCGATTCAGTGCGGCCACGACCGCACTCGAGCAGCTGTCAGGGTGCCCAGGGAGGACCGGTGCAGGGATCCGCGTTGCGTCACGATCCTGCGGTCTGGAAGCAATCGATCGCCCACACCGGCTCTCGACACTACGATCGCAGATCTTGAAGCGATAAAGTAATTGAAGGCGGATAATGACCTCCGCCCCCTCGGTCCTTCGAGAAAAGCCTGGGAGAATGACGTGGCGGTGAAACCTGATGGCAACAAGGATGCGCCGGAGCTTGAGCTCGAGTCCTACATCGACAGGTTGGATTCGAAGCATCAGAAGCTGATGCGGTCGGTGCGCGCCGCTGTACGCAAGCGATTCCCGACCGCTACCGAGCTTGCGTACGACTACGCCAGTCACGTCGTCATTGCTTATTCGGCAACGAACCGGGCGATCGATGCGATTCTGGCATTGGACGGACGGGCCGACGGTGTGCGCCTGTACTTCATGCACGGTCCTCAGTTGCCGGACCCGAAGAGGCTTCTGCGGGGGGCGGGAAGCCAGGCCCGCTTCTTCCAGGTGGAAGCGGCCAGCCAGTTGGCACATGCAGATTTGAAAGCGTTGATTGCCGCTGCGGTTGCCAAGTCGACAACTCCGATGCCGGCCAAAGGAAAGGGAGCGCTCATTATCAAGTTGACTGCTGCGAAGAAGCGCGCACAGCGGAAGCCGACGACGTGACGACGGGTGCTGCCGAGCCAGCATCGCAGCCAAAAACAGAGGAATCATGCATGTCTGAGAAACCCACGCCCGAAGACATCGCGTTGTGGCAGAGACGATTGGCCTCTCAGGCCAACAATCGGGCGTGGGAACTTGCCGAGGCGCTCCGTCGCTCGCCCGACGAAGATGAAAATATGCTGCAGGCCGCACATGCAGCCATGTACTTCTGGAAAATCGCTGGCACGCCAGGCAATCACGCCCGTGCCGCACAACTGCTCGCTCATGTATACGCGTTGCTCAAGCTTCCCAAACCTGCGGCCTACTATCTGGGCAAGTCGCTGCCTTACCTCACGCAGGCCGACTCTTCACCATCGGAGCAGGCCTTCGCCCATGCCATCGCGGCGAATGTCGCCTCAGCCGAGGGCAACACGGAGGCGCACGTCAGCCACTACTCGCAGGCGCAAACGTTCATCGCGCAGGTAGTCAACCCGAAGGAGCGTGAACTGCTCGATGCGACGATGCGCGTCATACCCGTGCCAGGAGGTTGAGTGAATTGGGTGCCGTGGGGGACTCACCGATTTTCGGCAAGCTAAATGAAGCCGGATGAGGGATTGGATTGAGGGTGGGTCTGGTATCGACGTCGACAAGGGATCTGACACTGATCCGGCGCTTCGAGCCACCGTCTGCCGGCCGGAGAAGGAACGCGGCCATGTCGTCGACCCATTCCGCGCGCCAGAGAGGTGGCAAATCGAGATTCGACACTATCAGGCGTCGACTGATCTCGATTGTTTCGGGCCGAGCCGCACTCACGCACTCGTTTCGATCCGCTCGACACGCTGGAAGCCGCGCGGCAGGCTGCCACCACGCTGCGCGCGATTGCCGTTGTATTCGACCAGGTCCGACCACTTCAGGATCAGCTTGCGCGCGCCGGCGTAGAGCGTGACTTCGCCCTTGCCCTCGGCGACGACGGCGACGCCGGCGACGCGCTCGCCCTGCGTCAGCTTCGCCTTAGGTATCTCGATCAGCTTGTTGCCCTTGCCGCCGTTGTCGAGTTCGGGCAATTCCGCAACCGAGAACATCAGCAGGTGGCCGGCGTTGGTCGCGACGACAATGCGATCCCGCGCGGAGTCGTTGACGTAGGCCGGCGCGACGACGTGTGCGTGATCGTCCATGTTGATGAGTTGCTTGCCGGCCTTTTTGTTCGCCAACAAGCCTTCGAACCTGATCACGAAACCGTAGCCGTGATCGCTCGCGAGCACGAGCTTGCTGGCCGAGTCGGCGATCGCGACCGCCTCGAAGTGCGCACCGGGCGGCGGCGTGAAGCGGCCGGTCAGGGGCTCGCCATTGCCGCGCGCGGACGGCAGCGTGTGCGTCGGCGTCGAGTAGCTGCGCCCGGTCGAGTCGATGAACGCGACATTCTGCGTGGTCTTGCCCTTGGCCGAACTGCGGAAGCTGTCGCCTTCGCGGTAGCTCAGCGCGGCAGCGTCGATATCGTGACCCTTGGCCGCGCGCGCCCAGCCCTTCTGCGACAGCACGACGGTGACCGGCTCGCTGACGACCAGGGCAGCCTCGTCGAGCGCCTGCGCGGCGACCACGCCGGTGATGATCGGCGAACGCCGATCGTCGCCATACTTCTTCGCGTCGGACTTCAATTCGTCCTTGATCAGGGTCTTCAGGCGCGCCTTCGAGCCGAGCGTGACATTGATCTTCGCGCGCTCCTCCTCGAGTTCATCGCGCTCGCTGTTGAGCTTCATTTCTTCGAGCCGCGCGAGCTGGCGCAGGCGTGTCTCGAGGATGTAGTCGGCCTGTTCCTCGTCGAGCTTGAAGCGCTTGATCAGGACGGGCTTCGGTTCGTCCTCCGTACGCACGATGCGGATGACTTCGTCGAGGTTCAGGAACGCGACGCGCAATGCTTCGAGCATGTGCAGGCGGCGCTCGACCTTCTCGAGGCGATTTTTCAAGCGCCGCGTGACGGTCTCCTGGCGGAAGCGCAGCCATTCGTTGAGGATCTGCTTGAGATTCTTGACCTGCGGCTTGCCGTCCAGGCCGATCATGTTGAGGTTGATGCGGAAGCTCTTTTCCAGATCGGTCGTCGCGAACAGATGCTGCATCATCTCGTCGAGGTCGATGCGGTTGCTGCGCGGGATCAGCACGAGGCGCACGGGATTTTCGTGATCGGATTCGTCGCGCAGGTCTTCGAGCATCGGCAGCTTCTTCGCGCGCATCTGGTTCGCGATTTGCTCGAGGATCTTTGCCGGCGACACCTGGTAGGGCAGGGCCGTGATCACGACGTTGCCCTGCTCGGCCATGTACACGGCGCGGGCGCGCACCGAGCCGATGCCGGTTGCGTACATCGCCAGCAGTTCGTTCTTCGGCGTGATGATTTCGGCCGCGGTCGGATAGTCCGGCGCGAGCACGTGTTCGCACAAGGACGCGACGCTGGCTTCTGGTTCGTCGAGCAGGCGGATGCACGCCGTTGCGATCTCGCGCAGGTTGTGCGGCGGGATATCGGTGGCCATGCCGACCGCGATACCCGTAGAACCATTCAGCAGCACGTGCGGCACGCGCGCCGGCAGCCAGGACGGCTCCTTCAGCGTGCCGTCAAAATTCGGCGTCCAGTCAACCGTGCCCTGAGCGAGCTCTTCGAGCAGCAGCCCGGCAATCGGCGTGAGCCGCGACTCGGTGTAGCGCATCGCCGCAAACGATTTCGGATCGTCCGACGAGCCGAAGTTGCCCTGGCCATCGACCAGCGGATAACGGTACGAAAACGGCTGGGCCATCAGAACCATGGCTTCGTAGCAGGCGCTGTCGCCGTGCGGATGGAACTTGCCGATCACGTCGCCGACCGTGCGCGCCGACTTCTTCGGCTTGGCGCCGGCATCGAGGCCGAGTTCGCTCATCGAGTATACAATGCGGCGTTGCACCGGCTTCAGGCCGTCGCCGATGAACGGCAGCGCGCGGTCGAGCACGACGTACATCGAGTAGTCGAGATAGGCGCGCTCGGCATAATCCTTGAGCGCGATCTGTTCGTAGTTGGCTTGCACGTTCATTGCGACATCCGGCGGAAACACGGCGCGCCCGGATGGGCGCGCGGAGCAATTGTGCCGGATTCATGCGCTGCTGGTAAGCGCCGCGTCGTGCTTGCGCAGGGGCAACATGGCGAAAAGCCCGGGATTCAGTTTCCGGTTCCTCGCTGATCCGCTGTCGCGACTTGCGCTGCGGCAACGCGCGTGCGCGGATGCTCTTCGCCGTATACGCGCTGGAATGTCGCGAGTGCCTCCGCGCGCAATGTTCGCGCCTCGTCCGTGCCGGCTTTGCGCTCGAGTATCTCGGCGAGCAGCGCGTCGATTTCGCCGAGCCTGACGGATTTCGCGCGCGGGCTCGCCAGCAGCGTGGCGCGTGCTTCGCGCGCGAGTCTTTCGCCTTCGGCAGCGTCGCCTGCAGCGGCAAGTGCAGCGCCGTAGGCGGCCTGTCCCCAGGTCGTGTAGGCGATGTCGTTGCTCGAGGGCTGCGCAGCCATGATTTCGCGCGCTTCGCGCAGGGTTGCCAGTGCATCGCTGCTTTGCTGGCGCAGTAGCGTCAGTCCGAGCAACATCGTGGTAACGCCGTGGCGGGGATTCTTCGACGCCTTGTTCAGCGTCCGCGCTTCGCTCAACGTGACAACGGCCGCGGCATGGTCGCCAGCCAGCAGCTGCACGCTGCCCAGGGAACCGATGACGTTGCCGATCATCAGCGCGCCGGGCTGCAGCGTTGCGCGCGCCAGGTCGACCGCACCCCGCAACGTGGCGATCCCGCCATCGACGTCGCCGGCGTTCCCCTGCGCGAGACCCAGGACATTGTCGACGTAGATGTTGCGCGCGTGGCGTGGTCCGACCGTATGTTCGAGCATTGCGTGCGCGCGATTGGCGAGGTCCGCCGATTGCGCGTAGCGCTCCGAATAGAGCGAGTCGGCGGCAAGATTCATGAGGTCCATCGCGATGTCGGCGCTCTCGGGACCTTCGCTCTCCTGGCGCTCCTTCAGCACGCTTTCGTGCATGCGTTCGGCATCGGCGTAGTCGCCACGCAGGTTGGCGAGCTTGGCCAGTCCGGTCACCGCTTCGATGCGCGCCTTCGCATATTCGGCGCCGGTACCCCGCAGTATTGCGTAGGCCTCGGTGAAGTCCACGTGCGCGCCGTCGAGGTCGCCGCTGTCCTCGCGCGCCAGCGCGAGTTTGGTCAGGGCGACGCCGACCTGCGGCGCGCGTGGACCGTGGACTTGCCGCAGCTGCTCGACACTGCGCAGCATGAGGTCGCGCGCCTGGGCCGGTTCGCCGATGCGGTCGAGCACAGAAGCAATCGTCGCGCGCAGTTCGGCCTGAGTTTCCGGCGCGTCGCTGAAGTGTTCTTCGATGCGCTGCGCGCCATCGCGCAGGCGATCGACCGAGGTCCTGCCGCCCTTGGTCGAAAACGGGTCGGCGCTGGCAAACATGTCGGCGAGGAAGCTGCGTGCCCGGTCGGCGCGCTCGGCCATCGCGCGCGCGCGCTGCGCCTGCCACAGCGCCACGACGCTGAGCCCGATAAGGCCGGCCAGCGCGATTGCGGCCACGGCAACGGCGACGCGATTGCGGCGCACGAAACGCGCGGCGACATAGCTGAACTTGCGCCGCGCGATCGTCAGCGGGCGGTGCTCGAGCCAGCGCGTGAGATCTTCGCGCAGCTGCAGCACCGAGGCGTAGCGATGCGCCGGTTCGGCCGCGACCGCGTGCGCAATGATTCGGCCAAGATCGCCGCGCAACTGCCGCGCGACGAGTTTCGCCGTGCCGGGCGCGGTCACCGCTTCGGTGGCCGCCTCCGGCTGGGTCGTGGCCAGGCGCGCCAGTTCGGACGTCGTCCAGTCGACATCGCCTGGCCTGCCCATCGTCGGCAGGCGCTTGCCGGCGATCAGTTCGTAGAGCATCAGCCCGAGGCTGTAGATGTCGGTCGAGGTCGTCGCGCGGTCGCCGCGCAACTGTTCCGGCGAAGCATATTCGGGCGTGAACACCCGGGTTGCCGGCGTGCGTTCGTCGGTCGCGTCGAGAATCTGGGCGATGCCGAAGTCGAGGAGTTTGGCCGAGCCTTCGGCATTGACGAGCACGTTAGACGGCTTGAGGTCGCGATGCACGACGAGTTGCGCATGGGCGTGCGCGACGGCCGCGCAGACCTGGTCGAACAGCATCACGCGGCCGCGCAGGTCCAGCGGGTGGTTTTGGCCATAGTCGACGAGTGTCTCGCCGTCGACATACTCCATCGCAAGCCACGTGTTCGTCTCGTCGCTGCCGGCATCGACGAACGCGGTGATGTTCGGATGTGCCAGGCTGGCCAGGATGCGCCGTTCGCGCGACGCGAACCGGGTCATGCGGGCGACGTTCGTCTCGAGCAGCTTGAGCGCAACACGCTGGGTGAAATCGGCGCCCTCGCGTTCGGCAAGATAGACCACGCCCATGCCACCGGCGCCGATGCGCCGCAAGAGGCGGAACGGACCGATGCGCGCGGGCATCGCCGCGCGCGTCTCGCCGAACAGGTCGTCGACGGCGCGTAGCAGAAGCGGTTCGGCGACGCTCTCCTGGGTCTGGTCGAGTAACACGCGCGCGATGCGCGCGAGTTCGGCGTCGTCGCGGCCGAGAGTCTCCAGCTCGCGCGCGCGCTCGGCGGTTGTCAACGAATCGAGCCGATCGACCAGCCTGCGTACGTCGGCCCAGCGCTCCGGCGCGAACAGGCGCAGGTCAGCAGCTTCGGTCACGCTTCGCCACCTAGCGCCAGGCGCAGATAGTTGCGGGCCAGCCCGAGGTCGCGCTGCACCGTGCGCTCGGTAACGCCGCGCAGTTCGGCGATATGCGCTGCGGTCAGGCCGGCGAAGACGCGCCAGGTGAACGTCTCGGCCAGTTCGGGATCCTGCGCATCGAGGCCGGTCAGCGCCTGCTCGATCGCCAGGACCTGTTGTGAGTCGAGCGCCGAGTCGGCGATGCCTTCGTCGAGTTGCGTGCGCAGCAATCCGCCGCCGCGTTTCTCGGCCAGGCGTTCGCGCGCGTGGTCGATGACGGTCTGGCGCATCGCGCGCGCGGCCAGGTTGAAAAAGTGGCGGCGGTCGTTGAGGTTCGCCAGCGATCCGCCAGCGAGCTTGAGATAAGCTTCGTTGACGAGCGCGGTCGGCGTCAAAGTGGCCTGGCTGCCGGACCCGGCGAGCTGGCGCGCGGCCAGCCGCCGCAGCTCGGCGTAGACGATCGCATAGGCGCGGTCGCCGGCGTTGTCATCGCCGCTGCCGGAAGCCCGCAACCAACTCGTCAGTGGAGCGTCGTCGCTCACGATCAGTCAATCCCCCGTAACTTCCCCAACCCCTATGGCATGTCCGGCGCCAGTCGCGACGGAACCTGCACCATTAGAGCAAAGAATAGCGCAACCCGTTGTAATCTGCCGGACTTTGGCGCACCACAGCTGAGGTGCCCGTCACAGCTGGAGCGGCTCGCTCGACGCCGGCATTGGCGCGGTGATAAGCAAATAAGCGCAAGTAATGCCGCTCGATCGGCGTTTGCGTAACATGCGCCGATCAATCGGGAGAGGGCCGCGTATGCCAAACCATGCGAACGCCATCAGCTCTACGAATCGCCAGTCGCCGTGGCGCGAATTGTTCGCGAAGGAAGACTGGTGGGCGGTCTGGATCGGCCTGGGCCTTGTCATTGTCGCGGGCGTGCTGTTCTTCAACGGCGCGAGTCTGAAATGGCTCGCGGTGACGCCGCAGAAATGGTCGACGCTCGATCAGATCGCGGCGCAGTTCGGTGCCAATGCCATGCGGTATCTGGCGCTGTTCGCGTTGTGGCTGATCCTGTTCGGCATCGGCGTGCGCGCATTGGGGTTGCGCCTTGCCGAATTCGTTCCGGCGTTTGCCATCCTGTTCATCGTCTCGACGTTGATCTATGCGCTCGGCGCCTGGGACCAGGCGTCGCGCTACAACCTCGAACCGCCGCTCGTCGCGCTCGTGCTCGGACTGCTCGCGTCGAACCTGTTGCGCCTGCCGGACTGGCTGCAGAGTGGCCTGCGGGTCGAGTTCTACATCAAGACCGGCATCGTGCTGCTCGGCGCCGGTTTTCCGTTCGTGCTGATCCTTTGGGCCGGCCCGGTTGCGATCGGGCAGGCGGCGATCGTTTCGCTGGTGACGTTCGGCGTGATCTACTTTGTCGCCGTGAAACTCGGCCTCGACCGCCGGCTTGCGGCGACGCTCGGCGTGGGCGGAGCCGTTTGCGGCGTTTCGGGAGCGATCGCGGTTGCCGGCGCCGTCGGCGCGAAGAAGGAGCACGCGCCGATCGCGATCACGCTGGTCATACTCTGGGCGATCGTGATGATCTTCGTGCTGCCGCTTGTTTCCAGGGCGCTGGGCCTGCCGACTGGAGTCGCGGGTGCGTGGATCGGCACGTCCGAATTTGCCGACGCGGCCGGACTCGCGGCGGCGCAGACCTATTCGGGCTACGCCGGACAAGCCGGCATCACCGGCACGCCGGAAGCCTCGGTGCAGGCGTTCACGCTGATGAAAGTCATCGGGCGCGATGTCTGGATCGGCGTATGGGCGCTCGTTTTGTCGATCATTGCGACGACGCGCTGGGAAAACGACGGGGTCACTTCGCGTGCCGATGCCGGCGAGATCTGGCGGCGCTTTCCGAAATTCGTCATCGGTTTCCTGGTCGCTTCCGTGATCGTTTCGCTAGCCGCCAAGGGACTGAGTTACGACGCCTACAAGAAGACGCTGACCCCGGAACTCGTTGCTCCATTGCAAGGGCTGCGCAATTGGGCCTTCATCTTCTGCTTCCTGAGCATCGGCCTGACGACACGCCTGCGCGAACTGGCAACAGCCGGTGCACGGCCGTTCTACGCATTCACGGCGGGCGTCGTCGTCAACGTGATCCTGGGCTACATCCTGTCGACGATCGTGTTCGTCGATTTCTGGACCAGGCTCGGACAAGCGGCGCCGTGACAGCCGGCCGCGCCGCGATCGACGCGTCGCTGCATGGTGCGGCAATCGAGGCGCCGCCGCGTTGCTCGGCGTGCAGGTTCTTTTGCTCCAATCCGCAGGAGCTGGAATCGCGCATTGCCGGATTGCGTTCGTTTGGCTCCGGATTCGCCTCCGTGCGCGCGGGCGATGGGTTGTGCGAAAAACATGACCGCTATCTGTCGGCTTCGGCGCATTGCTCATCGTTCGAGCGGCGCCTGCCGCTCGCTGCAAACGCAAGTTGATGCGTTGCGGCGCTGCTGCTCAGCCGCCTGCGCTCGAGTCGGTCACATCGAACTCGGTCGCAACGCGCGTGAAAAACAGGTGGACCTGTTCGCGACGCAGGTCGGCCAGCAGCGTATCGGCCTGGCTTTCATCGAGGATGAATTCGACCAGCACTGGCACATCCCCGGCAAGCTCGAAGAAATGCTGCTCGTGCAGGCGGCCGTGGCGGCCGAATCCGGCGATCGCGCGGAACGCCGAGCCGCCGTGCACGCCGAGTTTCTTCGCACGCTCGAGCAGCCATTCGTACAGCAGCGCGCCATCGTGCCGGCGGTTCTCGTAGGTGTAGAAGCGCAGGTGCGTGCCGATCATGGGTTGTGCCCCGGGAAGAACAGCCGCACCAAGCCGATTCCGGCCAGCGTCATCAGCACCGAGCCGATTACGTGCGCGCCGACGATTGCAGCCGTCCAGCCATACTGCTGGCGCAGCAGCAGCGTGACGGTCTCGGCGGAAAAAGTGGAAAAAGTCGTCAGTCCGCCGCAGAAGCCGGTCGTGACGAACAGGCGGATTTCCGGCGGCAGGCTCTGGAACTGGTGGAACACGCCGAGCGCCGCACCGATGACGAAGCCACCGAGCAGGTTTGCCGCGAGCGTGCCGAGCGGCAGCGCCGGCACGAACGGATTGAGAACGATGCCGAAACCCCAGCGCAGCAGAGCGCCGGCGAAGGCGCCGAATCCGACAGCGAAGAACGACATCAATCCCATACGTCTCCCGGTTGCATGATCGAGTCCGGAAGGTCGGTTGCGTGCGGGAATCGCGGCGAGATCGGGCTCGGAGCAATGCCTGTACGCCGCCCGGTTCCGGGTGGCCAACAGGCATCATCAGCCGTCGCGGCGGTTATAAGGAGGAATGCCATCTCCCTGATACGGGGCAGATGGTAGCGCAATCCCGCCGCTGTGCGTCAAGTTCCAAGGCGACTGACCTTCAGCGCTTGAGGCAGTAATACGTCTATGCCTTCGCGTGGAGCGCTCCCTTCCGGCTGCCGCCACCTTGTATTCGCCACATCCGTGTGGCTCACCCTCCGGGCAGCTCCGCTGCAAACATCGGCAATCCTGCCGATGTTTGCCCGCACGCGGGGGAAGGACTCGAGACTGATGCGCTCGCGCTTTTCCTTCCCGTGCGAAGCTGGGGAAGGATTCCAGACTGATGCCCTGCGCTTTTCCTTCCCCTGCGAAGCGGGGGAAGGTGCCGAAGGCGGATGGGGGCAGCCGCAGCTGGAGACTCACACGTGCTCCAGAATCAACGTTAAAGGCCGCTATCCGCAGATCTGGTCGATCAGCGCGTACTGCGCGCAATGCGGCCGAGCGTCGCCGGGCGTAACGCGTTCGTAGTGGCCATCGGCGAGCAGGTTCCAGGCCTGCGTGTTGTCGGCAAGGTAGTTCGCCAGCGCCTCGTCGTAGACGCGCTTGCCGAGTTCGGGATCGAGGATAGGGAAGCACACCTCGATCCGGCGCAGCATGTTTCGTTCCATCCAGTCGGCGCTGGCACAGAAGATCTCGGGTTCGCCGCCGTTCTCGAACCAGTAGACGCGGCTGTGTTCGAGAAAACGGCCGACGATCGAGCGCACGCGGATATTGTCCGAGATGCCGGGCACGCCGGGCTTGAGCGTGCACGCGCCGCGCACGATCAGGTCGATCTGCACGCCGGCAATCGATGCCTGATAGAGAATTTCGACGACGCTGACTTCGTTCAGCGCATTCATCTTGGCGATGATGCGCGCCGGTTTTCCGGCACGCGCGTGGCCGATCTCGCGCTCGATCTTCGACATCAGTCCCTTGTGCAGCGTGAACGGCGATTGCAGCAGGTGCTTGAGCTTGATCTGCGGTCCGAGGCCGGACAACTGCTGGAACAGCTTGTGCGCGTCCTCGCCGATGTCCTTGTCTGCCGTCATCAAGCCGAAATCGGTGTAGATGCGCGAGGTCACCTGGTGATAGTTGCCGGTCGACAGATGCACATAGCGCCGCAGCTCGCGCTGCTCGCGGCGCACGATCAGCAGCACCTTCGCGTGCGTCTTGTAACCGACGACGCCGTACACGACCTGCACACCGGCTTCCTGCAGGCGATTCGCCAGTTGAATGTTCGCCTCTTCGTCGAAGCGCGCGCGCAGTTCGACGACGACGGTCACGTCCTTGCCCGCGCGTGCGGCATCTACCAGCAGCGTGACCAGCGGCGAATCGTTGCCGGTGCGGTACAGCGTCTGCTTGATCGCCAGCACGTCAGGATCGATGCTTGCCTGCTTGACCAGTTCGATGACCGCGCCGAACGATTCGAACGGATGGTGCAGCAGGATGTCGCGCTCGGCAATCGCCTCGAACATGTTGCGCTCGGCGATGACCGGTTCCGCCAGCCGTGCCGCGAACTTCGGGAACTTCAGGTCGGGCCGGTCGACCTGGTCGTAAATCGCGGCAATGCGATGAACGTTCACCGGGCCCGCGCAACGGTAGACCTCGCTCTCGCCAAGCTCGAAATTCTGCATCAAGTAATCGGCGACGGGCTTCGGGCAGGTGTCGGCAATTTCCAGGCGCGACGCGCGCGCATAGCCGCGGCCGCGCAATTCGTCACGCAGCGCAAGGGCGAGGTTCTGGACGTCTTCCTCGTCGACGAACAATTCGCTGTTGCGCGTGACGCGGAACTGGTAGGCGCCGGTGACGCGCATGCCGGCGAACAGCTCGTCGACGAACTGGTGCAGGATGCTCGAAAGGAACACGAAGTCGTACGGGCGCTCGGCGACTTCGTCGGGCAGCCGAACGATGCGCGGCAACGAGCGCGGCGCGCGCAGCAGCGCCATGTGGCCTTCGCGGCCGAACGCATCCTTGCCTTGGAGCGAGACGGCGAAGTTCAGGCTCTTGTTGAGGATGCGCGGAAACGGATGCGCCGGATCCAGCCCGAGCGGCGAGAGCACCGGCAGCACCTCGTTCTGGAAATAGCCTTGCAGCCAGCGCTCCTGCTTGCGCGTCCACTTGTCGCGCGCGATGAAGCGGATGCCCTCGCGCTCGAGCTCCGGCAGCAGCACCTCGTTCCAGAACGAGTACTGCGCCGCGACCAGCTCGAGCACGCGCGTGCGGATGCGGGTGAGCAGTTCGCTCGGCGGCAGCCCGTCCGGGCCGGCGAGGGCATCGCCGAACGTGACATGGTGGCGCAGGATCGCCACCTGCACTTCGAAGAATTCGTCGAGGTTCGAGATCGAGATGCACAGGTAGCGCATGCGCTCGAGCAGCGGCATCTGCGCGTCCTGCGCCTGAGCAAGCACGCGGAAGTTGAACTCGAGCTGGGCCAGCTCGCGATTGAGGTGGAGCCCGGGGTCTCTCAGGTTGATGTGGATTGCTGTCGCTTTCATCGGGCTTCCGCTGCAAGGCTTTCAAAGGCGAGCACCTGATCCGGGCCGAACACGCAGGCAAACGTGCTGCCGACGCCGACCTCGCTCTCGATTGTCAGCTGGCCGTGATGCAGTTGCAGGACATGCTTGACAATCGACAGTCCCAGGCCGGTGCCGCCGGTTTCGCGCGAGCGGCTGGTCGACACGCGATAGAAGCGTTCGGTGATGCGCGGCAGGTGCTCGGCGGGGATGCCGGAGCCCGTGTCGGCGACGGCAAATCGCGCGCCGCCGTCGGCGCTGGCCTGCCAGGAAATTTCGATGCGGCCGTTCTCCGGCGTGTAGCGGATCGCGTTCGACACGAGATTCGAAAATGCGCTGTGCAGGTAGTCGGTCGAGCCGCGCAGATCCGCATCGCTGGTGCGCACCAGCGTGATCGCATGGCGGCCATGCGAGAGGCTGTCGGCTTCGCGCTTGAGCGTCGACAGCAACGCGCGCATCGACACGCGTTCGTCGGGAACGCGGTTCTGGCCTTCCAGCCGCGACAGTGTCAGCAAGTCCTCGACGATCTGGGTCATGCGCCGCGACTGCGTGCGCAGGTCGCCGAGCACCGGGGCCAGCGCCGGCATGACTTCCGGTTCGAGCATCTCCAGGTAGCCGTGCAGCACGGTCAGTGGCGTGCGCAGCTCGTGCGACACGTTGGCGACGAAATCGCGGCGCACCTGCTCCAGACGGGCCAGCGGCGTGACATCGCGCACGACCAGCAGCATGTGTTCGTGCGAATACGGAATCAGCCGGAACGACAGGCGCAGGCTCTCGTCACGGTCGGACGGCACTTCGCGCAAAGGCTCCTGCGCCGGCGAGTGCGTGATCCAGTCGCGCGCGAGGGATGGCAGGAACGTGTCGATGTGCTCGCCGCGGTCGCGCGGCGCCATGAGGCCGAGCAGCCGCCCGGCGGCTTCGTTGAACCAGACGACCGAACGGCCGCTGGTCAGCACGACGACGCCATCGGGCAGCGCCGCGGCGCCCTCGCGGAACGCGCGCAGCAGGCTGACCAGGCGGCGCTTGCGCGAGCGTTCAGTATGCAGCTTTTTATACATGTGCGCGGAGATGTCGGACCACACGCCGCGGTCTTCGGGTGGCGGCCGCCGGCGCCGCGAACTCAGCCAGGACTGGATCTGATAGAGGCTGACGAGGGACCAGATCGAGTAGCCGAGCGAGGCGGCGAACACTGCATACAGCGGCTCGTCGACCAGCAGGCCGACAATGAATGCCGTCGCCAGCAGGACGACGAATCGCCCCAGCGATACCTGCCATGCATGGCTTTGCAAGAATTCCAACCGCATGACGATGCCCGATCCCGCAATGTCGAACCGAACCAGTCAAGGCCCGAACTCCACAATTTAACCGAATCTGCGGGCGTTTACTCGGCCGGTGTCGTCGAAAAGCGATAGCCTGCTCCGCGCACGGTCTGCACCAGGTCCTGGCAGCCAAAGGGTTCGAGAGTCTGGCGCAGGCGGCGGATGTGCACGTCGACCGTGCGCTCCTCGACGTAGACGCTGCCGCCCCAGACGTAGTCGAGCAGCTGGCTGCGCGAATAGACGCGCTCGGCGTGGGTCATGAAAAAATGCAGAAGGCGGTATTCGGTCGGGCCGATCGGAACGATCGCGTCGCCGGCCGCGGCTTCCACCGTTCCGCCAGCGCCGTCCAGGTATTTGGCCACCTGCCTGGCGTAAACGCGGTGCGCGCCGCTGTCGATCCGCAGCGCGCCGACCGAAACCACGCCGTCGCCATCGACGCCATGCGTGCGGCGCATGACCGCGTTGATGCGCGCGATCAGTTCGCGTGGCGAAAACGGCTTGACCACGTAGTCGTCGACGCCGGCTTCGAGCCCGCCGACGCGGTCGGTCTCTTCGCCGCGCGCGGTCAGCATGATGATCGGCACGTCGCGCGTGAGATCCTCCTTGCGCAGACGGCGGGCGAGGTCCAGGCCACTCATGCCGGGCAGCATCCAGTCGAGCAGGATCAGGTCGGGCACGCGTTCGGCGATCATGCTCTGGGCACCGCGCGCGTCCGCTGCGTGCGCCGCTTCCATCCCGGCTTTGCGCAAGGCGAACGCGACCATGTCGCGTATCGCGGGCTCGTCTTCGACGATCAATATGTGTTTTTGCACGATGCGGCTGTGTCCATGCGCCTTTGTGACGATGGTGTCATTTGACCGGCTAATTGTTACGCCGCTATGACGGTCCCGCACAAGCTGCTGAAAAACACGCGGAAAATCCCGACTCGAACTTGCCCTGATCAGCCGGTTTTATCTTGTGCCGGCGCAGATCGAGCACCAGTGGCGTCATCTGTTCGATCAGCGCTTCGATACGCTTGCGCTGGTAGTAGTCCAGATCGCTGCGTTTGGCCAGGTCGTTGAGCTGGTTCAGCGCATCTTCGGCGCGGCCGTTCAAATACGAAGCGATCGCGTACGACTCCCCGGCCCGGACCTTGTCGCCCATCATGTCGCTGGCCTGGCCGAAGGCCGTGTACAGGAGCGGGTCTTCGTCGTTGTGCGACAGCTGCGGCCGCAGAAGTTCGCGCGCGTTGTGCGCGGCACTCTTGTCCGCTTCGAACAGCAGCGCGTGCGTGTGGGCCAGCACCACCGTGCGGTTGTCCGGGAAGTTTTTTTCCAGGCGCGCGTAGCGCTGGAGGGCCGCGTCGCGCTGGCCCGCATAGAGTTCGGCGTCGCCGAGCGCGAGCTGGAACACGAGGTTTTCCGGATCGGCGCGGGAAAGCCTTTCCAGCGGCTCGATCGCCTCCTTGGCGCGACCGCCCTGGATCAACGCGAGCGCCAGTCCATAACGGTTCGCCGGCGTATCGAATCCTTGCGTGCTGCGCAGGTCGTCCGTGTAGTAGCGGATGCTCTCGGCAGCGTGTTGGTGCGAGAGCACGCGCACGCGCTCGCGCATCAGGAGAAAGTAGGCCGCCGAGCGCATGCGCTGACGGCCGCGCGACTCGGGCGTGTCGGCGAGGCTGGCCAGCACTGCACCTGAATTCGGATCGATCTTCGGCAACAGGTTGGGCAGCGGCACATCGGCATTCTTTTCGGCACTCTTGCCGGCGGCGGCATCGTCCTTCGCCTTCTTGTCCTCGACGTCTCCGACGACGACCGACGGCCTGTAGGCTTTCTTGATGACCGCCGCCCGCGCGCGCGCCTCGCTGATGCGCTCGGTCGTGACCGGGTGATCCTGGAGCAGCGCGGGAACGTCGTTCTCGTCGAAGGTCGGACGAATTGCGCGCTGCATGTTTTCGAACACGTCGGCCATCGCTTCAGGGTCGAAGTTCGCCTTGGCCAGTGTGTTGATGCCGATCCGGTCCGCCTCGACTTCGTCGGCACGCGTGAAGTTGATCTGCATCTGCGCGGCAAGGCCCTGGACGGTCGCGATCGCGCCCATGTCGGCGTTGCTCGTGCTGTAGGGGTTTTGATGGGCCGCAGCGGCGAGCGCGCCGATCATCGCCAGCACCATCAGCGGCGTCATCTTCTGCTCGGCCTCGACGGCGCGGATCAGGTGATTCTGCGTGATGTGCGAAACTTCGTGCGCGAGCACGGCGGCCAGTTCATCCTCGCTGCGCGTCATCAGGATCAGGCCGGCGTTGACGCCGACAAATCCCCCGGGCACGGCGAACGCATTGATCTGGGTGTCGCGAACGATGAAGAATGTGAACGGCTGGTCCGGCTTCGGGCTGTACGCGACCAGGCGAAAGCCCAGCGTATTGACGTAGTCGTTCAACAATTCGTCTTCGAGCACGACGTTCTGGTTGCGCAGCTCGTGCAGCATGTAGAAGCCGTACTGGCGCTGCTCCTCGGGCGACGCTACCGTGCCGGCCGAACTGCCGATGTCGGGCAGCGGCGTTTCGCCGGCATGCACGATGCCGGTGATTGCGCTGATGGTGGCAATCAGCAGTCCAGGGAGGACATTCTTGCGGGTCATGGCGCGAAAGAAGGGCAGGTGGTCTGTTGGAGCGCTGCGACGTGGCCTTGGTTCCATGGCCGATTGTCGCATACAGGCCACTCACCCTTCGTTAACAGCGGGTATGCCGACTGGAGGGCGGTCTTGAGCGCCAGTACTCACACCCCCATCTTGTGCCGCACCCCGAAACCGGCAATCCTTCCGGCACACCCAGCACGGCTACCGATCATGTCGAATGTACAGATTTACACCACCGCGAACTGCGCGTTCTGCGTGGCGGCGAAGATGCTGCTCAAGCAGAAGGGTCTGGACTACGAGGAGATCAGGGTCGACACCGACCCACAACGCCGCGAGGAGATGGTCGCGCGCACGAATCGCCGCTCGGTGCCACAGATCGTCATCGGCGAGCGCGTGATCGGTGGTTACGAGGAACTGGCGGCGGCCGCGCGCAGCGGTCAACTCGACGGTACAAGCGGAGGTGCGGCATGAGCGAAGACGGCCGGGTCGCAGAGTTCACCGCGTTCCGCCAGCGCATGAACGAGCGCATCCTGGCCGAGGACAACCAGGTCGTGCGCCGTTTCTTCGCGCTCGACACGCAGACCTACAAGGACGGCGCGCTCGACGTGAAGACCAAGGAAATGCTCGGGTTGGTCGCATCCCTCGTCTTGCGCTGCGACGATTGCATCAGCTATCACGTGGCGCAGTGCAAGGATGTGGGCGTCAAGCGCGACGAATTCTTCGAAGTGTTCAGCGTCGGCCTCGTCGTCGGCGGGTCGATCGTGATTCCGCATTTGCGCCGTGCGGTCGATTTTCTGGACAAGCTGGAAGATCAGGCCTGAGTTCTGCGAGCCGGGGACTGAGTGCACGAGAGCCGGGACTGAGTGCACGAGAGCCGGGGACTGAAAGCCGAGGGCCGGAAAAACACGCGCACGAGCACACCTTGCTAACGCTCGTCATTCCGGCGAAAGCCGGAATCCAGCGCCTTTTTGTGCTGAAGAGAATCAGAGAGAGCAGCTTCCGGTGAGCCGGGTACTCACCGAAGACTTCCGGCGACGACACTGGATTCCGGCTTTCGCCGGAATGACGAATCTAAGGTGCTCCTCCAGCCCTCAGCCATGGCCGCTCGTCCCCGGCCCTAGTCCCTATCTCCTGGCTCCTAGCCCCTAGCCCCAAGCCCCTCACGTATAATCCGCGCCCCAAGTTTCGCGCCAGTCGAGAATCCCCATGAGCAAAACGATTGCCGTCATTCGCGGCGACGGTATCGGTCCTGAAATCATGCACGCGTGCTTGCGCGTGCTCGACGCGCTCGACGCGGGCCTCGAGTACGACTTCGTCGAAGCCGGCCTTGCCGCGCAGCAGCGCTTCGGCGAGTTGTTGCCGCAGGCGACGCTCGATGCGATCGCGCATCACAAGGTTGCGCTGAAAAGTCCGTTGACGACGCCGGTAGGCGAGGGATTCACTTCGTTGAACGTCGAGCTGCGCAAGCGCTTCGACCTGTACGCCAACGTGCGCCCTGCAATCTCGTTTCCCGGCACGAAGTCGCGCTACGAGAACATCGATCTGATCACCGTGCGCGAGAACACCGAAGGCGCATATATCGGCGAGGGGCAGCAGCTTTCCGCCGACGGGGAAATCGCGACGCTGACGCAGAAAGTGACGCGCCGCGGTTCCGAGCGCATCGCCCGCTACGCCTTCGATCTGGCCCGCCGCGTCGGGCGCAAGAAGGTCACGATTGTGCACAAGGCGAACATCCTGAAGACGACGTCGGGCCTGTTCCTCAAAGTCGCACGTGAAGTCGCGACGCAGTATCCCGACATCGTCTGCAACGAGATGATTATCGACAACTGCTGCATGCAGTTGGTCATGAATCCGTACCAGTTCGATGTGATCGTGACGACGAACCTGTTCGGCGACATCCTTTCCGACCTGTGTGCCGGCCTCGTCGGCGGACTCGGCCTGGCTCCGGGCGCGAACATTGGCGCTGAAGCGGCGATCTTCGAGGCCGTGCATGGCTCGGCGCCGGACATCGCTGGCAAGGGCGTGGCCAATCCGTGCGCATTGCTGCTCGCGGCGTGCCAGATGCTCGATCACCTGGGCATGGTCGACGAAGCGCGGCGCGTGCGCGTGGCGATTCGCGAAACCGTGACGGTGCGCGATCGCGTGACGCCGGATCTCGGCGGCAATGGCACTACGGAAACGTTTGCCGATGCCCTGATCGAGCGCGTGCGGCAATCACGCGCCGCGTAGCGCGCTGCGCGCGGCGACGCGCCCGGTAATTATCCACATGTCCACAAGGCAGCGACCACGAGTGCGGTCGCTGCGCCGGTCCGCGTCTACTGGCCCGTCGGCAGCGACAGCTGCGTGATCGGGTCATTGCTGCGGCTGAAGCTGCCGCCGCCGGGATAGTTGATCGTGAACGACGCCGTGCCGGTTGCTTTGCCCAAGGGAGGACCTGGCGTGAGGCTTAACGTCAGCGTTCCGATCGGACTCGTCGCTGTCGTCGTCGGCGGCGTGCAGGTCCGGCAATAGCCATTCGTGCGCGCCAAAGCCTGCAGGTTGGCGGTGCCGTTGTTCAACGTCCCGCTCGCCACGGCCCAAGTCGGCAGCCCGTTCGCGTCCGGGTAGTACACGAGGACGAACACCGAAGACGAAGTTGCGTTGCCGTCGTAGTCGAGGATCTCCATTCCCCAGTTGGCATCGAGCGGTGCGTACCAGTGACCGTTGTAGTCCGGACTCGCATGGCGGCTGGCCGGTATCAACGGCTCCATGCACCAATTGCCAGAATCGCTGCCGATCGTCCAGCTCATCACGCCGAGCACAGGCTGGTCTGACCGATCGACGTTGCGACAGGCGGGCGATCTCGACGCCTGGTTGAAGTCGACCACGACGGAACCATTGACGTCCTGCTGCGTGAGCTGCAGTTGACCAGGTCCGCGATTGCTACCGTAAGTTGAATACAGCAACGTATTGAGGTTACTGGCCAGGCCGCCCAAGAACACCCCGTCGACAAGGTTGCCCTGCGAGAAATACCACTCAGGCACGCCGTTGGCGTTGTAAGTATAAAAAACCAGAATGTACGCATCGCCCAGGTTTGCGTCATGTCCGACAAGCTGGAAGTCGAAACCGTGGCCGGCATGCGTGCGGTCGAACCAGTTGCTCGGCACCGGCTGTGCGTAGACCGGCGCGCTCGCAGGGGTCGACGACCAGCCGAGTGGCGCGAGCATTGGCTGCGACAGTCCCATCGTGCGCGGCGGTGGAAACGGATAGACGGCGTTCATCAGGTCGCCGAACTGCTCGGTGTGCGACAACGTCGAGCCGTTCTCGATCGGGTTTGGCGCATGCAACAGCGGGAAATTCCCCGGCGCCGGCAGATTGCGGTTCTGGTTCACCGACGAATTGACCGCCGTGGCTTCCGACCAGCGCAGCCCATTGAACGACACCATGGCGGCTGCACGCGCTGCATCGCCGGCACCGTTGACTTCGTAGCCCATGAACGGTGTATACGTATTGTTCGTCGTGTTCACATTCGCAACATTGACGTCGTATACGTCGTCGTATGGGCCTCGCGAGAGGTTCTGATAGTCAATGCTGGTGTTGGTCGCGTCGATGCCAGCCTTCGCGCCGATCGGTCCGAGCGTCGAATCGGTGTTGGCCAGGCCGATGAAACCCAGGCCGTGCGTCAGCTCGTGCATCGCGACGCTGACGAAATCGATCGATGACTGGCTCGTATCGGCCGTATAGCCGAAGTAGAACTGTTCGCCGCCGAGCACGTTCGCCGTGCCGATATCCTCGTTGAACGTGGCAAGTATTTCTTCGTTGTCGCAACCGTTCGTCGGCCCACCGCCGAGCAGGCCGCATTGGCTCGCGCCGCCCGCGCGCACTGCCTCGGTGATGGCGTACCAGGTGTAACGCAGCGGCAGGACGTAGCCGCCGTAGTCGGGCTCGTCGACGAGGAAGGTTACCGGCGTCGCGTTCGCGATGATCGCGCGGTTGTTGGTGCCGCCCAGATGCGCCCAGCACGCGTGGATCGTGACCGAAACTGGCGGCTGCAGCGCCTGCGTGATCTGCTGGACCGCGTATTTCAGCGCGTTCTGGCGCTGCTGGCCGAGCGTCGTCCCAGGGTTGCCTGCGACTGGCGGTGCGGCGGTCGAGTCGGTCCACGGCGCAATGTCGCAATTCAGCGTTGGGTCGCTCGGGTTCGTGCTGGCGCTGCTGAAGTCAACACCGATCGTGGCGACCTGCGGGGTCGTGAAGGTCAGCGCGCTCAACGTCGCGGTGGTCGACAGTCTTCTGGAATCCGAATTGATCACCGCGATGTACCAGCGACCCGGCCCCAGCGGCACATGGCTGGAGGGCAGCACGATGACCGATTCGGCCGACGAATCGCTGTACGAGTGATAATGCGAGTAGCGCGTGAGCAAGTCCTCGCTCACCATTACGGGGCTCGTCGGAAATGGCGTGCCGAAGCGGACGAACAGGTCGACGTCGACGCTGCCGCTGCCGGACACGCTTATCGTCAGCTGCTTCGCGCTGGCGTCGGTATCAACATAGAAGTTCGATACGTAGTTCAGTGGCGGCAGGACGACCTGAGCCGGTGTGCCGGGCGTCAGGGCGGACTGCGCCACGGCGCTCGTCGTGCCAAACAGGACGATTGTGCAAAAAACCAGAAATCCACAACGCAACCACCGGCGCATCATGGCTGCTCCGGCGCGGTTTTTGCGTTCGTTCTGGCCGCCGCCGGATTGCGCTTCTGTTCGCAGACCATGCCGAGGGAACCGTCCGCCATGCGCACGACCGTGGTCTGGCTGACGGTCGGCGAGGCGACGACCATGGTGCGTGTCGCCGTTCCGGCCTTCATCGCCGCGATGCGGCCGCTTGCGACTGCCGGATGCGGTTGCGGCGCCTGGTCGGCCCAGCTGTTCGACACGGCTGCCGGCGCCGACACGATCAGGCCGGCAAGAATTGCCAGCGAATGCTTGCGCATGGACGATGCTCCTCGGGTTTGCAGGTCAAATTTAGCATGCGTTCGTGTAAAGGTCCGCTAAAGCTTTCTGCCGGCCACATCCATTGCTGCAGTTGTCGCCGCCGGGCTCATCGCCTGCATTCCCGAGCGTCCCGCGCGGTACGCCCGCCGGATCTCGCGCTGCAGGAACTGCTCCGCGCGCGCGACCGCGTCGCGCAACGGCAGCCTCGAGGCGAGGCCGGCGGCGATCGCCGACGCCAGCGTGCAGCCGGTGCCGCGCACGGACCCCGGCCGACGCGCATGCGAAAACACGGTCGTCGATACGCCGGCGAAGAGGTAGTCGCGGATAACTCGGCCACGCTGATGTCCGCCCTTCAACAGGACGGCGCCGGCGCCGAGGGCCAGCAACTCGGCACCGGCGCTGCGCATGTCGTCGTCCGAGCGCAGTTGTCGTCCGAGCAACGCTTCGGCTTCAGGCAGATTCGGCGTGAGCAGGTCGACCCTGGGTATCAGCCGCTTGCGCAGGCGGGCCAGGGCACCCGGCGGCAGCAACGCCTTGCCGCTTGTGGCGACGAGCACGGGGTCCAGGACGATGTGACGCGCGCCGGCCTCGAGCAGGTAGGCGGTGACGGCATCGACGGCCGCCGCGCTGCCGAGCATGCCGATCTTCACGGCTGCGACGTCGAAATCAGCGAACACGGTGTCGAGTTGCGTGAGGATCTGCCGTGGCGGAACGAGGTGGATCGATTCGACGGCCCGGCTGTTCTGGGCCGTGACCGCCGTGATGACGCTCAGACCATGCAGGCCATGGGCCGCTATCGTTCTCAGGTCGGCCTGGATTCCCGCTCCACCGCTCGAATCGGAGCCGGCGATTGCCAGGACGCAACGCCTGCGCCGACCCTTCGCGTCAGCGAGCGGCGGATCAGGTGGGCCGGGATGTTTCTTTTTCACAACACCTGCTGACGGGAAGGGGCATCGAGTCGATTCCAATTTTCCGCACGGAACCTTGCAGGCACGGGGTTTCGGCGGCTATTTATTTGCTTGACGGCCTGTTGCTTTTTTGCCAACATCGCGCTGCAGCATCCTACCCACCTTTCGCATTCGGGGCTATGCGTCGGCAAACAGCATTCGCGAACAACTTGTTCACGGCCCTAGCGCTGAGCCTCGCCATTGCGCCGTGCGGGTTTGCGGCGGACAGTGCTGCGCGTGCCCGTGTCACATCTTCGGCGCTGACGGACCTTGCCGCTTCGGCAGGCCTGATGGATGCCTGGCGCGATTATGCATTGGCGAGCCTGAAGCCGGAATTCTCCTGGGCAAGCGAGGGCGACCAGCCGATTCGCGCGCCTTCGCTGTTCGATCGCGGCCGAGGCCGGGTTGAGGCGCCGGCATCGCATTTCCATGGCAGCGCCGTCGACGGCAGTCCGTTCCACGTGGCGATGATTTCGAGCAAGCTGTCGGACACGCCGCTGTATTCGCCCAGCAATTCGGCCGCCGTGCTGCAGAGTTCGGCGCCGGGACTGCAGCGTTACATCATCGCGCCGTCGCTGACCCAGAACCTGGGTAGTTATGGCGCGGTAAGCGTTTCTGCGATCTTCGCCTATCAACGCCTGGCCGACATCGGCTGGACTCCGGCAAACGTGACGACGGATTTGCCGCCGACGACATCGTCAGCGCTGCGCTCAACCGATTCGTCTTCCGGTGCGGGACTTCGCGTCGACTACAGCACCGCGCTCACGGATCGGGTCAGCTGGCAGGCCGGCGCACAATCGCGCGTGAACATGGATTCATTCGCGAGCTATCGCGGCATTTACTCCGAACCGGGCACCTTCGACATTCCTGCGAGTGCCAACCTCGGGCTCGGCTTGGCCTTGACCAAGGAAGTGCAGCTGACCGTCGGTGTCGAGCGCGTCATGTACAGTCAGATCGCGCCGTTCACGAGTTCGGCTCTGCCATCGCGGTTCCTCGCGCTGCTCAGCAGCAGCGCGAGCCCCGTGTTTGCCTGGCAGGATCTCGACGTCTATTCGATCGGCGGCTTGTGGCACGATCCGCAGTTCGGCGACCTGAGCATCCGCTACAGCACGCGCGAACAGCCGCTGCCGACCTCGCCGCTGCTGCAGCAGGCGTTACCAGAGATTTCGGCGCGCAATGTCGAAGTCGGCTACGCGCACGGCCTTGGCCAGAACTCGACCCTGCGCCTCATGGCCGCATACGTACCGATCGAATACATTCCCGGCATCCCGCAGAGCTACAGCCTCAGCAAGGGCGGCAACCAGTTCGAATGGGGAGCGATCTGGATCACCAGCTTCTGACCACCAGTTTTCCGACACTCGCAGCTTTCAGGGCTAGCGCATGTTTTTAGGGAGCCAACCGGCTCCCTTTTTTTTTTAACGCCATGGATGGCGTGTACGCCGAAAATGCAGGAGCATTTTTCGGCGGGTGCATAGACGTCCTGCATCCCGAAAAACGAAGCCTGCTGCATTTGGAATAGCCGCGTGTACGCCGGAAATGCAGGAGCAATTTCCGGCGGGTGCATAGGCGTCCTGCATCCCGAAAAA
>DASRTK010000543.1:0-19780 GCA_035655975.1 Rudaea sp.
GGGGGGGGCGTGGGGCGAGGGGCGAGGGGCGAGGGAAAGCGCGCTCTTGCTCGTCACTTCTTGCTCGTCACTTCTTGCTCGTCACTTTCTTGCTCGTCACTTCTTGCTCGTCACTTCTTGCTCGTCACTTCTTGCTCGTCGCTTCTTGCTCGTCACTTCTTGCTCGTCACTTTCTTGCTCGTCATCCCGGCGAAAGCCGGGATCCAGCGCCTCTGAATCGCTATGAAAGACGCTGGATTCCGGCGTTCGCCGGAATGACGAGCAGTGCGCACCCTCGCCCCTACTTCCCACCCAGCTTCACCGCAAGCATCGCGCGCCGTTCGCGGATGAACTCCGCGCTGAGCGGCCCAAGCATGCCGCGGCGCTGCTGTGGAATATGCGCGACTGCCGTGTCGCTGTCGCCGAACACGTAGTAGTCGAACAGCGCCGCCCATGCGGTCCGTTGCGACGCCGGCAGCCGGCGCAGCGTGATCAGTGCGTGAGTCAGGGTATCGAGGCCGGCGTTGTCGGCGTGCGACGCGCCCCACCAGTAGTTGATGAGGATGTTGCACAGCTCGAGCGACTGCACGTGGTGCCACCACAGCGGCGGAATGAAGATCGCATCGCCCGGACCGAGCTCGGCGCTGACCGCGCGCGCGCGCGCCTCGGCGAATCGCGGGAAGCGCTCGAGATCCGGCGCGGCGAAGTCGACCATGCTGATCGGCGCGCCAGTCGGCGCGAAATCGACCGGACCGATGTACAGATTTGCAATCTGCTCCGGCGGGAACAACGTGAAGCGCCGCCGCCCGGCGATGACGCAGGCAATATTGTTGGCGTCGTCGAAATGCGCCGGCACGGTGATCGCGTTGCCGATCCAGATGCGCGGCTCGACCGCATCGAGCAGCGGCATCGGGTTTTCGTCGAGGAATCGCGGCAGACAGCTGCGGATCAGCGCGCTCTGCGCCGCAACCGCGGGCGCCGTCGGGAACGCCGAATAGCGCGCGATCTGTTCGATGACGCGGGAAATTGTCTGGTGGGTGCGGAAAAAATTGAAGCCGTCCATTGTGGCATTGTAGAAAATGCGGCCTTTTTCCTCCGGCGGCAGCATGATCGCGTCGATCGGCACCTGTGTATCACGCTCGATCAGGTATTTGCAGATCGCTTCCGGCGATTGCCGTCCGAGCTTCGCGGCCGGCCAGCCGGAGACGAGGCCGCGCAGGACCACGGGGCGGCCGGCAGGAATGATTTCCTGATCGAATCGCTTACGGTCGATACTGCCGACCTCGGGGATTGCCGCGGGATGCACTGTCATTGTTCGCGTGCTCGCTGTTGGCGCGACCGCAGCTTACGACACGAAACCGCGAAACGGGATACCTGCAGCCTGATGTTGCAACCGGCGGGCTCGGCCTTCATATCGGGCGCATGCAGCTTTCCCTGTTCGAGACCGGCGCCCGCACGCTCATAGACGACGAGCGCGGCGTCGTCACCTACCATCCGCACGCCATTTCGGCGACCGCCGCGACCGCATGGTTCGCGTCCCTGCGAGACAGCGTCGAATGGCGCAGCGAGCGCCGCGTGATGTACGACCGCGAAGTCGACGTTCCGCGGCTGGTCGCTTCGTATGCTCTCGACGATCCGGACTTGCCCGGCGAACTGTTCGCCGCCGCGCGCGTCGCGCAGCAGCTGGCAGGCCAGGAATTCAACAGTGCCGGCTTGAACCTCTATCGGGACGAACGCGACAGCGTGGCGCCGCATAACGACAAGCTGCATGAACTTGTCGCGGGCGCGCCGATCGCACTGCTGTCGCTGGGCGCGGCGCGAACGATGACGATCCGCACCAAGGCCGCGCCTCGCAGGAGCATTCAGCTCGAACTCGAATCCGGCAGCGTGCTGCTGATGACGTATGCCATCCAGCAGCACTTCGATCACGGTATTCCGAAGGCGACCGTCGCGACGGGTCCGCGCATCAGCGTCGCGTTCAGGCGGCGTCCCGGCAGTCCGTCGCGGTAAGCAGTCTCAACCGCCAGTCGATGCATGCAGAGCGGCAGCCAGACCGGCATCGCCGGAAACCAGGTCGCTCCATTTGAGTTCTGTACCCTTGCGATGGCCTTTTTCCGTAAGCTTGAGCCCTTCGGGCGCGATCGTCAGGGTGTAGCTCTTCTCACCGATCATCAGTTCGCGTCGCAGTGGCTTGTCGAGTTTGGTCATGATCCGTTTCCTGGTTTGTTGGGGTTGCAGCCGGTATGAGACCAGTGAAAGTCGCAACTTACAACATCAACGGCATCCGGTCGCGTCTGCCGCAGTTCCTGGACTGGCTGGCGCGGGAAGCGCCGGACATCGTTTGTCTGCAGGAACTCAAAGCGACCGACGCGGCTTTTCCGGTTGCCGCAATCCGTGCCGCAGGCTACGGCGCGCTGTGGGTCGGGCAGACCGCCTGGAACGGCGTGGCGATACTTGCCCGGGACGCCGAGCCGGTAGTCAGCTTGCGCGCATTGCCGGGCGACCGGTCCGACGCGCAGAGCCGGTACCTGGAAGCCGCCATCGACGGCATGGTCGTCGTGTGTTTGTACCTGCCCAACGGCAATCCTCAGCCCGGACCAAAGTTCGATTACAAACTGGCCTGGTTCGAGCGCCTCATAACGCGCGCCGCCGCGTTGTATTCCTGCGGCCACCCGGTCGTGCTCGCCGGCGACTTCAATGTCATCCCGACCGATTTGGACATCTACAACACGCGCTCCTGGCTGAAGGATGCGCTGCTGCAGCCGCAGAGCCGCGAGTGTTTCCGGCGGCTGCTCGCACAGGGCTGGACCGACGCGATCAGGACACTGCATCCGGATGAACGCATCTACACGTTCTGGGACTATTTCCGCCAGCACTGGCAGACGAACTCCGGCTTGCGCATCGACCACATCCTGCTCAACGCCGAACTTGCGCCGCGACTGAAAGCCGCAGGCGTCGACAAGTGGGTGCGCGGCGAACCGGGCGCAAGTGATCACGCGCCGACCTGGGTCACGCTGGGCCCGGCGCGCAGGAAGCGCCGCTGAAGATCAACAAGGCAACGCGGTCCGCCGCACGACCGGGAAGGGGTCGCCTTCGTCGCTGTCCGGCTGGATCAGAGTCGCCACGTAACCTACGCACGAAACAGGCAGGCACCGTGCTCCGCCAAGCGCATGGACGTCACGAACCGTGTGTTTCACGACGTAGCGGGGATTGAGCGCATTGATGACCCGGCACGCCGGGCACAGGTAGGCCGTTTCGACGGTCTTGCGATGTTCGCGAATTGTTACGACGCGGGAATATTCCCGCAGGTTGTTCGAATGGGTGCGGCAGGCGGTGCATTGCATGGATGAATACTCGGATGGTGGAGCGCGGGGAGGCCCCTGCGCGACAGGAGCATGAGCCATGCCAGCGGGCGCCCGCGCTGCGCCGCCGCAACGCGCCGTTGCGCGCATCGCAAAATGCACGAATGGGGCCTCGACTGCATGCAATTTGCGGCGCGGAAATCGCGACGGCGTGGCGGCGTCAGCGCACGTGCCCCCGGAATTCCGGTCGCGTGGTCGCGGGAACGGCGACCTGCCTAAACCGGCGTATTTGCCCGGCGTTGGCGCGCGATCGCATCGACTTCATCGAGCACGCGCTGCAACTCCGTCGCCGAGACCGGCTTGACCAGATGGCGGTCGAAACCTGCCTCCTTCGAGTGCAGGCGATCGCCGCGCTGCCCCCAGCCGGTCAGGGCAAACAACGGCAGGTAACGCGTGTGCGGCGATTCACGCAGCGTGCGCGCGACATCGTGTCCATCCATGACCGGCATGCCGATGTCGATGAACACGACGTCGGGCGGCGACTGTTCCACTCCGGCGATGCCCGAGGCGCCGTCGAAAAAAGCGCGGCAGAGATATCCGAGAGCTCCGAGCAATGCGCACAGGGATTCGGCGGCGTCGCGATTGTCATCGATGATGACCGCGGAACGCACCGCGCCCGCGGTGCGAAAAGTCGTTGCCAGCATTGCGCGCGTGGCTGGCGGATCGGCCTGCTGGCTTGCCAGCGGCAGCCTGACCACGAACCGGCTGCCCTTGCCCTCGCCTTCGCTGAATGCGCGGATCGTGCCGCCGTGCATTTCCATCAGGCGCTTGGCCAAGGTCAGCCCGATGCCGAGGCCGCCCGACGAACGCCGCCCGGACGGATGGACCTGGGTGAACATGTCGAAGACGTTGGCCAGCATCGCGACCGGAATGCCGATGCCGCTGTCTTCGACCGTCACTTCGACATTTCCGTCCAGCCGCGTCACGGACACGTCGATGCGCCCTTCGCGCGGAGTATATTTTGACGCATTGTTCAGAACGTTCGTCAGAACCTGGGCCAGGCGCAACGGATCGACGCAGACGAGAACGTCCGAGCCCGCGTAGTCGACGTGGAGCCGCTGGCCGGCTGCGTCGATGTGCGGACGGCTCATCTCCAGGGCCGCATCGAGCGCGCTGTCCAGGGAGATGAGCTGCTTGTTCAGCTCGACCAGGCCGCGCGTGATGCGCGATACATCCATCAGGTCGTCGACGAGACGCGTCATCTGCCGGATCTGTCGGTTGATCACGTCGCGCGCGTTTTTTGCCGTGGGCGCGTCGTGACCGGCGAGTTGCAGCAGGTGTACGGCGTTCTGCAGCGGCGCCAGCGGATTGCGCAGCTCGTGGGCCAGCGTGGCGAGGAATTCATCCTTGACCCTGCCGATCCGTTCGGCCTCGGCGCGGGCGACGCGTTCGAGGCTGAACAGGCTTTCGCGTTCGGCCTGGATGCGCAGGCGCTCGGTGATATCCGTGACCACCGCAAGCAGCGTGTCGTTATACGGACTCGGCGAGAGGTTCCACTCGAGTTCGACGGCCGCGCCGTCGCCGCGGATCTCGCGAACGACTCCGCGCCAGCTTTTCTCGCGAGCCAGCGCTGCCTGAACTTCGTCGCGGTTCGCCGCCCGCTCGGCGTCGGAGAACGCGAAAAATTCCCGTCCAGCCACTTCTTCGCTGGTCCGTCCCAGCAGGTGCAGCATTTCCGGATTCGCATCGACGAAGTTCAGGTCGCGGTCGAGGACAGCGAGCCCGCAGGTAGCCTGGTCGAAAATCCGGCGGAAGTTGACCTCGCTGCGGCGCTTCGCCGCTTCGGCGTTGCGTGCGCGCAGCAGCGTACGCACCGTCGCGAGCAATACCTGCGGATGCACGGGATGGGTCAGATAGGCGTCCGAACCGGCGTCGAGGCCTTCGACACGGTCCTCATCCTCGACCTTCGTCGCGGTCAGATGGATGATCGGCAAGGCACTGGTTTCGGGGCCGGCGCGCAGCCTGCGAACGATCTCGATTCCGTCGATGTCCGGCAAGTTGATATCCACGACCAGCGCATCGACGGAAGAATCAACCGCGTTGAGTCCGTCCAACCCGGTGCCATAACTGCGGACCTGAAAGCTGCCGGTTTCGAGTATGCGCGTGGTCGAATACAGCGTCGCCGGATTGTCGTCGATGACGACGATCTTGCCGGCAAACGGTGGTGGATTCGGGCTCTTCATTCCGGAAGCTGTACGGGGATCGTGAGGAAAAAAGTCGAGCCGGCGCCGAGTTCGCTTTGCACGGCGACGCTGCCATGCAGTACCTCAGCCAGGCGTTTGCTCAGCGACAACCCCAGGCCGGTGCCGCGCAACCGTTTCTGGATCGGTGTATCGATTTGCACGAAATCCTGGAATAGCGCGTGTTGATGCTCCGCTGCAATGCCGATGCCGGTGTCCTTGACGGCGAATATCGCCATCGCGCGGCCGTCGTCGCCGTCTGCCTGCCTGGCGGACACACGCACTTCACCTTGCGTGGTGAACTTCAGCGCATTCGAAATGAAGTTACGCAGGATCTGGGCCAACTTCGAGTGATCGGTGTAAATGCGCGAAAGACCCTCCGGCTCCTCGAAAATCAGCGAAACGTTGTCGCTCACCAGAATCGGCTTGAAAATGCCGCGCAGGGCGGCGAACAAGTCGACCATTTCGAACCAGCCCGGTGAAATCGTGATGCGTCCGGCTTCGATCTTGGCCAGATCGAGCAGGTCGTTGACCATCGTGCTGAGTTCGTTGGCCGAGCCGCGGATGAAGGTGACCTGACGTTCCTGTTCGGTGGTCAGCGGGCCATCCAGCCGCTGCAGCAGGAGCCGCGTGATGCTGATGATCGAGCTCAGCGGCAGCCGGAATTCGTGACTCATGTAGGACAGGAACTTGCTCTTGAGGTCCGTCGCTTGCCCGAGTTGTTCGGCGCGATCGTCGAGCTCGGCATAGAGCGCGACGACGCCCTGGTTGGTGGCGGCCAATTCGGCGTTCAGGGCAGCGATGACCTCGTCGCGCTCGGCGATGGCCGCGCGCAAGGCATCTGCTGATTCGTCGGCGACAGTATGCGCGTCCTGTAGATCGGCACGGGCTGGCACCGGATTGCTCATGGATCGTTGGCCGCCGGAAGTTTCACGACGACCACGGTGGCGTCATCGCGGCCGCGGGAAAAATCGCGGAACAGGACCGCGGCGATGATCGCCGGGTGTCGGGCCATCAGACCGGGATAATTCTCCAGTGCCCAGCGTGACTGCAACCCGTCGGAGTGCATGATGATCTGCGCCGGGCCGTTCCAGGGATAGGCGATTTCCTCCATCCGGCGAAATTGTCCTCCGACGATGCCATTGTTGGAGAGCAGGCCGCGCGAACCATCCGCATGCTGCAACCGGCCGGCGATATTGCCGACGGCGCAGTAGTTCACCTGCTGCGTGTCCTGCACGACTTTCGCGATCGCGACGGCGGCTCCCCGTGTCGTCTGCATCGTCCGGTGCATTTGCTCGAGCAATTGCCTGGTTCCGCTCGTCTGGTCCTTGCGGAATATCGCGAGCGCGGATTCGGCGGCCTCGGCGGCGGGCGCACCATGGCCCAGTCCATCGACCACGAGAACGAATACGTCCGCGTCATTGCGCCGCACGGCCCATGCATCTCCGCAAACCAGTTCACCCTTGAGCGCCACGCAAACGCCGCCGATGCCGTCGGCCGAGCGATCCGCCGCATCCCGAAACACGCGCGACAGAACGACCGTGCCGGATGGAGCCGACCAGATATCGAATTCGTCGGACAAGCGTCGCACCGCGCCGAGTCCGTTGCCCGCGGTGCCGCTGGTCGAGTAGCCGTCGGCAAGGCATTTCTCGAGATCGACCATGCCTGACCCCGCATCGATCGCAACGACTTCGACGCCGGCGCCATCGACACCGATGCGTTGCAACAACAACGTCCCGCGTCCGGCGTGCTTGAGAATATTGTTGGCAAGCTCGTTGACGATGATTCCAACCTTGCCACAGGCGGTTTCATCGAGCCCCGCTTCGCCGGCCAGCTCCGCTGCTTTCCTGCGCGCGGCCCCGACATGACTGGAGTCGGCAATTTCGGAGCAGCTTTGGTTCGAGAACGACATGGTCATTTCCAGCGCGCGATGACGATCTTCGTGCCCTGGCCTGCCGTGGATTCGATATGGAAGTCATTGACCAGGCGCTTGGTCCCCGGCAGACCCATGCCCAGTCCGCCACCGGACGTCCAGCCGTCCGTCATCGCCTGGTCGAGATCTTCGATGCCCGGGCCGTGGTCTTCGAATGTCAGCCTGACTCCGGTTCGCGTGCCATTGACCACGACTTCGATGCCCATTTCGCCGCCCTTGCCGTGAATCACGGTATTGCGCGCAAGCTCGCTTGCCGCAGTAATCATCTTGGTCTGGTCGACCAGGCTGAACTTGAGCTCCTGCATCCTGATCCGCACCGCCTGCCGGGCGCGAACGACGTCTTGCTCGTCCTGCAAGGGCACTACCGCGTTGTTCGTCATCAGCGCGTCCGAACCAGTGTGGACCGCAACATATGCATGCCGCGTTCCACATCCAGCGCAGTCTGCACGCCAGGCAGTTCCAGACCGAGCTCAACCAAAGTGATGGCAACCGCGGGACGCATGCCCACGACGATCGTTCGCGCGTCGAGGATCATGGCCATCGCCGAGATGTTCGCGATCATGCGGCCCATGAACGAGTCGACGATCTCGAGGGCGGAAATATCGATGAGGACGCCTTTGGCGCCGGTCGCGTAAATCTTCGCGGTCAGGTCATCCTGCAAGGCGAGTGCGAGCCGATCGTGCATGTCCACCTGAATCGTGATCAGCAGGCAGTTGCCCATGCGCAGTATGGGAATACGGTCCATATCGGTGGCAGGCCTCAGTTCGCCGACAAGGCGTTGGTGCGCTGCATTGCAACCGCGAGGGCATCGGCGAGATTGGCTTTCGTCGTGATGCCGGTAAGGTCGATGCCCAGATGAACGATCGTCTGCGCAATCTGCGGGCGGATGCCGCTGATGATGCAGTCGGCGCCCATCAGGCGAATCGCGGTAACCGTCTTCATCAAGTGCTGGGCCACCAGAGTGTCGACTGTCGGCACACCGGTGATGTCGAGGATGGCGATGCTCGAGCCGGTGTCGACGATGCGCTGCAACAGCGTTTCCATGACAACCTGCGTGCGCGAGCTGTCGAGTGTGCCGATCATCGGCAACGCGAGCACGCCTTCCCAGAGTTTTATCACCGGCGTTGAAAGCTCGAGCAGGTCATCCTGTTGGCGCCTGATCACTTCCTCGCGCGACTTCTGATAGGTGCTGATCGTGTGCAGGCCGAGGGCGTCGACTATCTCGGTCCACTTCCACATCAGGTCGATCAGGCTCTTGCCACCCCCGTCGACGGCGTTCTGAACCTCGAACAGCGCCTTCTTGAACGAGAAAATGTACGAGGCCGTGACATCCGCGGTAAACCCCTGGGCCGCCCGCCGGCGCGAAAACTCTTCGAGAAAGTTGCGCAGCGGCATCCAGTTCGGCGCGGCGATGTCGGCCGTATAACCGGCGCTGGTGCATTCGGCCAGGAGCCTGACGAACTCGCGCGCCTCTTGTTCGATCTGCGCCACGCTCGTGCGTCGATCGGTGGACACACCGGATGATTGCAGGGTACGCAACCACGCAGCGAGAAGTTCGTCTTGGCGCGCACTGATGATGTTGCTGCCTGCATCCGATGTCATTTCGGCCCCTGCTGTTGTCCTGGAATGGAGAGTACGAGGCGATGCCTGCCCAACCGGCACTGTCCCTGAGTTGCAAAGTTACATTTATGAACCTGAAGCGCAGTGTACTGCAGAACGGATTGTCGGACGGGCGAGCGCATCAGCGCGAAAATTCCTGGCGGCCTTAACCGTGGCGCCGCGCTCGCCCCCGAATTCGACGCCGCACTCCGCTTAAGGCGCATTGCGTGCCGATCCCAGCACGGCAGCGATCAACGCATCGTTGTCGATCGGTTTGGAAAGATGTTGCTGGAATCCGGCCTCACGCGCGCGAGCGCGATCTTCCGGCCGGGCGAAAGCGGTCAGCGCAATCGCGGGAACGTCGCGCATCGCGACGGACGACGAGGCACGCAACTGACGGATCAGATCGTAGCCGCTCGCCCCGGACATGCCGATATCGCTGAGCAGCACGTCGGGCTGGAACGGATCGAATACCCGCATCGCCGCTGCGGCAGAATCGACGGCGAGCACTATGGCTCCGGCAAGGCGCAATATGCCTTCGACCAGTTCACGCGCATCCTGCTCGTCTTCGACCAGCAATACCTTGCAACCGTGCAGCGACCTGCGGCCGCGGGCATCGGCTGGCGGCGGAATTTCCGAACCGGATTCGCGGCGTGGCAGGTCGCCGGGCGCAATCGGCAACGTGACGGTGAAGGTCGAGCCTTGGTTGACACCGGCACTGGCGGCAGAGATATCGCCACCGTGCAGTTCGACCAGTTGCCTGGCGATCGACAAGCCGAGTCCCAGTCCGCCGTGATGGCGCGTGATCGAACTGTCGGCCTGGCGGAAGCGCTCGAAGATGTGCGGCAGGAATTCTGCCGTAATCCCTTGCCCGGTATCGACCACGGACAGCACCGCCTGCGCGGAATGCCGGCCCAGCGTGACGCGTACGCGGCCGCCGCTGCCGGTGAACTTGATCGCATTGGACATCAGGTTCCAGGCCACCTGTTGCAGGCGATGCGGATCCCCATGAACAATCGCGAGGCCCGGCTCTATGTCTTGTTCGAGCGCGATCGACTTGGCCGTCGCAGCCGCAGCGACGGTCTCGATCGCGGCATGGACCGCGTCGGCCAGGTCCATCGTGTGCACCTCGAGCTTGAGCTTGCCGGACACGATGCGGCTCATGTCGAGCAGGTCGTCGACGATCTTGTTCTGCGCGCGGGCATTGCGCTCGATGACCGCCGATGCCTGCAGCACCTGCGCGTTGCCCCCGCCGTTGAGCCGCAGGATCTGTGCCCAGCCCAGAATCGGCGCCATCGGCGTGCGCAGTTCGTGCGACAAGGTCGCGAGGAATTCGTCCTTCAACTGGCTGGCATTCAGCGCTTCGGCGCGGGATGCCTGGATTTCGGCGTCCTGCTTCTGGATTTGCGCCAGCATCTGGTTGAACGTTTCGGTGAACGCACCCAGTTCGTCGTCGCTGACTTTCGGCGCCCGCTGAGCGTAATCGCGTGTCTGCGAAATCCGGCGCGCCGTCTGGCCCAGCAGTTCGATCGGCCGGATCAGCGTGCCGCGGATGCGAAGGGAAAACAGATAGACCATGAGCACGGCTATCAGGGCCACGAGCGTCGACAGTCCCAGCGTCTGCCACAGATGGCTCTGGAGTTCATCGAGGTCGTAGAAGACTTGCAGGGTGCCAAGCCGCTGGCCTTGCTCCTCGACCGCGGTGCGCTGCATGCGCAGGCCCGTCGCGGATGCGTCCGGCTTCGCTAAACCTGCCGAAGGCTCCCCCGTCGCCTCGGGACGCTGGTAGCTTGCGAACAGATTGCCGCCAACATCGTAGAGCTCGGCACGCGCGACCGCCGCGCGCGTCTGAAATGCCGACAGCGCCTCGTTTGCGCTGCGCCGGTCGTCGAACGCCAGCGGCGCGCCGCTGTTCATCGCCACGATCATCATGTGGGTCTGCAGTCCGGCGAGCGTTTCCCGGCGCATGTTCAGATAATCGGCTCCAACGAGCGTGAAGCACACGGCCAGGATCGCGACGCCGCTCGTCAACGTCACCAGCCAGGTCACCTTGTCGGCGAACGAGTGCATCGAGGCGAACCAGCGCCGCATCATGGCGGCAGCTCCGTGGATGAACGCGCCAGCTTCAGCACCTTGGCGCTGACCACGAGGCCGGCCTCGTGTATGGCAGCAGTATTGGCTTCGAAAACCACGCGTCCGCCCGAACTGATCAGCTCGAGCATGCCGCCACGCGATGTGAAACCCGGCACGTCGCCTACCGTCAACACCGGCTGCCCGGACAGGCCGCGCAATTCCTGCTCGAGCGCGCTGCCGGCGCTCTTGTGGAAGAACACCACGTGGCTGCTGAGCAGGATCTCCAGGTCGTGAACGTCCGGAGCGGTTGCCCGTCCGCGCCGCACCGGCATGACGTGAACCTCGATTGGCCGGCCGTTTACCAGGCCGGCAGCCTGCACGACCGCTCGCACGCTGGACGCGTCGTCTTCCGAACAGATGAGTGTCAGCACGAATGGCGCGAGCGCATCGGCAAAGCTTTGCTCCGGCCATTGCGTGTAGCGCAGGAAGTTGACGAGGTAGGCCGCTTCGACCTCCGGCTCGCGCATCGGCACCTGCGCGCTTGCCGGCGCCAGCGCGCACAGCAGCAGCAACGCCATGACCGCGCGGCACGCCAACGACGACGGGCGCGAACGGCGTTGAAACCTGGCAGGGATCCTAGTCAAATTTGCAACTCAGGATCGCCATGACGGTGCGCGGGACCCGTGCACCCGATGCTTCCTCGTGCGTGGCGTCGAGCAGGTTGTGGCCCCACAGCTCCAGCCGCGCGCGCGCGCCGAGGCGCCATGCCAGCCCCAGGTCGAGGCGCGTATAGGCGCCGATGTTGAGCTGCGGGATGCGATCGACGAAGTACAGCGCTCCGTTGAATTCAGTCGCGCCGCCCAAGTCGAGATAGGAGCGCAGCTGGGCCATCTGCCTCGGCGTGCTCGTCTCTTCGAACTGGTAGACCGGTCCGTCGATGCGCGTGCGCAGGAAGCTGTACCAGCCTTCCACGCGCCAACGTTCGTTCACCTGCAGCGAGCTGTTGATCTCCGCGCCGTAGGTGCGTCCGGAGCCCACGTCGGTGAACTTCCCGAGTATCGTCGGCGCCGGCTCGATAAGCCGGCGATAGTCGTTGAGGAACAAGGTCGACTCGATCAGCCAGCGGCTCGTGATCTGGTAGCGGTGGCCTACTTCGTAGGCGACAAGTTCCTCGGGCCGCAGATTCTCGTCGCCCGACACGCTGAGCGGGATGATCACGCCGTTGGGTTTTCCGGCCGTGATCGCGCCGAGATCCGCGTAGCCCAGGATCAGCTGGCCATCCTGCTCGAAGCGCGACGGCATGCGCACCGGCCGCGACACCGAAGTCCAAAACGTCTGGTCCGCGTTTGGCGTCCACCACAGGCGAATGTTCGGTTGCGGCTCGTAGCCGACAAAACTTTGGTAAGTGAACTTGCTGCCGAGCATCAGAAACCACTTGTCGTCGACGAGGCTCGTCGTGTTCTGCACGAACGCGTTGACTTGCGCCCACGAGCGTTGATCGGGATCGAGGTACAGGACCGGGCCGTTGCGGATGTCATCCTGCGTCCACAGATACTCCGCGCCCCAGATCAGTTCGTTGCGCGCGCCCCAGTCGTTCCATGCGCGCAGGTCGATGTCCGCAGTGTCGCGCGATGCGCCGAAACGCGAGTTGTCGCGCCGGGTCTGGTCTACGTAGGCGCGCAGACGCCAACCGGTCGGCAAGCCGAATCCGTAACGCAGGTTCATCAACAGGTTCGCGCCGGACACGGTGTCGTCGGTCGTGACCTGCTGGAACTTTCGATCTTCGCCCGGCACCGGTATCTGCACCGATTCCATCGCCGTCGGGTGCGTGTAGGCGTCGCCTTCGACGGTGAATCGGGATTGCGCGTCGAGCGCCTTGTCGTAGCGGAATCCGCCGTGCGCCGACGACCATTCGTCGTGCAGGCTCGAGCCTTGGGGACCTTCGAAGTCACCGTGCGTGCTGTACTTGCCCCACACGCGGAACCACGAGTCGTCGGAAAGGGCCACGCCATGGCGCAGGTCGACCTCGGATTCCGCGTTGCTGCCGGCGACGACCTGGACCAGCGTGCCTAGCGTGTCGCGCGAAGACTTCGTGACGATGTTGATGACGCCGTTCATCGCATTCGCGCCCCACAGCGTTGCGCCCGGACCACGAATGACCTCGATGCGATCGATGTCGGCGAGCACCACGTCGGTGGTGTCCCAGTAGGTCGTCGATATCAGCGGATCGTAGACCAGCCGGCCGTCGATCAGGACCAGGTAGCGGTTCGCCGTCAGCGATGAGCCGGTCAATCCGCGTGAACCGACCACCCAACTGGCGGAGTTGACGCGGCCGACATACATGCCCGGGACCATGCGCAGCACTTCGGGAATCGTGCGATGGCCGCTGCGGCGGATGTCCTCGGCACTGATGACATATACCGCTGCCGGCGTGGACATCCGCGATTGTGGCGTGCCCGAGACCGAAACGACCTGGATCTTCATCAGGTCTTCCAGGCTCAATTGCGCCAGTTGTGCGAGTCTGCTATCCGGACTCGCCGTCTGAGCGCGCGCTGCGCCTGCGGCTGCGAAAGCGAGGACGAGCATTCCGAGCGCCGCGACGCGACGAGTTGAAGACAGGTCGTGCATCGTCCCCTCAGCGAGTCAATGACAGCGTTTATGACGCAACGGACGAGGGGGGGATTCTTCCACATGCTGCGGAGTTTCCGCACGCCTGCGGCGATTGCCGTTGGGTAGTCGTTCAGAAAAATCGCAAGGCGGACACAGCCGCAGTTCGAAAATCTCGCCGCCTGAGACAGCGCGCGTCTACAAGACCGCTTCCCGCCGGAGAAGACCATGACCGACCTAGCGACACGAGCCGCGCAGCGCGCCGACCTCAACGTTCGCTCGGCGGACAGTCTCGTCGAACGCCTCGCCGAAAAATACCGCGACCGTATCACCGGATATTTCCGCTTGCCCGCGACGAACGCCGTGCACGCGCCGTTTCCGGATGAACTGTCGATGGCGACGCGCGCCGCATTGCGCAGCCGCGGCATCGACCAGCTCTATTCGCACCAGCGCGCCGCCTGGGATGCGAGCGCGCGCGGCGACCATGTCGTCGTCGTGACGCCGACCGCATCGGGCAAGTCGCTGTGCTACCACCTGCCGGTCATCGAGGCCGTGCGCGCGCAGCGCGCGAAGGCGCTGTACCTGTTTCCGACCAAGGCGCTGGCGCAGGATCAGGTTGCCGAACTGCTCGAACTCAATCGCGCCGGCGAACTCGGCGTGCGCGCGTACACGTTCGATGGCGACACGCCCAACGACGCGCGCCAGGCGATCCGCGCGCACGGCGACATCGTCGTCAGCAATCCGGACATGCTGCACCAGGCGATCCTGCCGCATCACACGAAGTGGGCGCAGTTCTTCGAGAACCTGCGCTTCGTCGTCATCGACGAGTTGCACACGTACCGCGGCGTGTTCGGCTCGCACGTCGCCAACGTGCTGCGCCGCCTGCGCCGGATCTGCGCGTTCTACGGCGTGACGCCGCAGTTCATCGCCTGCTCGGCGACGATCGGCAATCCGAAGGAACATGCCGAAGCGCTGATCGGCGCGGATGTCTGCGCGATCAGCCAGAGCGGCGCGCCGCGCGGCGAGCGCCACGTGCTGATGTGGAATCCTCCGGTCATCAACCCGGATCTGGGCATCCGCGCATCGGCGCGCTCGCAATCGAGCCGCATCGCCCGTCATGCGATCCGCGCGAAACTCAAGACGATCGTGTTCGCGCAATCGCGGTTGATGGTCGAAGTGCTGACCAAGTACCTCAAGGACGTGTTCGATCCGGATCCGCGCAAGCCCGAGCGCATTCGCGCCTACCGCGGCGGCTATCTGCCGACCGCGCGCCGCGCGACCGAGCGCGCGCTGCGCGCCGGCAGCATCGACGGCGTCGTGACGACGTCGGCGCTCGAGCTCGGCGTCGACATCGGATCGCTCGACGTCGCGATCCTCAACGGCTATCCGGGTTCGATCGCAGCGACCTGGCAGCGCCTCGGACGCGCGGGACGGCGCATGCGCCCGTCGCTTGGAATTCTCGTCGCGTCGAGCCAGGCGCTCGACCAGTACGTCGTGCGTCATCCGGAATTCTTCGAGAGCGCGTCGCCGGAAACAGCGCGCATCGCACCAGACCAGCTGTTGATCCTGCTCGACCATATCCGCTGCGCGGCCTTCGAGTTGCCGTTTGCCAGCGGCGACCGCTTCGGCGGCGCGATCGCCGACGATTTCCTCGAGGTGCTGGCCGAATCCGGCGTGCTGCATCGCGAAGGCGAGCGCTGGGACTGGATCGCCGACAGTTATCCGGCGCAGGCGGTCAGTCTGCGTTCCGTCGCGGACGGCAACTTCGTCGTCGTCGACCGCACGGACGGCCGCCAGACGATCATCGCCGAAGTCGACTACTCGAGCGCGGCGTTGACGCTGTACGAAGGCGCGATCTACATGATCCAGTCACAGCCATTCCAGGTCGAAAAACTCGACTGGGAAGGACGCAAGGCATTCGTGACACGCACGCACGCCGACTACTACACCGACGCGATCGACTACACGAAGTTGAAGACTCTCGAGAAATTTGATGGTGCGAAATCCGGCAGCGGCGTGACTCATCACGGCGAAGTGCACGTCGTGCGGCGCGTTTCGGGCTACAAGAAGATCCGCTTCTACAGCCACGAGAACATCGGTTACGGCCCGGTCAGTCTTCCAGACCAGGAACTGCAGACGAGCGCAGTCTGGTGGCAGCTCGAACAAGCCAGGTTGGAGTCTGCATTCGCAAATCGCCAGGATGCGCTCGACGGATTCCTCGGCGCGGCGTATGCGTTGCACACGGTGGCGTCGCTCAGCGTCATGGCCGAGGCGCGCGATCTGCAGAAAGCCGTCGGCTCAGGCGATGCAGCGTTTTTCGCAACGCAGGACCAGCGCGGCCGCGGCCAGTGGCGCAACGCCGAGGGCAAGATCGAGGATCCGGAGCAGAGCAAGGCGTTCAACCCGACCGTCTATCTCTACGACAACTATCCGGGCGGCATTGGCCTCAGCGAGCCGCTGTTCCGCCGCGCGGCGGAATTGATCGCCAAGGCGCGCGATCTGGTGAGAGGCTGCAGCTGCAACGTTGGTTGTCCGGCCTGCGTAGGTCCCGTCCTCGCGGGTGACGAGTCCGCAGGGCGTTCAGCGCGCGACCTCGCGTTGACCGTGCTGGATCTGCTCGCATGAGCGAGGTCGGCGAACGCCTGCGGACGCTGCAGCGCCAAATCGGGCGTGCCGCCAGTTCGAATGCCACAAGCGACGTCGTGCGCTCCGACCTGCGCCGGCTGCTCGACCTGCGACGGCGGGCGACGCGCAAGCTTGCCGCACCCGCCGGAACCGAAATCGCGGAAGGCTTGCAACTGATCGAATGGCGTCGCCCGTACGAGGCATCACGTACCGTGGAGCTGCCATGGGGCGACGCGAGCGAAGTCGAACGCGAACGCCTCGTCTGTTTCGACACCGAGACGACCGGACTTGCCGGTGGTGTCGGCACCCGGGCTTTCATGATCGGCAGCGCGCAATGGCGCTGCGGCGAACTCGTCGTGCGACAACTGTATCTGACCGCACTCGGCGGCGAAGAGGAGATGCTGCGCTGTTTTTCCGCCTGCCTGCCGGCGAACGCGATCTTCGTCAGCTACAACGGACGCTCATACGACGCGCCGCTGCTCAAGGGTCGCTATCGCCTGCATCGGCAGGAACATCCGTTCGCCGAGCGCGGCCACGTCGACCTGTTGTATCCGGTGCGTCGCGCCTATCGTGGCGTCTGGGAAAACTGCCGGTTGCAGACCATCGAACGGCAACTGCTGGGAATCTTGCGCGAGGACGACCTGCCGGGACGCGAGGCCCCGGCAGCGTGGTTGGCATATCTTCGAGGTCAATCCAGCACGAACCTCGGGCGCGTGCTGGATCACAATCGGCAGGATGTGGTGACGCTAGCGATCCTGTTCGATCGGCTCGCTGCGGCTATCAGGCCGCCGCGTCCTTGAGCTTCTTCAGCGGGCGCACCTTGACGCGGACGCTGGCCGGCTTGGCGGCGAACCACTGTTCCTGCTTCGTGAAAGGATTGATGCCCTTGCGCTTCGGCTTGGCCGGAATCGAGGCAACGGTGATCTTCAGCAGTCCCGGCAGCGTAAAGGTGCGCGCGCCGTTCTTGTTGACCGAACCCACGACGGCGCCTTCGAGCGCGGCGAGCACGGAGCGGACATCCTTGGCCATTACGTTCGAAGCGGTCGTGATGTACTCGACCAGCCCGGACTTGCCCAGGGGCGCCTTGACGACTTTCGGTGCGGAGGGCTTTGCAGCTTTCTTTGCGGTTTTCTTCGTTGCCATGGGCTTTTCCTATGGTGTGGGACAGACGGGAATGCGAAATGTACGGCACTGAGGCGGCGACGCCAAGCAGAATTTCAATCAAGGTGCACGCTAACCCGGCGCCACTTTAAGCGCTAAATGCCGCCAGTGCCAGCATGCAAAAATATCGCAATAACCGCAATAACTGGCCTCCCTGCTCGAGCCCGGCCGACTCCGCCCGCTAAAGCCTGCCAACTCTGCGGGTTGCAGCACAATCCTCTCTCCATGCAACTGTCGACGCAGGTCCCGGCATTGGCCCGCACAGGCGCCGGGCGCATTTCGGAAATCCATGACCTGCGCGCGCCTAGTCGACGGGAAACGGTCCGTCGACGAACTTTTCCGCGTGATAGCCCTTCGAACCGACCGCGCGGGCCAGCGGACTGGTGAAATCTTCGTTGGCGCGAAGACGCTCGACGACGTAGTCGAAGTCGTAGCGCGGGTGCCAGCCGAGTTCGGCGCGCGCGCGGGCGTTGTCGTATACGCGCTCGATGTGCGGAAACATGCTCCAGCCGCGGCGCGCGTATTCGGCGGCATACGCGGGCGCATGACGGGCAACGACGGCCGGAGCGTCAACGCGCAATTCTGCCAGATCGGCGCGCGTGAACGGCGTCGTCGCCGAGATGATGTATTTCGCGAAGCCGAGCGCCGGAGCCTTGTCGATCGCGAGCATATGGGCGCTGACGATGTCGTCGACGTCGACGCGGCGGTACAGGAACTCGTTCGCCTTCATGTTCGCGTCAGCGAAGCTTTCGCGCCGGGCCTTGTGGTCGTCCTCCTCGGGAAAGAAGCGCGACGTGCGCAAGACGATGCACGGCAGGCGCAGCTTGCGCGCGAACAGTTCGCAAAGGTCTTCGGCGGCGACCTTGGTCACGCCATAGATGTTTTTTGGAACGGGTGCCACGTCTTCGGTGATCCATGCGGCCGGCTGTCCCTCCGGTGGCGTAAGCGCGCGGCCAAACGTGCTCGTCGTGCTGGTGTATACAAATGCGCGCACGCCCGCAGCGGCCGCCTCCTCGAGCAGGTTCAGCGTGCCGGTGATATTCGTGTCGACGAAATCCTGGCGGCTATGCGTCGCGACGTGCGGCTTGTGCAGGGTTGCGGCATGCAGCACGGCGTCGACACCGCGCATGCAACGGCGCGCAACGCTGCGGTCGGCGATCGAGCCGACGTGGCTGGTGAACGGCGACGCGAGAATGTCCAGGCCGACCGGCTCGTGCTCCGATTCGCGCAACGTGCGCATCAACGCTTCGCCGAGGTGGCCGCTGCTGCCGGTTACCAGGATTCGCATGTCGTGCCTTCGGTTCTCGTCCGAAGCGGAAAACCGGATGATGCAATGAAGCGGTGTCAGCCGCCAGCCAACCGGTTCACACTCGCGTCATCATCTGCCGCCGACGAGACGCCGATACTGCGACATGTGGCGCAACGCATCCTTCGGTTTTTCCAGTTGCACGTACAACTGCGCCAGATTGTAGTGGCCGTCGGCGAGATCCGGATCGGCGCGCACAGCGGCTTCGTAGGCCATTACGGCCTCGGGCTTGCGATCCATGTCTTCGAGCAAAACGCCGAGATTGAACAGCAGCAGCGGATCGGCGCCGGATGCGTTGATCGCATCGCGGTAAACCTGCTCGGCTCGTGCCAGCTTGCCGCTTTCGTGCAGCAATCGCCCAAGGTTGATGCGCGCATCGAGGTGACCCGGATCGGCTTCGATCGCCTGTTCGTAGGCGCGCACGGCTGCTTCTGCGTCGTTGCGCTCGAACGCGACCGCCTGGTCGAACCAGTTGTCGTCGAGAGCCGCTGGCGCCCGCGTGCGGTCGATGACGCTCAGCGATCCTTCGACCGGGTCTCCTTCGAATGCCAGGAGGTATTGGCCGGATTCGGCTTGCCAGTGCCTGCCGCCTTCGCTGACCACGACGCGATCGGCGACGGCGCCGATGCGCAGTCCCGACAGGGGCATCTCATCCGGAAGATGGCGGCGCAGTTCCTTGAGCGACCTGGTGATGCGCCGATGCGGAACATTGGCGCTGGCCAGTGCCTGCGCCGTGCGCAGCACGATGAGATCCTGGAAAGAAAACAGCAGCGAGTTGCGAGGCCCGCGCGCCGGCGAAACGAATCCGGCGGCAATCAGCGCGCGAATCGTGCTGCGCGGCAGGCCAAGCAGCTTTTCGACGTCATGGACGCCGTACTGGTGCATCATCCTCGCTTCGATTACGGCGGCTATTTCTTTGCACTCTTGCGCGCCGCGGGCGCGGCAGGTTGTGCGC
>DASRTK010000544.1:0-12486 GCA_035655975.1 Rudaea sp.
GGCGGTGAGCAGACCGAATACCGCATTGATCGCGGCGATCGTCAGGATGTAGGTGGATAATTCGTACTGCGCGCTGCGCGTCGCCATCACGATGTCTTTCTTCAGATGCAGCGCCGGAGCCAGTTCGACGAACTTGCGCAACAGCGCGTCGCCATGCAGCAGGAAGATGAAGGTCAACAGCAGCGTTCCGATCATGCTGGCGAGGGCCGCCGGCGTCGCGCTGAGCATCTGCCCAATGCGGCTCGGCCCCGCTTCGACGACGCGCTGAAGTTTGCTGTCGCCGCCGATATTGGTCAGTTCCGCGATCTGCTCGCCGGCGTGCGTTGCGGCCAGCAATGGTTGGCGCAAGGCGCTCAGAGCCAGTTCGATGCGCGCGAGCGATTTTGGCACTTGCACCATCCAGGCCCGCGCCGGACCAACCAGGCTCAACATCAGAACGGCAACGAGCGTAATCGTGGACAGCAACACGACCAGGGTCGCGAGCGAACGCGGCAAGTGCCAACGGCACAGCAGGCGCACGGCCGGTGCGAGCATCAGGCTGAGCAACAACGCCAGCAGCAGCGGCACGATCAGGACTGCCGCAGCCGCGCAGGTGTACAGGACCAGCAGCAGGAGGATTCCGGCGAGCAGCCGGTTGCGCGTCGGGTGCTCGGGGACGGCGGCAACTTCCTCCGGTTCGAGCACCGCGCTCATGTCCAGTCTGCCTGCCGGTATGTCATGCAGCGGCACTAGCGCAAGGCGCGCTCGAACTCCTTGATCTCCACGCGCGCTTTTTCCATGGCGATGCCATAGCGTTCCTGCAACCTGCCGGCAAGGTAGTGGCGATCTCCGTCGCTGCGTCTGACGTCGTCATCCGTGAGCTTGTTCCACTTTGTCTGGAGCCGGTCACCCAGCGAGGACCATTTGTTTCGGATCATGTCTTGAATCATTTCAGTGTCCTTGTCGATGCGGCTGACATGGCGTCATCCGCCTTTGAGTTCATTTGAATCGCGTTTGCGCGGCACGGCGCCCGAATCGACGCGAATGCGGTTGTCGACGTGCTCGATACCGCTGATCCCCGACGCAAGCCGCGCTGCCAGATCGCTGGCAATGTCACTTGCGACGATGCCGCCAAGCACCGCGCTGCCGCCGTCGACGATCACGGTGAGATCGTAGGCATGCAGGCGTGGGTCCAGGTTGAACGTCGTCAGGATGCGGCTCTCGCGATGCGCGTTCATGACCTGGACGTCCTTCGCCTCGGGAGTCAGATCGGCTGCGATGCTGGCGCCGATTCCGGCGAGCACGAGTGCCAAGCCAGGTGCCACTGCCAGCGTGCGAATGATCCGATTCATCGAAGGTTCCTGATCAAGATGCAATAACGCTGCGGATGCCGGTTGCGCAACGCGGGCGCCGCGATGATGCAATGCTGCGAAAGCACCGGCCTGCAAGACCGGAACGGCCTGGAGCGCGCGACTGAGTCGAACGTTGCCGATCGGCAAGGTCAGGCGACGGTCTGTGAGGCGCCGCCGCGCGCAACTAGAAACCGCGGCGTTTGCCCAGCAGCAAGGACAGGACAAACAGAACAATAAAGACGAGGAACAATACTTTGGCGATGCCTACGGATGCGCCAGCGATACCGCCAAAACCCAGGACGCCGGCGATTATGGCGATGACGAGGAATACCAGTGCGTAGTGCAACATGAAAAATTCCTTGGGCGAAAATAGCTGGATCGCTGCGCATCGCGCATGATGCAGGTGCCAAGCATAGGCGCACGCCGGGCCCATCTCTGTACGCCATCACACATAGATGGCGATGCCCACCCGTGAGCAGGTCCGGCGATTCACCTGTGTGCGGTGCACGACTTCGTTTCGGCAGATTGGGAGGCTTGACATGTTTCGACGTCCGGACCCGGCGCGCAGCGGCGTGAGGCGAGTCACGCCGCCAGCAAGTCCCGTGGTCGTGGCCGCGAATCGTGCCGGCTATGTTCGCTGCCGCACATATAAAGCGGCCCCCGGGGTCGATCATGGGGCGGGCCGTGTCGTCGCCGGGCATGCCGCCCCGTTGTCAGATTCGTGGCCGAAGGCGATGGGCGCGCAATGTTCGAGAACCTGATGCGAATGTGGACTGCAGGGCGCGGGTCATCCGCGCGGCACCTGCCTGACCGCAGCGAACAGCCGCTGCGGTCCGAGCTTTATAGCGCCGACCAGATGGAACACCACGGCGAGAAACTCGCCGAGTCGCACAAGGGCGCGCGCGAGCATGGCGCGGATCGGCTGCTGCCGCGGCTGGCCGAGAACGAAACCGTGCTGATCCAGGCCTGCAAGCTGCTGACGCAGGCAATCGAGGACGATCGCCGCATCACGCCAGCCGGCGAATGGCTGCTCGACAATTTCTACCTGATCGAAGAACAGATCCGCACGGCGCGGCGCCACCTGCCCAGGCGCTACAGCTGGGAATTGCCGCGCCTGACGACCGGACCGTCGGCGGGATTCCCGCGCGTGTACGACATCGCCCTCGAGGCGATTTCGCACGGCGACGGCCGCGTCGACACCGACAGTCTGATCCGCTTCGTGTCGGCCTACCAGCGCGTGACGACGCTGACTCTCGGCGAACTCTGGGCGATTCCGATCATGCTGCGGCTCGCGCTGATCGAAAACCTCAGGCGCGTCGCTGCGCGCATTGCCGCCGATCGCCTGGATCGCAACCTGGCCGACAGCTGGGGCGACCAGATCGTCGAGTTTGCGGAGAATGACACCAAGAACCTGATCCTGGTGGTCGCCGACATGGCGCGCTCGAGCCCGCCGATGGTCAGCGCCTTCGTCGCCGAGCTCACGCGCCGCCTGCAGGGCCATGGCCCGGCGCTGGCCCTGCCTCTGACCTGGATCGAACACTCCCTGGCCGAGTCGGGCCTGACGATCGCCCAGCTGGTGCAGGCGGAAAATCAGCAGCAGGCCGCGAATCAGGTGTCGATCAGCAACAGCATCGGCAGCATGCGCCTGCTCGCCGTGATGGACTGGCGCGAGTTCGTCGAGTCCCTGAGCATCGTCGACCAGACGCTGCGCCGCGACCCCGCCGGTATTTATCCACAAATGGACTTTGCCACACGCGACCGCTACCGCCACGCGATCGAGTCGACGGCCAGGCACAGCCGGCTGCGGGAGTCCGAAATTGCGCTGGCTGCGCTGCGCCTGGCCAGCGATGCCACGGCGGCCGGCAGTGAGGCGCGCACGAAACATGTCGGCTACTACCTGGTCGGCGACGGACTGGCGCAGCTCGAGCGCGCCGCGCAGGTACGTTTCTCGCTGCGCGAGTGGGTGCGTGCCCGCGATTTGCGCGTGACGCTGTATCTGGGCTCGATTGCGCTGCTCACGGCTGCGGTTGCGGCGCTGGCGGCGTTCCAGGCACGTTCCGAAGGCGTGCATGGCTGGCTGTTGGCAATGCTGACCGTGTGTGCCGTGTTCGGCGCGAGCCAGTTCGCGATCGCGCTGGTCAATCGCGTGGCCAGCATGCTGGTCGAGCCGCATGCGCTGCCGCGCATGGACTTCTCGAAAGGCATCCCGCCGCAGGCGCGCACTCTCGTCGTCGTGCCGACGATGATCGGCAGCGCGGAAGCGGTAGCGGCGCTGATCGAGGCGCTGGAAGTGCGCTACCTCGCCAACCGCGACGCCCAGGTGCAGTTCGGCCTGCTGACCGATTTCGCCGACGCCGATGCGGAGACTCTGCCGGCGGACGAGCCGATCCTGCAACAAGCCGCGCGTGGCATCGCGCAGTTGAACGCGAAGTACCTCAGCGACGCTGCCGAGGGCGGCTTCTTCCTGTTCCACCGTCCGCGCCGGTGGAATCCGCAGGAGCGCGTGTGGATGGGATACGAGCGCAAGCGCGGCAAGCTCGGCGACCTCAATTCCCTGCTGCGCGGCGGCGCCGGTGCCGACTTCTCGCTGATCGTGGGCGACATTTCGATGCTGCAATCCGTGCGTTACGTCATCACGCTCGACACGGACACGCAGCTGCCACGCGATGCGGCGAAGATGCTGATCGCGAGCATCGCCCATCCGCTCAACCGCCCGCACTACGATGCGCAGCGGCGCTGTATCGACGCCGGCTACGGCATCCTCCAGCCGCGCGTGGCGGCCAGCCTGCCGAGTACGCGTGTTTCACTGTACGCGCGACTCCACGCCGGCGACGCCGGCATCGACCCGTATACGCGCGCCGTGTCGGACGTCTACCAGGACGCCTTCGGCGAGGGCTCGTTCATCGGCAAGGGCATCTACGACGTCGACGCGTTCGAGTTCGCACTGAAGGATCGCCTGCCGGAAAACCGCATTCTGAGTCACGACCTGCTGGAAGGCTGTTATGTGCGCTCCGGCCTGCTCAGCGATGTCGAATTGTACGAAGGCTATCCGTCGAGCTACACGTCGGACGCGCAGCGGCGCCACCGCTGGATCCGCGGCGACTGGCAGATCGCGCACTGGCTGCTGCCGCGCGTGCCCGGAGCCGACGGCGTCTACGTGAAGAACCCGCTTTCCTCGCTTTCGCGCTGGAAGGTGCTGGACAACCTGCGCCGCAGCCTGGTTCCCGTCGCGCTGACGCTGCTCATGCTCATGGGCTGGCTCGTGTTGCCGGAGCCTTGGCTATGGACACTGGCAGTGCTCGGCGTTACGTTCGTTCCGGCGCTCGGCGCCAGTGCGTTCGACCTGATGCGCAAACCCAGGGAGTCCCTGCTCCGGCATCATCTGGGGACCACGATGCAGGTTGCCGGCAGGCGTTTCGCCAGCGCACTGTTTGCGCTGGCCTGTCTGCCCTGCGAAGCGTACTACTGCCTCGATGCGATCGTGCGCACCGGCGTGCGCATGCTGCTCACGCGCCGCAACCTGTTGCAGTGGACGGCGTCGAGCGAAGTCGATCGCCGGGTGCGCTCGTCGTTGCTGGCCTCATTCCGGTCGCTGTGGTTTGCGCCGGCGCTGGCGATCGCCACCGCGCTCTGCCTGCTGCAAGTGCGATCGCCGGCACTCGCGACGGCCGCGCCGCTCCTGCTCCTGTGGCTGGCGGCGCCGCTGTTCGAGTGGTGGTTGAGCCGTCCGATAGTGCCGGCCGTCGAAACGCTGACCGGCGACGATGTCGCCTTCCTGCGCCGGACCGCGCGCCGCACCTGGGCGTACTTCGAACATCTGGTTACCGCGGAAGACAACTGGCTGCCGCCGGACAATGTGCAGGAGCACCCGGCGGTGGTGGTCGCCCATCGTACGTCGCCGACCAATATCGGCCTGGCCTTGCTTGCGAACCTGTCCGCGTGGGATTTCGGTTACGTTTCCAGCGGGACAGCCGTCTCGCGCTGCGAACACACTCTCGACACGCTCGGCAAGCTGCAGCGCGAGCGCGGGCACTTCTACAACTGGTATGACACGCAGACCTTGCAGCCGCTCATGCCGCACTACGTGTCCACGGTCGACAGCGGCAATCTGTGCGCGCACCTGCTGACGCTGGAGAACGGACTCGTCGCGCTGCTGGACCAGCCGATTGCGCGCGCGAATACCCTGGACGGCCTCGATGATACGCTCGGCGTCCTTGTCGAAATGGTGCCGAGCGAATACAGCGAGGCCATCGACCAATTCCGCACGCGGTTGCAGGCAGCGCGTCACTCGCGCCCGGTGACGCTTCCGGACTGTTTTCGCGCGCTGACCGAAATCGGTGCGGCAGCGGCAGTCCTGGCCAAGAGTCTCGGCGATCCGTCCGGCGGAGGCACGGCGACCTGGGTCGGCGCATTGCTCGGACAATGTGCCGACGCCCGCGACGATCTGCTTTTTCTCGCACCGTGGCTCGACATGCCAACGGCGCCGTCCGCATTTGCTGCCGCTCTCGACACAGCCGCCGTCCCGACGCTGCGCGAACTTCCGCGTCATGCCGACGAACTCATCCAGGCGCTGGAGCGATGCGCGATCGGGACCATCGCACCGCAGGACCGGCGCTGGCTCGACGCATTCGGACAGCACGTCGAGGAAAGCGGCCGCAATGCGGCCGCGCGCACGGCCGCCATCGAAGGCGCAGCACTGCGCGCACGGAAATTCGCGCAGATGGACTTCGATTTCCTCTACGACCCGGAACGCCACCTGTTCACGATCGGGTTCAATGTCACCGATCGCCGGCGCGACGTTAGCTACTACGACCTGCTGGCGTCCGAGGCGCGCCTGGGAACGTTCGTAGCGATTGCGCTGGGGCAGGTGCCACAGGAAAGCTGGTTCACGCTGGGTCGGTTGCTGACGGCGACCGGCGGCGAACCGGCGCTGCTCTCGTGGGGCGGCTCGATGTTCGAATACCTCATGCCGCTGCTGGTCATGCCGAGTTTCGCCGGCACGCTGCTCTATCAGACCTGCAACGCAGTCGTGCGCCGGCAAATCGAGTACGGCCGCCAACGTGGCGTGCCGTGGGGCATCTCCGAATCGGGCTACAACACGGTCGACGCGGCCCACAACTACCAGTATCGCGCTTTCGGCGTGCCCGGCCTGGGACTCAAACGCGGGCTGGCCGAGGACCTCGTGATCACGCCGCATGCTTCGGCGCTGGCGCTGATGGTCGCGCCGGGCGAAGCGATCCGCAACCTGCGCGTACTGGCCGCGCAAGGCCAGGTCGGAAGATTCGGTTTCTTCGAAGCGGTCGACTACACGCCGGCACGCCTGCGCCGCGGCGAAACGTTCGCGGTCGTGCAATCGTTCATGGCGCACCATCAGGGCATGAGCCTGCTGGCAATCGGCGACGTTCTGCTCGATGGGCCAATGCGCAGGCGCTTCGCCGCCGAACCGCTGTTCCAGGCGACGCTGCAGTTGCTGCAGGAACGCATTCCGCGCGCCAGCGCGACTTTCTCGCACAGCAACGAGTTGGTCGACCGGCGCTCAGCGGTCGACACCGCCGAGATGCCGGTGCGCGTGTTCACGACCGGCAGCACGCCGCTGCCGAGCGTGCAAATGCTTTCCAATGGCCGTTACCACGTCATGATCACGAACGCCGGCGGCGGCTACAGCCGCTGGCGCGATCTCGCCGTCACGCGCTGGCGCGAAGACAGCACCTGCGACAACTGGGGCACGTTCTGCTACATCCGCGACGTCGACAACGGCAGGGTCTGGTCGAACACGCTGCAACCCACGCTCGCTCGCGGTGGCGGCTACGAGGCGACGTTTACCGAGCCGCGCGTGGAATTCCGCCGGCGCGACGACGAGATCGACACGCATACCGATATCGCCGTCTCGCCCGAAGACGATATCGAATTGCGCCGCGTGCGCATCTCGAACCGCTCGCGCACGCGGCGGACGATCGAGGTGACCAGCTACGCCGAAGTCGTGCTCGGGCCGGCGATCGCCGACAGCATGCACCGTGTGTTCAACAATCTGTTCGTCGAAACCGAGATCGTACCGACGCGGCCGGCGATCCTGTGCGCGCGCCGGCCAAGGGCGAACACCGAGCAGTGGCCGTGGATGCTGCATACGATGGCGTTGCACGGCGCCGAAAGCATCGAGACGTCGTTCGAGACCGACCGCGCGCGCTTCATCGGCCGCGGCAACAGCGTTGCCTCCCCAGCAGCATTCGTCGATTCGGCCCCCCTCTCCGGAACGCAGGGTCCGGTGCTCGATCCGATCGTCGCGATCCGCCATCGGTTCGTGCTCGAACCGGAGCAGTCGGCCACGCTGAATCTGGTTACGGGCATCGGCGAGAACCGGGCGGCCTGCCTTGCGCTCGTAGAGAAGTACCAGGACCTGCATCTGGCCGACCGCGTGTTCGACCTGGCCTGGACCCACAGCCAGGTGGCGTTGCGGCAGATCAACGTCACTGAAACCGACGCGCAACTTTACGGACGCCTGGCCGGACGCGTGCTGTATGCGAACAACCTGCTGCGCGCCGATCCGAACCTGATTGCCGGCAATCGCCGCGGCCAGTCCGGCCTGTGGGGCTACGCGATTTCCGGCGATCTGCCGATCGTGCTGCTGCAGATCAAGGATGCCGAGGGGATCGAACTCGTGCGTCAGCTGGTTCGCGCGCACGCCTATTGGCGCGCGCGCGGCTTCGCCGTCGACCTGGTTGTATGGAACGACGATCGCGGCGGCTACCGGCAGGCGCTCCAGGACGAAATCCTCGGCCTGATCGCCGCGGGAGTGGAGGCCAATCTCATCGACCGGCCCGGTGGCATCTTCGTGCGCGCCGCCGAACAGATCGCTTCGGAAGACCGCGTCCTGTTGCTGGCAATCGCGCGCGCGATCATCTCGGATGTGCGCGGCGGGCTGGCCGAGCAGCTCAAGCGCAGCGATCTGCTGGAACCGCCGATCCCGCGTTTCACGCCGACTCGCAGCGACAGCCCCGACCTCGACAAGACGCCGCAGCCGACACCGCGCGATCTGATTCTCGGCAATGGCGTCGGCGGCTTCAGCGCGGACGGGCGTGAATACGTGATCACCACGCGACGCGGGACGATGACGCCGGCGCCCTGGGTCAACGTGCTGGCCAACCCCGAGTTCGGCAGCGTCGTCTCCGAGAGCGGCAGCGCTTACACCTGGGCCGAGAACGCACACGAATACCGGCTGTCGCCGTGGCACAACGATCCAATAGGCGATCCGTCCGGCGAAGCGTTCTACGTGCGTGACGAGGAAACCGGACGCTTCTGGTCGCCGTCGCCGCTGCCGTGCTGCGGCGAAACGCCATACACGACGCGGCACGGCTTCGGCTACAGCGTGTTCGAGCACGTCGAGGACGGTATACAAACGGAATTGTGGACTTATGTCGCGGTCGATGCGGCGATCAAGTTTTCCGTGATGAAGGTGCGCAACCTGTCGGGGCGTCCGCGCCGGCTGTCGGTTACCGGCTACGTCGAATGGGTACTCGGCGACCTGCGTCCGAAAGCGGCGATGCACGTGGTCACCGAGATCGATGCGAACGGCGGCGCCCTGCTCGCGCGCAATGCGTTCAATCCCGAATTCGCCGATCGCGTCGCCTTCTTCGATGTCGACGAGGCAACGCGCACGCTGAGCGGAGACCGCAACGAGTTCATCGGCCGCAACGGAACCTTGCAGAAGCCCGCGGCCATGCTCCGCGCGCGGCTCTCCGGCAAGGTCGGTGCGGCGATGGATCCGTGCGCCGCAATCCAGGTGCCGTTCGATCTCGGCGAGGGCCAGTCGCGCGATGTCATATTCCGCCTCGGCGCCGGACGCGGTATCGACAGCACCAGCAGCCTGGTGCAACGGTTTCGCCAGGCCGGCACCGCGCGCGCTGCACTCGAGGCCGTGCGCGATTACTGGAAACGCACCCTTGGCGTGGTGCAGGTGCGCACCGGGCAACCGGGGCTAGATGTGCTGACCAACGGCTGGCTGCTGTACCAGACGATCGCCTGTCGCCTGTGGGGCCGCAGCGGTTTCTATCAGTCCGGCGGCGCGTATGGATTCCGCGACCAGCTGCAGGATGCCATGGCGGCCGTGCATGCCGCGCCGGCGCTGCTGCGCGCACAGTTGCTGCGCTGCGCGTCGCGCCAGTTCAAGGAAGGCGACGTCCAGCACTGGTGGCACCCGCCGTCCGGCCGCGGCGTGCGCACGCACTGTTCCGACGATTACCTGTGGCTGCCGCTGGCCGCATGCCGTTACGTGTCGTGTACCGGCGACACGGACGTGCTGGGCGAGCGCAGTGCTTTCCTCGAGGGCCGACTGGTCGGCGATGGCGAGGACTCGTACTACGATTTGCCCGTGCAATCGACCGAGAGCGCCGATCTGTACGGCCATTGCGTGCGCGCGATACGCCACGGCCTGCGATTCGGCAGGCACGGCCTTCCGTTGATGGGATCGGGCGACTGGAACGACGGCATGAACAACGTCGGCATCCACGGCGCCGGTGAGAGCGTGTGGCTGGGCTTCTTCCTGTATCACGTGCTGACGCGCTTCGTCGACCTGGCGACGCTGCGAGACGATCCGGCGTTCGCCGAGTATTGCCGCGGCGAGGCAGCCAAACTGCGCGACCACATCGAACGGCATGCCTGGGACGGCGACTGGTACCGGCGCGCCTATTTCGACGACGGCACGCCGCTCGGCACCTCGACCGGCAGCGAATGCCAGATCGACTCGATCGCCCAGAGCTGGTCGGTATTGTCCGAAGCCGGGGACCCGGCACGCGCGCGAACGGCGATGAATTCGCTCGATCGCCGCCTGGTCGACCGCGACAAGGCGCTGGTCAGGCTGCTCGATCCGCCTTTCGACAAGTCGCATCTGGATCCCGGCTACATCAAGGGCTATCTGCCGGGCGTGCGCGAAAACGGCGGCCAGTATACGCACGCCGCGATCTGGGCATCGATGGCGTTTGCCGCGCTCGGCGACGCCGAACGCGCCTGCGACCTGCTCGGCATGATCAACCCGATCAATCACTCGTTGTCGGCCGACGCGATGAACGTCTACAAGGTGGAACCGTACGTCGCTACCGCCGACGTGTACGCCGAACCGCCGCATGTCGGCCGCGGCGGCTGGAGCTGGTACACCGGTTCGGCCGGCTGGCTCTATCGCCTGATTGCCGAATCGATACTCGGGCTCCAACTCGAGGGAGACCGGCTGCGGATCGCCCCGTGCATTCCGCGAAGCTGGGAGGGCTTCACCGTCACCTATCGTTATCGCCAGACGTCCTACGAGATTGCCGTCGTCCAGACCACGGAAGCGAATGCATCTTCGCGCATGCTGCTCGATGGCGAGGAGTGTGCGGGCCAGACCATTCCCCTGGCTAACGACGGCATCATTCACGTCGTCAACCTGGCCCTGTCGCGCACATAGCGTCAGAGGCTTTTCCGCATCGTGCATTCGCCCGTGCGAGAAGCGGCACGCGCGTGCGCGACTGTGAACGAGCGCACAACCACGGCAGCGGCTGCGCCGGCCTGCGTGCGATGGCGCACATACAACGCGCGCTGGAACGCCGATCATGCGCTTCGTCAATCGAACACCCGGCGCGACTGCGCCGCCAGTTGACGATCGACCAGCGCATGCGCCGGTCGAGGCCCGCAGCACAACGCTGCGCACGAGACAACCTTCCCATTGCCACGGCAAATCTCACGCCATCGATCGTGATGGCGCGGCATGGGCGTCCAAATCCCTTACGGAGAAACCCCATGACAACTACCAAGAACCTGTTGAGCGCCCTGATCGCCGTGTCCGCCGTTGCGCTCTATCCTGGCGCGGCCCATGCGGAAAAGCACGCTGACCTGGATTGCAAGCTGCAGTTCAACCTGTCGACCTGGTCGGCGATCTACAAGCATTCGGAAGGCAGCGGCGTAATCACCTGCGAGGACGGCAAGTCGATGCGCGTCAGCATCGTCGCCAAGGGCGTTGGCCTGACGGTCGGCAAGTCGCACGTCGATGGCGGCACCGGCCGCTTCTCCGACGTTCACCAGCTGACCGACGTGTTCGGTTCCTACGCGCAGGCTGAAGCGCATGCCGGCATCGTCAAGTCCGGCACCGCCCAGGTGCTGACCAAGGGCGAAGTCTCGCTCGCGCTCGCCGGCAAGGGCGAGGGTGTCGATCTCGGCATCGACATCGGCGAAATGACCCTGACGCGCGCCAAGTAAGCGCGCAGCCCGGATGCCGCTGTGCCGATGTATCGGTGCGGCGGCTGCCGCGCAACAAACCCGCAAACGAACACAACAACCAAAGGACAACTCATGAATATCAAACGCAACCTCATCGCCGCCTCCGTGCTGGCGATCGGTTTCGCCGGCGCTGCGCCTGCAATGGCCGATAGCGAAACTACCGTAACGACGGTAACCAAGACGACCGGTCATCATTACGTCTATTACGGCGATCACCAGATCTATTACGCGCCGGAAACCAAGACGTACTATTGGGAAAACGATGGCGCCTGGAAGTCGGGAACGGAATTGCCGAGCGATCGCCGGACCTACGTCACTACCGGTGGCGTGAAACTGGAGTTGAACACGGCGCAACCGTATGAGCGCCACGAGTGGGTCGTGAAGCACTACAAGGACAAGCACGACGGCGACGAAATGCGTGAACGCGACGACGATTGACGTCCGCGCGCAGAAGGATTGAGAGTGGCACAATCTCGGGTTGAATGATTCAACCTTGCGCTGGAAACGAGGGCGGACCGGTTATCGAAAAGATAATTCGGTCCGTCCTTTTCTTTGTGGGGGGTCGCGTAAGGCGGCTAACGAGCAACACCTTCCAACACCGTGCGCAATTGCCGTCATTCCCGCGAGAGCGGGGTTTTCAACAGCGGAGCTGTCATCCAATTTGACCTCGCGCTTGCGCCATTCTTCGAGTAGAGCGAGATGGATCCCCCGCTTGACCAGCTCCGCTGTTGAGAGCCGCGGGGATGACGGATTTCCTTGATTTCGCTGAGCGCGAAATACTCTGATAAATGTCAAACTTCCAGCACCTCCCCGGCAGAGCCGGGGCTTTTAGTCTTGTCTCAACGTTGCTGAATTCCCCCAGCCCGGAGAAAAACATGGACATCGGCATGATCGGCCTCGGCCGCATGGGCGG
>DASRTK010000545.1:0-10514 GCA_035655975.1 Rudaea sp.
GATGGGCGACGACCACACCGGCTGCGCGCTGCTGCTCGACATTCAGCGTTGGCAGTGTCGACGTGCCGGCAGGCGCCTTGTCGTCGTCATCAGGATCCGCGCAGAGCGCCGTCGATGAAAACGTCAGCGCAATGGCCGTCATTAGTGCGAAACGTCCTGCGAGCGGATTCATCGAGCAGCTCCGTTGGTCGCCACGGGAAAAGCAGTTGCAAAATTCAGCTCGGGCCCGGACAGCGGCGCGTGCAGCGCGTCCTCGAGCGCGTTTCGCGCCGCCTGCAGTTGCGCGCGCAACTGCGCAACTTCGAGCTGGCTGCGCAGCACGAGGAGTTCCGCTGCAGTGTCCTCGCTCGCGGCAATGCCGCCAAGGCGCAGGCTCAATGCCGCGTTCTCGCGTTGCCGGCGCGCTGCATCGAACCCGCGCTCGGCCGCGGCGACATTTCCCTGGGCAACCTGTTCGGCGCGCTCCGCGGCCGCGATCGCGCCGATGATCTCGGCCTGCACGGCAAGCATGCGCTGGCCCGCGACTTCACGGGCGGCGCGCGCTTCGGCGATTTCGCCTTCGCTGCGATTGAACAGCGGCACGGTGAAGCCGACGTCGAAAGGAAACTTCGCAATGCCGTGATCCCAGTAGTAGCCGGGCGACAACTGGAATTGTGGATATTGCCGCACGACGGCCTGATGCAGGCGGGTCTCCGCGGCCGCATACTCGTCGATCGCACCGGCAAGGTCCGAGCGCGTGCGAAGCGCCTGTTCACCGAGTTCTTGCAGCTTGCCTGGCGTCGCTTGTGGCGGGCTTCCCCAATCGGTCCAGTCGAACGCCAGGCCATCGAGCGCCGACGGCGCCACGCCGACGGCCGCGGCCAGCGCCGCAAGAGCAGCCGTGGTTTCGCTGCGCGCCTGGGCCTGCTGTTGCTCGATCCCGATGCGCGCCTGGCTGACGATCAACAGCTCGTCCGCCGTGTCTTCGCCAGCAGACACGCGCTGGCGCTCCAGAGAGATCAGCCGGTCCTGGCCCGCGGCCAGCCGATCGAGGAACGTCATGCGCTGCATTGCCGCCTGCCAGTCGCTCAGAGCCGCAATCAGCGCGCGTCGAACTCCCCACGCGCTGTCCATGAGTTGCCAGCGTGCCGTACTGGTTTCGAGCCGGGCCAGGTCAGCATCGAGCTGGCGCCGCGTCGACGAGCGCAGCAGCAGGTCGAGACTCAGGCCGTACAACCACGGGTGCGGCTCCTGATGCGCGTATTCCGATTGCAGGGTGAGTTCGGGATTCGGCGACTGGCCCGCCGTGACCTCGTGCGCGACAGCCGCCTCGACCTGGGCACGCGCAACCGCGAGTTTCGGGTTCAGCGACAGCGCGGCCGCAAGCAGTTCGGCACGGTTCCACGCCGGCGGCGGCCACGGCTGCGTGGCGGTCTGCGGCAGGAGCTCGGCAACCTGCGCGCGCACCTCTGCCGTGTCCAGGCGGCGCGCCGCAAAGCGCTCCGCGCTCGCGACCGGATCGAGCGGCGCCGGTTGATAGGTCGCGCAAGCAGCAACCAGCACAACTGCCAATGCCGGCAGCAACGGTCTGCCGCATCGCGCATCGATGCCGATTCGCCGGTTCCGGATTCGATCCGCCGCGTCGATCACTGGTGGTTTCGTCCTCCATCGGCGAAGCGAACGGATGGACGTTGAGCGACCACCCCCTGGGCCGTCCGGATAAAAAAAACGCGACGGCGCGGTGATGTTAGATCAGTTTGGCAACGACCGGCATCCGGTGCGCCAGTCCGGCGCCCAGATGCGGCAGAACTGTGTCATTGTTGTGGCAGTGAGTGGGGCGAAGCCAAGTTCTCAAAGCAGCGCAAGAAATACATAAAAAGTGGCGTCATTCCCGCGCAAGCGGAAATGACGGCAATCATTGATTGCGTCGGAAAGTCGGCCCGCTGCGGGCGACGACTATGGGGCCGTCAGTGCCCCTCGGGCGCCTGCCCCTCGACCGCGGGCGGAGCCGCCGGCTTGCTCGGAGTCGGATCTACCAGCGGCTGGACCTTGCCGCCGAGATCGATGAACGCTTCGATGTGCTGCGTCTGCGCGGTGATCGCGACGACGTGCTTCTGTTCATCGGTCGCTTTGTCGCCCTTGAGCAGAAGGATGCCGGTGATCTTCTTGCCGTCGACAAAATCACCGACGAAGCCGAAGAACTCGGCCTTGCCGAGCTTGCTGTTGTCGACGATGTAGCGGTTGTCTGCGGCCGGTTCGACCTGCAGCCTGCCGTCGACGATCGCGCGGGCAGCAACCGCAACAGTCGCGCCCATCAGGGACGCCCCGATTGCCAATGTCATCAAGATTTTGCGCATGTGTGTCTCCCGACCCCGAATCGATAAATAAACGCCTACTCGACGACCTGAATGATCTTCAGATGTCCGTCATTGTCTTCGACATACGCCGTCACCTTGAGGTCGCGGGCAATGCCGGCCATCTCGGAGATGTGCGTGTTCTTGATCTTTTCCTTCTCGCCGCGCTTGAGCAGGAGCGTCTTCACCGGCCGGTGCGCCTCGTCGAGGTAGCGGATGTGACCGCGCAGGTCCTCGGCCGTCAGCGTTGCGCCATCGAAGTCGAAAGTGCCGTCCTTGTCGGCGAGTATGGTCAGGTCGTATTGCACCGGCGCCGCAGCGGTGACATCGCTCGTGCCCTTCTTCAGGTCGTCGTGTCCGCAGGCGGCCAGCGCGCCGAGCAGCAGCGCGAGCAGGGCGGCCTTCAGCGGATTATATAAATATACTTTGCGCATCTGTTGCATCCCGTCGTTGAATTTTTTCGATCGGCTCACGTTCTGGGCAGGGTCACGCCCTGCTGGCCCTGATACTTGCCGCCGCGGTCGCGGTAGCTGGTGCCGCAGACCTCGTCGGACTCCAGGAACAGCATCTGCGCCACGCCCTCGTTCGCGTATATCCGCGCCGGCAACGGCGTCGTATTCGAGAACTCCAGCGTCACGTGCCCTTCCCATTCCGGTTCCAGCGGCGTGACGTTGACGATGATACCGCAGCGGGCGTAAGTGCTCTTGCCGAGGCAGATCGTGAGCACCTGGCGAGGGATGCGAAAGTACTCCACCGTGCGCGCCAGCGCAAACGAATTCGGCGGGATGATGCAGACCTCGCCGCGCACGTCGACGAAGCTGCGCGCATCGAACTGCTTCGGGTCGACGATCGTTGAATTGATGTTCGTGAAGACCTTGAACTCGTCCGCGCAGCGCACGTCGTAACCGTAGCTCGACGTGCCGTACGAGATCAGCTTGCCGCCGCTGGCATTCGTGCGCACCTGCCCGGGCTCGAACGGCTCGATCATCCGGTGCGATTCGGCCATGCGGCGTATCCAGTGGTCGCTTTTTATAGACATGGTGACCTGTCGAATTGTGCGGTCATTGCGCTTCGTTTCTCTCTTGGCAGGGGCCAGGGGCGAGTATCGAGGGGCGAGTAGAGTCAAAAGCGCGCGCTTTTTCCCTCGTCCCTCGTCCCTAAGTGTTTTGAATAACAATCTTCGGAAACTGGATGCTCTTGCTACGCGCGCGCAGCGACAGCTGGGCTGCGGCCTTGCGCGCGATCTCTCGATACGCCATGGCAACTTTTCCGTCCGGATCGGCGGCGACGGTTGGCGTGCCGCCGTCGGCCTGTTCGCGGATGCGGATGTCGAGCGGCAAGGAGCCAAGCAGGGGCACCGAATATTCCTGCGACATGCGCGCGCCGCCGCCGCTGCCAAATACATATTCCTCGTGGCCGCAGTTCGAGCAGATGTGCGTGGCCATGTTCTCGACGATGCCGAGCACCGGCACGTCGACCTTCTCGAACATCTTCAAGCCCTTCCTCGCGTCGAGCAACGCGATGTCCTGCGGCGTCGTGACGATAAGCGCCGCGGATACCGGCACGCGCTGGCACAAGGTCAGCTGGATGTCGCCGGTGCCGGGGGGAAGGTCGATGATCAGGTAATCCAGGTCGACCCAGTTGGTCTCGTTAAGCAGCTGTGTCAACGCCTGGGTAACCATCGGACCGCGCCAGATCATCGGCGTGTCTTCTTCGATCATGAAGCCGATCGACATCGTCTGGATGCCGTGCGCGAGTTTGGGTTCGAGGTGCTGACCGTCCTTCGAATCAGGCTTGCCCGAGACGCCCATCATGCGTGGGATACTCGGTCCGTAGATGTCGGCGTCGAGCAAACCCACTCGTGCGCCCTCGGCCTGCAACGCCAGTGCGAGATTCGCCGCCGTCGTGCTCTTGCCGACGCCGCCCTTGCCCGAAGCAATCGCGAGGATGTTCTTGACGTTCGGCAGCGGCGTGAGGTCCGTCTGCACCTTGTGCGCGAACAAGCGCCACGCCACGTTGACGACCACCTGCTTTATCGAAGGCTCCGCCTGCAGCGTTTCGCGCACGAGTTGTGCCAGTGTGTCGATCCAGGTCTTGGCCGGATAGCCGAGCACGACTTCGACCGCGACGTTGCCGCCGTCGATGCCGATGCCCTTGATCGCGCCGCTGGCAACGAGATCCTGGCCGCTATGCGGGTCGATAATCGTGCCGAGGAGTTCGCGAACGCGCTCCTGTGTGGGATGGATCATGGTTTCTGCGGGGCGAAATCGGAGGTGTGGGTCAATTGTAGCTGAGCGGCACCGGCGCGGCACGTGCTGCACGGTTCAGGCTCCGCGGGCACTTGCAGGCCGGCGCGCCTTGACTGCCCGGCTCCCGGCGTCGCATCGTGAGCGCATGAGTGCATCGTTTCTTTCGGTTTTCGCCGCGCTGCTGCTTGCCGCGGGCGTAGCGGCTCCGGCGCGCCTGCATGCTGCCAACGCATCGCCGCTGGGCCTGTGGACGACGATCGACGACACCAGTCACAAACCGCGCGCCATCGTCGAGATCAGCGAACACGAAGGCCTGCTGTCGGGCCGGATCGTGCGCCTGTTTCGCGAACCCGGCGAAGATCCGGACCCACGCTGCAAGGATTGTGCGGGCTCGCGTCATGACCAGCTTGTGCGCGGCATGACGATCCTGTGGAACATGCATCGCCATGGCGACACCTGGGAGGGTGGCGAGATCCTCGACCCCGAAGAAGGCAGCATCTATCGCTGCAAGCTGCATCCGGTCGGCGACGGCAGCAAACTCGAAGTGCGCGGATTTATCGGGATCTCGCTGCTCGGCCGGACTCAAACATGGGAACGGGCAACCCCCTGAAAGCCGCGCAAGTGCTTTCGGCACTTCGCGGCCCTGCTCGCGGAATCAAAAAGACGTGCAGCCCGCCTTGACGAGTTCGTCGCGCGCCTGCTGGTCTGCCTCGGCGCACGCAGTGACCAATTGCGCGGTATTGCCTGCGGCGACGTCAGCCTGCCATTTGCGCACCTGCCGATTGAAAGCGTGCGTCAGGGCAAACTTGCTTGGGTTCGGCATGGTGCCACTGGCGACGCCGTTGTTCACGCACGTGCGATAGCGCTCGATGTAGCTGTCGCAGCTGCCGATGCCAATCGGGGCTACCGGCGGCAGCGCCTCACCGCGTTCGGGCAATGACGCGGAGGGTGTGTGCTGCCGCGCCTCGTACACAGTCGGGGGCGGCGGCGCGGGACGCTTTTCCGCCACGGGCATCGGCGCCGCGGGTTCTGCAGCGCGCGGCGGCGGCGGTTGTGCTGCCGGCGGCGGCGGAGGCGGAGGTGCTGAATTCGCGTTCGATGCGCTGTAGGTAGGCTGCTGGCTGTCGCAGGCTGCTATCAGCAAAGCCAGCAGCAACAGCAGCGATACGTTGTTCCACTTCATGCAACACTCCTGAAATTTTTTGCAAACCAAGATGTTCCGCCAGCTGGCGATGCGCCCTTGGACAACACAAGAAGCAGTGAAAGTTCCGCCGCCAAGGCAGTTCTGCCGGTCAATACGATACGGCATGTCATAATCGCTGCCAGGAAAAACATACCGAACCCTCTGTTTACGCATGAAAGAACCCCGCGAAATCCTCGTCACCCACGCCCTGCCCTACGCGAACGGCCCGCTGCATATCGGCCATCTGCTGGGCTACATCCAGTCCGACATCTGGGTGCGCGCGCGGCGCATGGCCGGCGCCAAGGTCCATTTCGTTGCCGCCGACGACGTGCACGGCACGCCGATCATGCTGGCCGCGGAAAAGGCCGGCATGACGCCCGAAGAGTTCATCAAGGGCATGCAGATCAGCCACGAACGCGATTTTGCCGATTTCGGCGTGGCCCACGACTTTTACTACACGACACATTCGCCCGAGAACCAGGAACTGGCCGAACTCGTGTACCGACGACTGCGCGACGCGAAACCCAGCCACATTGCGACGCGCTCAGTGCGCCAGTTCTACGATCCGGTCAAGCAGATGTTCCTGCCGGACCGCTACATCAAGGGCGAATGCCCGAATTGCGGAACGGCGGACCAGTACGGCGACAACTGCGAGAACTGCGGCGCGACCTACGCGCCGACCGACCTGAAGAACCCGCGCTCGGTCGTTTCCGGCGCGACGCCGGAATTGCGCGACTCGGAGCACTATTTCTTCAAGGTCGGCGATTTCACGCAGATGCTGCGCGACTGGCTCGGCGGCAAGCTGACGAACGGCGAACCGGTAGCGCATTCGTCGGTCGCCGCGAAACTGAAGGAGTGGCTCGACGCCGAAGGTGGCGTGCGCGACTGGGACATCTCGCGCGACGCACCCTACTTCGGCTTCCCGATTCCCGATGCGCCGGGCAAATTCTTCTACGTCTGGCTCGATGCGCCGATCGGATATCTGGCTGCCTTCAAGAAATATTGCGCGAGCGAGCAAGGCGCGAAGAACGGGCTCACCCCGGAATCATTCGACCGCTTCATGCAAAAGGCCGATCCGGGGTACGACGCAAGCGCCGAAATGCACCACTTCCTCGGAAAGGACATCGTCAACTTCCACGGCCTGTTCTGGCCGGCGATGCTGGAAGGCGCAAAGCTGCGGACGCCGAACAAGCTGTACGTCAATGGCTATCTCGGCGTCAACGGCGCGAAGATGTCGAAGTCGCGCGGCACTTTCATCCAGGCGCGCACGTATCTCGATGCCGGGCTGAATCCGGAATATTTGCGCTATTACTTTGCGACGATGCTGGGCCCAGAACCCGCCGACGTGGACCTCGACTTGAAGGCTTTTGTCGACGTCGTGAATTCACATCTGGTCGGCAAGTACGTGAATATTGCCAGCCGCGCGGGAAAGATCCTCAACGACCACTTTGGCGGGCGCATTGCACAGCTCACTGGCGGGGTTCCAGGCACCGAGCCCCATCAACGGTTCGAGCAAATACACGTCGAGGACAAGCGTCTTATCCCGCTGCACTACAAGAACTGTCGGTACAACTCGGCAATGACTTCGATCATCGCGCTCGCCGACAAGGTGAATGGATTTCTGCAAGCACAGGAACCATGGAAACGTGTCAAAGATCCCGGCAATGTCGGCGAAATGGCCTCAGCCCACATGGCCTGCAGTGCTGCTTTGGAAGCATTCCGTGTGCTGACGATTTTTCTGGCTCCCGTGCTCCCAGGTCTTGCCCAGCGCGCCGCCGCGTTCCTTGGAATTTCGGAAACCGACTTGACGTGGGCCGCACTGGACGTTCCGTTAGCCGAAAACCACGCAATAAGCGGCTACCAGCATCTGTCAGTTCGCATCGACCCAAAACAAATCGAAGCCATGATCGAATCGTCGAAGGAATCGATGGCACAAGCAACACCATCCCCACCCAACCCTCCCCTTGAAGGGGAGGGCTTGAAGGCTCGCTTGGCCTCAACGCCACCCTCACCCCAGCCCTCTGCCGCCAGCGGGAGAAGGGGCAAGAGCAGCGAAGCCTCCACCTCTCCCCTTGTGGGAGAGGTCGCCGCGCGCAGCGCGGCGGGAGAGGGGTTGGCGGCGAAGCCGCCTGTTCAGTCCTCGCAGGCGTCTGCACCCTCTCCCCAACCCCTCCCCCATCAAGGGGGAGGGGCTCAAGTCCCTTCGGCCGTCGGTCCTCCAGTCATTGGCATCGACGACTTCGCCAAGCTCGACCTGCGCATCGGCAAGGTGCTGCAATGTGAACTTGTGGAGGGTTCCGACAAGCTGCTGCGCTTCGAACTCGATGCCGGCGAACTCGGCAAGCGCCAGATCTTCTCCGGCATTCGGGCGGCGTATCAGGAGCCGGCCAAGCTGGTCGGCCGTCACGTCGTTTTTATCGCGAACCTCGCGCCGCGCAAGATGCGCTTCGGCGTATCCGAAGGCATGGTCCTGTCGGCCGGTTTGGGTGGCGATCAGTTGTTCCTGCTCGATGTTGACCCGGGGGCCGAGCCGGGAATGCCGGTCAAATAGGAGAGCCTGATGCTTCGCGTGCCGACATGGATTGTCGCAGCTTTCGCCGCGTACTCATGCTGCGCTTTGGCTGCGGGTCCGAAGATTGGGATTTCACGCGGTTCGCCACAATACGTTCCACTTTCGATAGGCGAAAGCGGCACGTTGGTCGTCCTTATGAGAAACGACGAACCGGCCACCCTCGACTCGGTAGCAATCGAGATCACTACGTTCTTGTCTTTCGAGTCTTTTGCATACCCGGTGGCGATGAACGCGCAGCCCGTGTGCGGCACCTTGATTCCCGAGACGTATTTTCCCGGCCGCTATCTCTTCTATATCGGACCGATCGCTTCCCAGCAAACGATCAAGTGCGTATTCGAGGTGACCCGAAGTCCGACATCGACAGACAGCACGCCCATGAGCTTCAATGTTTACGATTTCCCGGTAATTGGACCAAACCCGAATCACGACGGGGTTTCTTTCTACCTCGGAACATTCACCGACGTGGCGATGAGCAGCCAGCAACTTGCATTCTCGTTGGATCAAGGCGGCATCGCGCATTCAGTCTTGCGCGTCCGCGCGGAAAATCGGGGCGAGGCGAACGTCGGCGCAATCCGAGTTACGGCATGTACCGATAATTTCTCTCCGGACTTCTATATCGAGAGCGATTTTCCAGGCGGTTGCGGTCCCGACGTGGGCGCCTTCTGCTTCGACAGCGGATTTGGTTTCCAGCTGCCACCATTGGCTGCCGGGCGGGGCGAAAGCTGCGATCTGAAGTTGACGAGCATCAAACCCTATACGGGCCGCCTCGACTTCGAATTCATGAGAATAGAGGGGTCAATGCTGCCTGATCCGGTAACCGGCGGCACCCTTATCGATACGAATGAAGAAGACGACTGGTTCGACCTCTACCAGGCGGCGCCGCCGCCGCAACCGGTTCCGGCAGAGTGGCCGATCACACATCTAATCGTCGCGCTCGGTATCATTGTCTTGGGTTCGCGGGCGCTGCAAGGGAATCCTCCTGCCTAGCCCCGCCGGCAATCGCATCAGAAGGCACGCACATGGACTTCGACGACGGCATCAGCGCAATCGACACTGGCTTCTTTCGTCCGCAGTTCGATGCGAGTCACTTGATCGTCGAGAACGGGCGCGCGGCGTTCGTCGATACCGGCACGAATTACTCGGTGCCGCGCCTGCTCGCCGAACTTGAAGCCAAGCGCCTGCCGGTCGAAGCCGTCGACTACGTCATCCTGACCCACGTGCATCTCGACCATGCTGGAGGCGCCGGCTTGCTGATGCAGCAGTTGCCGAACGCGCGAGCCGTCATCCATCCGCGTGGCGTGCGCCATATGGTCGACCCGAGCGCGCTGATTGCCGGTGCGACGGCGGTCTACGGCGCGGAAGAAGTGCAGGCCAGCTATGGCGCTCTCGTGCCGATTCCGGCCGAGCGCATAATCACGGCCAACGACGGGCACCGCGTCGACCTGGCCGGTCGCGAGTTCTTGTGCATCGATACACCGGGCCACGCACGCCATCACATATGCCTCTGGGATGCGCGCAGCCGCGCGTTCTTCCCGGGCGACACGTTTGGACTGTCGTATCGCGAGTTCGATACGGACAAGGGCGCATTCATCCTGCCGACTTCGACGCCGGTGCAGTTCGAACCCGAAGCGCTGCACGCATCGATCGACCGCATGCTGGGCTTCGAGCCGCAACAGATGTTCCTGACCCACTACAGCCGCGTGACCGACGTCGAGCGCCTCGCCCAGGATCTTCACGAGCAGATCGATGCGATGGTCGCGATCGCGCGCGCGCATGCCAGCGATGCGGATCGGCACGCGCGCATCATGGAAGATCTCGCGCAGCTGTACATCTCGCGCGTGCGCGCCCACGGCTGCACGCTGGACGATGCCGGCATCTGCGAAGTGCTCGTCATGGACATCGAGCTGAACGCACAAGGCCTCGAAGTCTGGCTCGATCGACCGCCGCGCTGATCGCCGCACTTCTCCTCCCCCTTCAAGGGTGAGGCCGGGAGGGGGATGGTGTATGTGCGCATAGTCGAACCCTTTAACACCATCCCCACCCAACCCTCCCCTTGAAGGGGAGGGCTTAAGAGCCAGGCGCGGTCTTTACGCGATTCTTATACCGCCTCCCGCAATCCCTACGCCTTCCATATTCGCCGCGACCTAGAGTGCACTCCGTTCCAATCCGGAGTTCTC
>DASRTK010000546.1:0-6669 GCA_035655975.1 Rudaea sp.
GCCGAGTTCGAGAACAGCGATACCGCGGTTCCTGCGAAGTTGTCGGTTGTATTCGACGGACGAATGCTCGCCTGTTGCGTCCAGGTGCCGCCATTGTTGACGAAGACGAACACGTTGCCGGAGTTCTTGTGGCCGGTCGTATAGTTCGGCGCGCCGACCAGCACGGTGCTGCCCGACAACGAGACCGAAGTACCGAAGTGGGCACCAACGCGGGCCTGCCCACCGTTGGCGCGGAAGGGGGATGCACCAAAGCTCCCGCCGGCGTCCGTCGAATCAAAAACGACTGCCAAGCCAGCATTCGCGCCTTTGCCGGCTGTGGCGTTCGGCGCACCCGCTGCTATGCGAAACCCCTGGATCGACACCGAAGAGCCGAGACCGCCGCCTACCGCAAGGCCCGACGTCAAGATGTGGGTGTTTTCCATCCAGGTCGCGCCGTTGCCGGTGTACACGTATACAGCGCCCGCGTTGGAACCCCGGCCCGGCGCGCCTACAGCGATATTTGCGCTCGTGGGGCTGCTGGCGTCGCCCGAGATGGCGACCGACGCGCCGAACTTATCACCCGCGGCTCCATCGCTGGCACTCAGTGTCGCCGCGAGGGTCCAGACCGTGCCGCTGCGCGTGAACACGTAGGCTCTGCCGTTGCCTGAGTCGTCCGGCGCGCCGACGACCGCAATCATCCCGTCGTCGGACATTGCGGTCGACTGACCGCTATTTGAGCCGCTGGCAGTCGGCGTGATGAGTTTCTGCTCTTCGTTCAGGTCCGCGAGCGCGATGCTGGGCACAACCGCGGCGAGCATGAACAACAGTGCCGCGCGGCCGGAGAACCGGCTAAATACATAATTCATAAAGAACCCCTAAGTCGATGAAAGGTCGGCAGTGCCCGCTTGGAACGTCAGGCGGGTTGACAACCGGGTACCAAGTGCTCGCAGAGCAAAGCACTTCCCGTGCCACAGAAAGTGTGACCGACGTATCATTATAGTCTAGTTTGAAAATTCGTGATGCATGTCTCATTTCGCAGCCGCCCATCGGTCTACTGCTCCGCTTGCGGCTCGAGCGTTTGGCGCCGACATTTCGTTTCAAGTCAAGCTCGTAACGTGGTGTCGGCTACGCGACCGGACCAAACAACCCTTATCGGTCGGAACATGTCATTTTTTGTCACTTGTTCGGGTCATCGTCGCTCTCCCGGTTCAAGCGGGCGCTCGAAATCGACGGCAAGCCTGTCGGGTGCCAGCTCCCACGAAATCGACCAGTCGCCGAGCGGCAAGCCAAGCTTGCACAGGTCCGGCGAAACCGGGTTCAATAAACGTCGGCGGAATTTCGACCCAGGGAAGTTTCGCCTAACGTCATTTTCTTGATCGAGCAACCGGGAGAGAGTTTGCCATGAGCAAGGGTCTGAACCAGAAGAAAGACGCGAAGAAGAAACCCACGAAGAGCCTGAAGGAAAAGCGCGCGGAAAAGCAGGCCAAGAAGAAAGGCGCTTAAGACGTTCAACGCTTCCATGCACGGGTCCGCCGTGCATGGATGCACCTGCTCCTGCCCGCAGCAGGCCTGCATAGCTGCGCGATGCGGACTTTAGTCCGCGACGTTTTTCGCTTCGGCGACGGCGACCATCTCCGCGTGCTCCACTCGCGTGCCGGTGCGCGCCAGCAGCGGATGGGCGAAAACGGACATCAGGATAATCGCGACACCGAGATAAAACATGACCCCCAAGTCGCGCTGTTCGCCGAGCAACACTATCGCGAGCGCGATCGCGTAGATCGGTTCCAGATTCGTCGCCAGTTGCACATAGAAGGCGCTCAGCTTGCGCAACGCCGCCAGGGCGATCGTGTACGGCAACAGCGTGCACCCGATTGACAGGACCAGTAGCAGCATCACGTCGTGCAAGTCCGGTATCGGCAGCAACGGACCGTCATGCGGCAGCAGCGGAGCGAGCGCAGTCAGCAGCAGTGTCCCGGCGCCGAGTTCGACAGCAGTGACCGTCAGCGGATCGGCATGCTCGACCAGGCGCTTGTTCAGTGCACCGAACAAGGCGACCAGAAGCGCTGACAGGATGCCGACGCCAAGGCCCAGATGCATCGACGCTGGGACGCCGCCTGCGACGAGCACGACACCCGGAATGACGAGCACGCCCAGCGCGAGTTCTCGCGCGTCGAAACGTTTGCCGGTCAGCCAGGGTTCGACCAGAGCGAGAAAGGCAGGGCCGATACCCATGCACGTCGCCGCGACGGAAGCATTGGCAAGCTTGATCGCGCCGTAGAACGTCAGCCAATGCAGCGCGACCAAGCAACCGATACCTGCATAGGCGGCGATCAGCCGCAGCGGCATTGCGCGCAACCCGCGCCATACGGCAGGCACCAGGACGAGCGCCGCGACGACGATCAGCATGCGCCACCAGACCAGCGCGAGCGCCTGTAGCGTGATGAGTTTGCCGAGGATTGCGGTGAAGCCCCAGAGGATCACGCAGAAATGAATCTGCCATTGCGCCTTGGCCGTCGGCGTCATCGAGCAATCCTGTACGGCGCTGAAATCACGTAGTCGGCTAAACGGTTTGGACGTGTGCGGATCGCCGCATGTGGCGCTACTATCGCCCGATGAACGCGCAATCGTCCAGACAAATTCCGCAGTGGCGCAATCGCGCTCGCGCTGCCGCCGGTCTGATACTGGTATTGCTGGCCGGCTGCGCGCAGCTCCGGGTTACTCCACAGGGTCCTGCCGAAGCCACCAAGCCGTACTTCGAGGCGGCGACCGGACAGGATGCCGCCACGATTGCCAAGCTTCGCGCCGCGCCGGCGCCGGCCGAACCCGAAGTCACCCAGGGGACGACGACGGCAGGCGACGAGCAGGCCATGATCGGGCGCGGTTACGTCCGCATCGGCAATGGCTACGATGCGGCTGGCGGAAGCCGCGCGCGCGAGTGGGCGATCGAACAGGGACGCAGCGTCGGCGCCGACAAAGTGCTTCTCTACGAGCCGACGCCCGAAAACGCTCTGGTAGCGGCTTATTTCGTGCATTACCGATTGCCGTTCGGTGCGCGATTCCGCAGCCTGACAGCGGACGAGGAAAGAACCTTGGGCGCGGGCGGGGTACAGATAGGAGAGGTCGTCAGGGGCACGCCGGCCGCGGACGCAAATCTGCAGACCGGCGACTTCGTGCTGAAATTCAACGGCAAGGCGATCGCGAACCGGGCCGAATTCCAGCAAATGCTGAGCGACAATGTTGGCAAACGCGTGACGCTGACGATCAATCGCGGCGGAGTGACGATGGACCGGCTGGTGCGGCTCGGTGCGCTCGCGGCGAGTCCGGCCGAAGCACGCAAGGCCGAAGCACACAAGTAAGAAAGGGCGGCGCAGCGGTCTATGCAGACCGCTGGTGGAACGGGCAGGGGGCAACATGCGTTGGTTCCGGTTCGCAGCGGCGATTGTATACATGTGCCTGTCGTCGGCACCCGCTGGTGCTGCCGGGCTCGGCGTGCGCATCAGCGACACGCGTGGGCACGCCGTGTCGGACGCAGTGGTTACGATTGCGCCGCAATCCGGCGGCAGCGTATCGCCGGCGCCGCCACCGGCCACGCGCGTGATCGACCAGAAGAACGAAACGTTCATTCCTTACATCGAGGTCTTCCGGCCCGGCGACAAGGTGGTCTTCCGCAACAGCGACAACACTCGCCACCACGCCTATTCGTTCGCGCCGGCCCGCCAGTTCGAGTTCGTGCTCGCGCCAGGCGAGATTTCCGCGCCTCTGCAACTCGACAAGCTCGGCGTCATTGCCGTCGGCTGCAACATCCATGACCAGATGATCACCTACCTGTACGTGACCGACGCGCCGCTTGTCGCGCATTCTGGTAGCGACGGCATCGCACAGCTGTCCAATCTGCCAAAGGGAGACTACGCCGTCCGGGTATGGCACCCGCAGTTGCGTCCCGGCACGGGCGTCGACGTGCAACGCCTGACCATCAACGACGCGACCGAGCTCAAGAACCTGGAATTTGCGTTGTCGCTGCTGCCCGATCCGCGTCTGCCGCCGGATCGCGAGCGGGCGGGTTATTGAGGCGGCGCGCATGAGTTTCCGACTTCGCCTCGCCGTGTTCCTCGTCGCCTCGCTCGCGATCCTGCAGAGCGTAACGGCGGTGCTCGTTTACGAAGTCACGCGCCGGCAGGTCGTTGCGGAAGGCAAGCGCCAGCTGGCGCTTGCCGGCACGACGTTCGCGCGCCAGCTCGACGATGTCTCTGTGCGCGTGTCCGACAACGTGCAGGTCCTCACGCTCGACTTCGCCCTGCGCTCTGCGATCGCGCAGCGCGACGCCGACACCGTGCGTTCGGCGTTGCGCAACCATGGCCGCCGTATCGGCGCGGCGCGCATGCTGCTGATCGAACTCGACGGCACGATCGACGCCGACACGCAGGATGCTTCGCTGGACCCGCGAAAATTTCCCTTCGACGACCTGGTCGAAGGCGCGCTCGAGAAACCTTCGGCAGCGCTCGTGGCGTGGAACGACCAGGTTTTCTGGATCGTTGTCGTTCCGGTGCATGCGCCAGCCCTGATCGGGTTGATTGCGGCATCGATCCCGGTCGACGAGGCGTTCCTGAAGCGCGAGCAGGAACAATCGGCCTTGCCGAAGACGACGGAACTTGCGGTACAAAATCCCGATGCCAAATGGATGGTCGTGGCTCGCGCCAATGCCGGCAATGGACTCGCCGATAATCTGCTCGGCGAAAACCCGCAGCGCTCCGACAAACCCGCGCTGATCGAAGTCGCCGGCCAGGAATACGTGGCGCTGGCGACGCCGCTGCGCAGTTCGAAACAGAGCCGGCCGATCGTCGCGGTGCTCGGCTACTCACTCGACGCGGCGCTGCAACCGTACCGCTCGGTCGCGTTGACCTGGGCGGTACTCCTCGCGCTCGGGCTCGTTGCTGGCCTGCTCGGTTCGGTGCTGATTGCGCGCGGTGTTTCGCGGCCGATCGAGGCACTGGCGGCGACGGCGCGGCGCATTGCGTCAGGCGATTATCGGCCGGCCGACCCGGTTGCGCAGACCGGAGAAGTCGGCGAGCTGGCCGCCGCGCTGACGAACATGGCCCAGGCGATCAGCGAGCGCGAGGAGCACATCCGCTTCCAGACCGCGCACGACGACGCGACCGGCCTGATGACGCGCATCGCCGCGGAAGCGGCAATCCAGCAGATGATCGATGCGGATCGGAGCGCAAAAGGCAGCCTGCTCATGGTTGCGCTGGCGCGCCTGCCGGAAATCACGAAGACCCTCGGTCACGCGATCAGCGATCGTCTGATGCGCGATGCGGCGGCGCGAATTCGCGGTCCGGCTGGCAGCGCGCTCGTCGCGCGCGCGAGCGACAGCGAATTCCTCGTCTGGATGTGCCAGGCCGGGCAGGGCGACGCCATCGCGCTGGCGTTCCGCCTGCTCGACGTGCTCGGCGAACCGTATCGTGAGGCCGACCTCGCGATCGATGTCGCACCCGCTGTCGGCATCGCCCTGCATCCGCTGCACGGCACCAAGGCGAGCGCGTTGATGCAGCGTGCCGAGGTCGCACTGTTCGCCGCGCTCGGAGCCGACGAACCGGTCGCCGTCTACGATCCCGGCGCTGATCCGCATCGGCCCGAGCGTCTGTCGCTCATGAGCGAGTTGCGCGAGGCGATCGACCGGCGCCAACTGCAGATGCACTATCAGCCGAAGTTGAATCTGGTTACCGGCGCGATCGACGGTGTGGAGGGCCTGGTTCGCTGGCAGCATCCGAAGCTCGGGCTGGTCGGGCCGGACTTGTTCATCCCGCTGGCCGAGGAAACCGGCAACATCCGCCGGCTTACGCGCTGGGTACTCGCCACCTGCATCGCCCAGGCGCACGCCTGGGACCTGCGCAATCGCCGCTTCCGGTTTGCGATCAATCTTTCCGCTCGCGATCTCGACGACGCCGATCTGCCTCACCGGATAGGCGAACTCCTGGCGATCCACGCCGTGACGCCACGCCAGATCCTGCTCGAGATCACTGAAAGCGCCGTGATGGGCAAGCCCGACGCGGCGATCCGTGTGCTCCGGCAGCTCGCCGATCTCGGCATCGACCTGGCAATCGACGATTTCGGCGTCGGCCAGTCGTCGTTTGCTTACCTGCGCAGGCTTCCGGTGCGCGAACTGAAGATCGACAAAAGTTTCCTGTTGCGCCTGGCGATGGGAGCCGAGGACCGCACGATCGTGCGCTCGATCGTGGAGCTCGGTCACCGGCTCGGATACCGCGTGACTGCCGAGGGCGTCACCGACCAGACCTCGCTCGACTACCTCGGCGAAATCGGCTGCGATCACGCGCAGGGCTTTTTCATTTCGCGCGCGTTGCCGCCCGACGCGTTCGATGCTTTCCTCGCCACGAGTCCCTGGCATCGGGAGAACATGCTGACGTGATCGCGCAGTGCATGGTTCCGGTCGTTCTGGCCGCCGCGATGGCATCGGCGCATGGCCAGGACTTCGACGTGCGCGGGTTCGCCGATTTCCGGCTCGTGTCGGCGGCCGAAGAAACGGGCTGGACTCAAGGTGGCCTGGGCAAGACGCGCTACGGCGGCGGCGATGATTCGGCGCGCGTCGGCGCTGCGGCGGCAGTTGCCTCGTGGCATCCAGCGCCGGCATGGCTGGCCGTCGCGGATCTGCGCTACCAGCCGCAAGCCGATTCC
>DASRTK010000547.1:0-17915 GCA_035655975.1 Rudaea sp.
GCGCAATTCACCAAGCGAAACAACCATGAAAAACCTACCGAGCCGCCTCGCCGTGGGCGTCATGGCAATCATCGCGGTCGCTCTCGCCAGCGGCGCACAGGCAAAGCCGCGTGCGCGCGACCTTGGAGTGCCGTTCGACGGCACAGCGGGACAATTCAACGCAATTACCGACGTCAAGGGCGTCGAGGTCGGCCACACGACGCTGATTTCCGGTTCGGGAAAGCTCAGGGTAGGAACAGGTCCGGTGCGCACCGGTGTGACCGCGATATTGCCGCGCGGCAAGACCAGCCTGGACCCGGTGTTCGGCGGCTGGTTTTCGCTCAACGGCAACGGGGAGATGACCGGGACCACGTGGCTCGAGGAATCCGGCATCCTCGACGGCCCGGTGATGATCACGAACACGCACAGTGTCGGAGTCGTTCGCGATGCGGTTATCGCCTGGCGCATCAAGCAGGCGCCTCCGGACGAGGAAGGCTATTCGTGGTCCCTGCCGATCGTCGCGGAGACCGCCGACGACGATCTGAATGACATGAACGGATTCCACGTCAAACCCGAGCACGCCTTTCACGCGCTCGATTCCGCCCACGGCGGACCGGCGGAGGAAGGCAACGTCGGCGGCGGCACCGGAATGATCTGCAACGAATTCAAGGGCGGCATCGGCACCTCGTCGCGCCTGCTGCCGGCAAAGCTTGGCGGCTATACCGTCGGCGTGCTCGTGCAATGCAACTACGGACGGCGCAGCCAGCTGCGCATCGCCGGCGTGCCGGTTGGAAAAGAAATACCGGACCATACGGTGCGCGAAGAAGACATCGGCTCCATCATCATCGTGGTCGCGACCGACGCGCCGCTGATCCCGACGCAGCTCAAGCGCCTGGCCCGCCGCGCTGCGCTCGGACTCGCGCGCGACGGCAGCTTCGCCGGAGACGGTTCCGGCGACATCTTCATCGCGTTTTCGACCGCCAATCCGCATGCGGCTACCGGCAAAGGCGTGCGCGACGTCAAGATGCTGCCGAACGATCAGATGAATCCGATCTTCCTGGCTACCGTGCAGGCGACCGAGGAAGCTATCATCAATGCGATGGTCGCGGCCGAGACGATGAAGGGCAAGAACGATCTTGAAGTCATCGCACTGCCGCACGATCGCTTGCGCGAGGCGCTGAAGAAATACAACCGGCTTGCGGAACCTCAGTAGCAACGCTGCTAAGCAGAAGCACACTTTGGTTGTGTGAGCCGCTCAAAAGCGGCTAAAAAGCAGCACTTTCCACGACCAAACGCAATTGCCGTCATCCCCGCGGCTCTCAACAGCGGAGCTAGTCAAGCGGGAATGACGAATTCCTCTTCAGTTCAGCGCGCAGGCGACGGTGGCGTCATCGAATCCATTCGCGAACAGACAGTCGGGGATGAATTTGAATTCCGCGATTGTGATGTCCACATCCCGTTTGTCCGTCGGCGCGTTGCCGTGGTACAGCCACAAATTCATATGGACCGGGATCGGGTGCTGTGGAACCCGCAATGTGTAGTCCAGCGGCGCGAATGTCCACGCATGGTAGAGACCCGTTTCGTCGTCGCTGAGGCCGTACAGCGATTCGTAGTGCACCTGCTGCGGCATCCAGGCAAAACGGTGCGTGCTGGTGTCGCCGGTCAAAGCCGTGTCGTAACTGTGCGTCGTCTCGACGATACCTGTCTGCTGCACGGCCGGCCAGACGGTCCAGTTGCCGTGCTGCGGCTGCAATCCGCCCCATGTTGCGAATTCGATGTCGATCTCGTTTGTTGTATCCGGACCGATGTCCGGCGTTGGATAGTTGAACAGGCCTAGCACGACGTTGTCGTCGAACTGATCGGGTCGGCCGATGATCTTGAATTGATAGATGCCGAAGCCGAGGGCGGCATCGGTGAATACTTCCGCGGCTGTCCACTGATTGTGGTTGTGCGTGATCTTCAGGTGCAGGTAACCGCTGGCGTCGAGCGAAACGTTACTGGCCGTAAACGTGTTCGGCCCTGGTCCGCCGGTGCCCGAGCGCACTTGCCAGGTGAACCCGCCGAAGCTGATTGACTGGGCATGCAGTGCGCCTGGCGCGACGCCGATCAGCCAAGACACGAGCGTAATCAGCGCCGCGCGGGCCATCGCTCTCTCGCGCTATTTGCGCTGATCCGCAGTCGCGTCGCGGATGGCGCGGAATTCCGAATCGGTCGACCAGTTCGGCCATTGCTTCGAATTGGCCAGGTCACTGGCGACCTTGTAGAGGATCGACAGGTCGTGGGCCATGCCGGTGAACGTCCAGTCCGCCTGCCACTCGTCGGCCGGCTGGTGGTAGCGCGTTTTGCCGTACTCCTTGCGCTTCGCTTCCCCGGCTGCCTTGCCACCGTCCACGAGGTCGTTGCCCGATTCGAACGACAGTGCGGGCACGCCGTACCCGGCAAACGAAAAGTGATCGGACCGAAAGAATCCGCCGCTTTCCGGATGCGGGTCGGGAACGAATTCCAGACCGCCCGCCTTCGCGTCGGCAATCAGCAGGTCGAGCAGTCCCGACTGCGCGCTGCCGCTCTGCGAAAAGTTGCGCGCCGGTCCATTCGGATCGAGCGAATCGACATTGATGTTGGCGACGGTTTTCGCCAGCGGATAAAGCGGATGCGACGCATAGTAGGCCGAACCGAGCAGCCCCTTTTCCTCGGCCGTGACGTTCAGGAACACGATCGAGCGTTCCGGCCTGGGCCCGTGTGCGAATGCGCGTCCGAGTTCGATCAGTGCCGCCGTCCCGGTCGCGTTGTCGACTGCGCCATTGTATATCTTGTCGCCTTTTGCATCGGGTGCGCCGACGCCGAGGTGATCCCAGTGCGCCGAGTAGATGATCGTCTCGTCAGGACGCTTGCTTCCTTCGACGCGGCCGACGATGTTGTGCGAGACGATGTCCGACCGTTCCACCTTGAAGTCGGCCGCAAACGTGGCGCCGTTCAAGACAACAGGTTTGAACTCGCGCGTCTGCGCCTGCTTTTTCAGCGCTTCGAAATCCAGACCCGTGCGCTTGAACAACTCGACAGCAACATCGCGCTGGATCCAGGCCTCGACTTTCGTGTGCGCCGCAGCGGGATTGTCGCGCCCGATATCGAACGTCGCGACCGTGCCGGAATTCTTCACTGTCGCCCAGCCGTATGCTGCTGGCGCGGTTTCGTGCACGATCATGATGCCGGCCGCGCCCTGGCGCGCCGCCTCTTCGTACTTGTAGGTCCAGCGCCCGTAGTAGGTCATCGCCTTGCCGCCAAAGTCGCCGGATCCTGTTTCAAAGTCCGGGTCATTGATAAGCACGATCATGATCTTGCCACGCAGGTCGACGCCCTTGAAGTCGTCCCAGTTTCGTTCGGGCGCCTTGACGCCGTAGCCGCAGAACACCAGGGGCGCGTTGGCGAGCGACACCGACGTCGAGCCGTCCATCGAGGCGCGCACTGTGATGTCTTCGCCTTGCCTGAGGTCCTGGATCTTGCTTTCGATGCTCAGCGAAAACTTCGGTTCCCCGGAAATCTGCGTGCGCACCAGGGGAACGGCCTGCGTCCACAGGCGCTTGCCGTTCTCGAGGTCGCCGCCGGGCTGCAGTCCGGCGGACTTCATCTGCCCGCTGACATAGGCGACCGTTTTTGTTTCGCCCGGGGTCGCCGGTCCGCGGCCCTCGAACTCGTCCGATGACAACGTCTTGACCTCGTCGGACATCCGCTTCGGATCGAATACCGGCGCTATCGCGCCCTTTCCCGCCGCAAAACTGGCGGAACAGACGGCCGAAACAAGAACACACGCAATCAAATGCTTCACTACCGGCTCCACGCGAAAAGAGGCGCGATCTTAGAGTGCCGACCTCACAGCGTAAAGGACATTGAGCACACCTTTGGCGTCCGGTCCGAGCGGTCCACCGAAGCGGTCGCCGTCAGGCGAAGCGCGCAAGCACGCCGCGGACAGCGTCGAGGTAGGCGCCGCCAAAAAGGTTCAGATGATTCAACAGGTGATACAGATTCAGGACGGGCGCGCGTTCGCGCCAGTCGCCGCGAATGCCCGCCTCGGTTTCGTACGCCGCGAAGAATGTCGGTGGCGGCTCGCCGAACAGCGTGAGCATTGCCAGATCGCCATCGGCCCAGCCGTAATGCGCGGCCCCGCCGTCGATGAGCGCCAGTTCACCATCGGCGCATGCATGCAGATTGCCCAGCCAGAGATCGCCGTGAACGAGCGCGGGCGGACGCCGCGGCAACCATTCGCGCAGGCGTGTGGCGACTGCCTCGACGCGGCGCGCGTCGGCGCGATCCAGCCTGCCGGCGTCGATCGCGGTTTGTGCCTGCGGCAGAAGCCGGCATTCTGCGAAGAAGTGAAACCCGTCGCTGTCCCAGGTATTGTCCTGGGCGCTGTCGCCGCACCAACCCGGTGCGTCGAAGCCGAAGCGCGGGCTGCGCAGCGCATGCAGCCTCGCCAGCGCGCTTCCCGCCTGTTCCCAGTCGGAGAGAGCGGCTCGTCCGTTGCCGAGTTCTTCGAGCGCAATGCAGTGATCCTCGACGGCGAATACCTTGGGCACGCGCAGCGCAGCCGCGCTGCGCAGCGCGGCCAGTCCGCGCGCCTCGGCGGCAAAAAAACCGTGCGGGGCGCGGCTGCGAATTTTCGTGAATGCGGAGCGGCCGTCCGGCAACTGGACATGATGCGTGCCGTCCGGCAGATCGGGCAGGTCGCTACGCATTCTTGTGTTGAGCGCGCGCATACCTCACCGATCATCCCGCGCATCGAACCGCCGCACCCGCAAGGCGCGCGCGACATTTTCCTGCACGTTGCGCTGCCACGACGCCGAGTCGCGATACATTTGCATCGTATCCGGCGGCGCGACCGTCGACCTCGATGGAGCGACGGCAGCAGTCGTTGCGGCAGTCGCCGAGACGGCCGGCGCGGCAAACACATCGGTTGGATTCGCCCGATTGCCGTTGCTGGTTCGCGTGAACAGGGGAACGAATGTCGTGCCGATGCTCACGAGTCCCTGGTAGTCGCCGAGAAAAAGACCTTCCGGCATTGTGGCGGTCGAAGTCGGCGCGATGGCAAGGTCGAAGGCGGCAGCGATCTGCGTCTCCTGCCAGACGCTTCCGTTCGCCGAGCGCGCCAGCCAGTAATCGGTCAGCAGCGTGTTACGGTCGGACGTATTCGCGCGAAAATCGAAATAGGCGACGCCGATCGTTCCGTCCGCGCGCACGTTTACCGACGGCACGAATGCGGCGACCGCGCCATTGGCGTTGACGCGCACAGGCGCGGACCAGGTGAGGCCTCCATCGTCGGAACGCGTCAAGGCGATGCCGTCGCGCACGCCGCCGCTGAAGCGCGCGTCCTGCCAGACGACGAACAGGCTGCCGCCGGGTCCGACCGCGATCTCCGGCAATATCGATGCGTCGCGGACCGGTTGGCCCGTGTCCGGGTCGCGTGTACCCACGGAAAGGTCGTCCGTTACCTTGACCGGACTCGACCACGCCGCTCCGTTGTCATTCGAGCGGATCAGCGCGAAGTAGGTCGACAAGGCGCCGTTCGCGGCGGTGTCTATCTCGACGTAGAAGACAATCAGCATGCCATTCGGCAACACGACGAGGATGTTGTTGATCGTCTGGTTGTTCGGGCCGGGATCGTAGATTGCCCGCGCAACTTCCCAGTTCGCGCCGTCATCGACGCTGCGAACGAACCACGTCACACCGCTATTCGTCGTCGTGAGCCGATCCCATACTGCATAGACGAGATGTGGCGTCACCGGATCGGCGGTGATGGCAACCTTGTCGTTGAACGAGCCGTCGGTGTCGCGGATCAGCGTGGCAGTCGCGCTCCAGGTTGCGCCGCTATCGGTCGAGCGGCTGGCAACAACCGCACTGACTGAGCCGGGCTGAAGGGCAAGACCGGTGAACGCCAGTGCGGCGACGTGAGCCGTTCCCGAGGGCGATGCCGCGACCCATGCATTGCTTGCGCGTTCGTAGTCGCCACCGTTCGCCGGCGTTCCACCTGCGCAGCGAGTAAACTGCAGCGCGTGCTGCGACCAAGTCGTTCCGCCATCGTTCGACGCGCCGACGACGATTCCACGCGATCCCCCGGTCGACCAGCGATCCTCCTGCCACGACGCCACGAGATTGCGCGTGTTCTGCGGATTGACGGCTAACGACGGTTCGACTTCCGCATTTGGAAACAACGTGCCCGGAGTTGCAACACCGTCGCAACCCGCGGCGAACGGCGACGGCGCGGAGGCAAGATACTGCGGATCGAGTGTTGGCGGAGCCGGCGGTGGCGGTGGCGGAGGCGGCGCCGGCGGCGGTTGCATCAGCATCGAACTGTTCGACGAGCCGCCGCCGCAGCCTGCAAGCAGCAGCGCAGCGGCAACCAAATACACGCACGGCTGTGCCGACCTGTACTTCATCCCAGCCACCACCCCAGTGAGCAAGGCAATCCGCACAGTGACCGTAGCGCAGCAATGGTGCTGGTCGCAGTGCCGTAAGTCACGTTACCACGAAATCCTTCGTAGTAAAACCACCGTGGGGCCTCTGGCCGCAATACGTTCGAAGGAACGTGCGCGGATGCCTCCTGCCCGCAGCGTTCGCTTCCAGGGCAGATGGGGCAATCGGGGCAGGTGACTTACAGCAAGCGCGAACCAAACGTCAGTCGACAGCCAGATCCAGCTCCCAGGTTTGCTCGACCAGATCCTTGCCGAACGCGGAATGTTTGCCTTGCTCGATGAGACGAAAGCCGAACGACTCGTAGACGTGGCGCGCGGCGTCGAGCACGCTGTTGGTCCACAGCACCATCTTGCGATAGCGCTTGGAGCGCGCGAAGCGGATGCATTCGGCAACCAGTTGCCTGCCGAGTCCCATGCCCCGCGCCGCCGGCTCGACCAGAAGCATGCGCAATTGCGCTGTATCCGGATTTCTCTCGACGACGAACACACAGCCGAGGAATTGCCCATCGCGCTCCGCGATCCAGCAGCGCTCACGCTCGGCTTTGAAATTTTCGATAAAGCGCGCGAGGATGCCGGCGACCAGTGCTTCGAAGCGTTCGTCCCAGCCGTATTCTTCAGCGTACAGTTCGCCATGACGTTGGGCGACCCTCCCGATGTCGCCCGGACGATGCTGGCGCAGGATGATCGGCCCCGGCGCGACCGACTCGTCGCCGAGCAGTTCGCGCGCCGTCCGCAACGCCTCGACCAGTCGCCGGCGCCTTGCAGAATCCAGAGGCGCGAGCATCGCCTCCGCCTCGGCTTGAGAACGCTGGTCGAGCGGTTCGAATGCCGCGCGGCCAGACTTGGTCAGCACGATCGGCCGCCGGCGCTTGTCCGCTGACGCCGGAGCCGTCGTGATCCAGCGCTTGCGCCGGAATCCGGCCAGCAGGCGACTCAAGTAGCCGGCGTCGAGTCGGAGTTCGCGTGCCAGCTGCGACGCCAGCACGCCGTTGCGCGCGCTCAGTTCGTACAGAACCCGCACTTGGGCCAACGATAACCGGCTGTCGAGCATTCGCTCCTGCAGGACACCTATGCGTCCGGTATGGAAGCGGTTGAACGCGCGCAGCTGCGCCGCATCGTGCTGCACCTGGTTCATGCGTCACATCCCTCTTATACTTGCCTTCGTCATTCTATTTATTGCTTTAAGCAAGTATATAGCGAATTCGTGCCTGCGGCTAGCCCGTGGTCGAATCAGACAGGATCTGCGCAGCCCGTAACCAGCAGCATTCGGGCGCGGACAACGCTATCCTATGCAGTCCGGAATGCGGCCCTTGTTTGCCGCCCCACCCCATTCAGCACAACGCAGGAAATCCGTATGGGCAGAGGCCCCAGCATTGAAGGCCGCAAGAACGCCGAAGACGCGCGGCGCGGCAAGATATTCACCAAACTGATTCGCGAAATCACGGTCGCGTCGCGCAACGGCGGCGACCCGGCGACGAACGCGCGGCTGCGCGCGGGCATCGACAAGGCGCTGTCGGCGAACATGACCAAGGACACGATCGAGCGAGCGGTCCGGCGCGGTTCCGGCGCCGAAGGCGCCGACGACATGCACGAATTGCGCTACGAGGGCTACGGCCCTTCGGGAGTTGCGTTGATCATCGATGCAATGACCGATAACGCACAGCGCACCGTAGCCGACGTGCGCCATGCCCTGGCCAAGCACGGAGGAAATCTTGGAACGAGCGGCTCGGTGGCGTTCCAGTTCCACCGCCTCGGACAAATCGTGATCGACACCTCCGGGCCGGGAAGCGAGGACAAGCTGCTCGAAGCCGCGCTCGACGCTGGCGCTGACGACGTGCAGACCGAATCGGGAAAGAGCACGGTGCTGTGCTCGCCGGAAAATTTCGAAGCAGTGAAAAAGGCTTTGCTCGCGGCCGGATTCCAGCCGCTGAGTGCCGACGTCGTGATGCGCCCGGAAAACCGCGTGGCAGTCAGCGAAGAAGTTGCCGAAACGTTGCGCGACCTGATCGACTGGCTCGAGGAACTCGACGACGTGCAAGAGGTGTATCACAACGCGGCGCTATAACGCCGCACCGCGACGCCACGTAGGGTGGGCCTTGGCCCACCGCGCCGTTATTCGACGTCAAGCACATGGTGCCGAGGCCCGCCCTACGTCGCCGCGGCGATGCGATGCCGCAACGTATACTTTGTACCTCGCCCTGCCCCTCTCCGCTGAGAGAGGGGCTAGTCGGCTGCGTCCCGCGCCGCTCGAGGCGGCAGGACTCGCGGGTCAGTGACCGCTGCAGGAGCCTTCCTTGCCCTTCTTGTCGGCTGAGCACGAGCCTTCCTTGCCCTTCTTGCCGTCACTCTTGTTCAACAGGTGATAGGCATCGAAGCTGGCCTGGGTCAGAAAACCCTGGTGGCTGGTGTCGGCCATGTTGAACTGCGCTTCGGTCCAGCCTGCCGCCATCGCCTCCGATTTCGTCGCCTTGCCGTCCTTGTTCGCGTCGCATTTGTCCATGCCGCATTTGCCTTCCGTCGCCTTGGCGTCGGTTCCGGCGAGTGCATACGGAGCGACCAGTGCGCCCAACTGAAACGTATTCGAAGCGCTGGCAATCTGGCTCAATGACAACGATCCGACGAAAGCCACGCCAAGGGCGATTGCGATCGGTTTAATGTTGTTGTTCGACATGCGATTCTCCAGGTAGTTGTATGATTTAAAAGGAATAGAACTATTGCACGACGCCTGACTTCGCCTTCCGATTGAGGCCAGTCGCAGGCGGTACAAGCTCTCCAGTCCATCAACGCGTTTGGTTCCGCTCGAGGTTGCGCCGACATTGGTCGCACCTTCTTCCGCGACCACATCCGTGTGGGTGTCCCTGCCACGCCGCTCCGCCGAGTTGTACCGGGGTAATGGACGCCGCAAGCCGGAATTCCTTACAAACGTCTCGCAAAACGTTTGCCCGGCGCGGCGAACGGCCCAGCATAGGACTTGGTTTCCGCGGTGTCGATGTCATATCTGCGTCAGTTGTCTGGTCCCTCGTGGCATTCGTTCGCGCCCGGCGCGAGCGTCGCGACGAATCGCAATCTTCCAGGAGCCACAGCATGACCGCATTCGATCTGACACCACCGAGCGACGCCCAGCGTCGCGACCTGAGCGCGGGCCTCAGTGCCGACGAGCGCCGCGTTTTGCTCCAGCACGGCACGGAGGCGCCGTTCTGCGGTGCGTTTCTCGACAACAAGCTCGACGGCGTCTACACGTGCCGGTTGTGCGGATTGCCGTTGTTCCGCTCGAGCGCGAAGTTCGAGTCGGGAACCGGCTGGCCGAGTTTTTTTGCGCCGTTCGATGCCGGGCACGTGCGCGAAATCCGCGATACCAGTCACGGCATGGTGCGCACGGAAATCGTCTGCGCGCGCTGCGGCAGTCACCTTGGCCACGTGTTTCCGGACGGCCCGCCGCCGACCGGCGAGCGTCACTGCCTGAATTCGGTATCGCTCGGCTTCACGCCGAATGGCGATCGCCTGCCGGACGTGCTCCAGCGCGGCGGCGCCGAGGCTGCGCCCGCGGCGTAGGGTGGGCCTTGGCCCACCGTTTTTGTTTTTGGCGTAAGGCGAAGCGCGGTGGGCCGAGGCCCACCCTCCAGCGCATCAAGCGCTGCGCAGCGAGCTAGCAGGTTCCGGCTCGCCATGCATCGCGCGCAAGTACTGGCGATCGAACGCGGCGAGCTGGCTTTCCATGTCCGAGTATGGGCCCGGCGTCCAGGCGCGCGTGATTACGCCGCGATAGGCGTTGACGCACAGGTCCCAGTCCTGGCGGTTGGTCATATCCCAGAAGTCGACGGCGGGCTTCGGATCGAAACCCGGCGTGGCGACGACATCACGATGGAAATACCATTCGCAGATGATGCGCGTGCGGTCGATCGCGAGCGGAACCGCGCGGTGCACCATGACGTAGTCGGGATGGAACGAGATGAACGCGCCCGGGAACAATGTGTAATAGTACACTCGCGCCCGCTCATGCTCGGTCAGGCCGGCGAACGGCGGCGCGCAGCGCTCCCCGCCGACCGTCATGCTGCCTTCCAGGTTGTTCATGCCCATCGGCCCGCCGAGCACGGTGCCTTCGTCGAGGTCGTTCTCGGAGTTGCGGAACGGCGTCAGCTTGTTGAGTTGCGGGTGCGCCAGCGGGCAGTGATAGCACTCGCTGAAATTGTGGAAGAACATCTTCCAGTTCGCATCGACCTCGTAGACGCGACGGTCGGCGGCGACCAGTTCCGAGGGCTGCCATTGCTTGAAGCGGCCAATCAGACCCGGCAAGGCCGCTGCAAACGGTTGGGGTTCCTTCGCCAGGTTGACGAACAGGAAGCCTTCCCAGTTCGCCAGCGCGACGGAATGCAACGGATAGTCCCCGGGAGAAAAACCCGGCACCTCGTTCATCGACGGCGCGCCGCGCAGCGCACCGTCCAGGCCGTAGCTCCAGGCGTGGTACGGGCACAGGATCGTCTTGCCGAGCGAACCTTGATGTTCGTGGCACAACCGGCTGCCGCGATGGCGGCAATGATTGTGGAACGCGCGGATTTCGCCGGTTTCGTCGCGCACCACGATCACGCTCTCGCGTTCGAGTTCGAACAGGAAGTAGCTGCCGGCCTTTTCCAGCTGGGAGACGTGTCCTGCGAGCAGCCACGAGCGGAAGAAGATCTTCTCGTGCTCGGCGGCGAACAACTCGTCGGTTACGAAATAGCGGCGGTCGAGCGTGTGCTGACCGAACGAAGAGCGCTTTTTCATGATCGGGATCTCGAACTGTTTTGACTTCTCGAAGAGTACCGCGTACTGGCGGCGAAGGCAGCACGATTTCGCGTCGCGCGACGGCGCGTTCGGGCGACGGACGATGGCCGCAATGCGGTTTGACCCGGGTCAAATCCACGTCGCGGCGCAGACCCTATTTTAGCGGGTTCGAAAGTCGCCCGACAGCGAATTTCCGCTTCACGGCCGGCCAGGCGCACATCGATGCTTCCGTGACTCGACGAAGCGCCGCGCCTCGCCGATCTCCGCGCGGTTGCCATGTTCCGCCAGTTGCAGCAGCTGGCAATACATTTTCTCCGCATTGACTGCGTCGTCCGTGGACGCGAACGAGCGCGCGGCGCCGGCGGTGCTGTTGAATCGCTTCGGGAAGCGCTGCAACGACAGCTGGTAGGCAGCCAATGCTTCGCGCGGACGCTTTAGTTCGGTGAGCAAATCCGCGAGCAGTTCCGCGGCCGGTATCGTCGGCGCCGGCGTCACCGCGGGCTTCGGCGTGCTGGCCTCGAGTTCGACCGCCTGCTGCAACGTCGCGATCGCGCTGTCGTCGTCGTGGATCGCGTGCGCAGCCCATCCTGCAAGATCCAGCCGCAGTATCTGGATCTGGCGCACGAAGACTTCCTCGCCGGCCTTGGTGGCGCGGGCTTCGAGCTCCTGCAGCGGACCGAGCGCGTTCCTCGCGTCAGCGTCTTTGCCCCGGCGCACGGCGCCGTAGCCGCGCGCAAACCAGGTAATAGCTTCGGGCCACGGATAACGGTCCCAGTCGACCGTTGCCGGAATGCGTGGCTCGAGCGCCGCTGCCTCCGCCCACGCATGGCGCTCGAGCGCGTAACGCGCGCGCGTCGATGCCAGGTGGAACGCGGTCTTGACGGTCGGCTCGAGGTTCGCCGTTGCATGCAGGCGCTTGATCTGGGCTGCGGCTTTCTGGTCCTCCGCCTGCTGCAGGTAAGCATAGACGAGGTATTCGATGGCATGCGGAAACTCGTCCGTGACGTATTGGCCGCTATCGCCGGCCGGATATTTCAACGCCGCCGCTTCGGCGCGCAGGTTGCCGCGAATCACGCCATCCCAGTCACCGAGACGGGTATAGATGTGAGTGGGCATGTGCAACGCATGTGGATTGTCCGGCGCGACCTTTTCGTATCCTTGCACGATGTCCAGGTCGTTGTGCTCACGCCCTGGCAGATCGTTGGCGTGGATCATGTAGTGCATCGCTCCCGGATGACTCGGGTTGTCGCGCAAGACCGGCTCGAGCAGTTCGACGGCATGGCGTGAATGCTCCTGAGCGCTCGAGCCAGGTCGCGCCGACGCGAGCAGCGCCAGCGCATAGAAAGCCGACGCCTCGATGTCGTCCGGAAACGCCGCATGCACGGCGGCCATCGCGGTTTCCCAGCGCGCAATACGCGCCCAGTAGTCGGTCGAATCCGGTTCCTCGAAGAACGCCGCGGCTGCCGCGATGAAATCACGTTCGCGCGCAGTCGGCGGCGCGAGCGCACGGCCTTTCTGCACTGCATCCCAGCCCTGCTGGAGATCGGCGGGGCTCGGCCGTGTCGGCCACAACGGCGTGAACAGCGTCATGGCGATGCCCCATTGGGCCATCGCGCAGCCGGGATCGTGCTCGGCGATCTCCTGGAACGCGGCCCGAGCCTGCGGATAGGTCATGTGATGCAGCAGCGTGACGGCACGGTCGAAATCCGCCTGCGCCGAAGTCTCGCACGAGACCGGAAAATGCACTGTGACGACCTGCTCCGCCGCCTTCGGCGTCGGCTTGGGCGCTGGTGGCGGCGCAGTGCGCGTGACTCCGAGAAGAGGCACGAGCAGCAACATCAGGGCCAGCAGGCGGGATATCGGCATCATCGACCTCAGTCGGCGAATCACGGCGCGCCGCCGGAGTGCCTCGACTTCGCCACGACGATGACCGAATGCATCCGGTAACCCGTCGCCGGAGCGCTCACTTCTTCAAGAGGCCCTTCAGACCCGCAAACGGATTGCTGGTCGCGGGCATCGCCATATCCCCGGCCCCCGCCGCGTTGCCGGCAGCGTGATCGATATAGCGCGAGTGCTCGTTGTCGTGGCAGTACACGCACAGCAACTCCCAGTTGCTGCCATCGGGCGGGTTGTAGTCGTGATCGTGGTTGCGGTGATGCACCGTCAATTCCTGGACGTTCGCGCGAGTGAACTCGCGCGCGCAGCGTCCGCAGATCCATGGGTACATCTTCAGCGCGCGCTCGCGATAACCCTGCTCGCGCTGCTCGGCATCGCGCCGCGCCTGAGCGACAACCTTGTCGAGCCTGGCGGAATCCAGCGTCGGTTTGCGCGTGTTCATGGCCGAAAGTATAGGACCTGGCAAGGCGGCAATTGTAGTGCGCCGGCGGCGGGCACGCGATCGGCTGGAATCGCGGTCAATTCCGCAGGACTCCCGGCAATTGACGGACATCGGCCAGAGGAGGAGTCTGCTTCCTTCCAAATTTTCCCACTGGAGGCGACGCGTGCCCGCAAAGTTCAACAGCATCCTCGAGACAGTCGGCAATACGCCGCTGGTGCGGCTTTCGAAGCTGGCGCCGGCCCACGTGAACCTGTACGTCAAACTCGAGGCCTTCAATCCGATGGGCTCGGTCAAGGACCGGCTCGCCCTCGGAATCATTGAAGATGCGGAGCGCAGCGGCGCGCTGCGGCCCGGACAGACCGTGATCGAAGGCACGAGCGGCAACACCGGCATCGGGCTAGCGATGGTCTGCGCGGTCAAGGGTTATCCGCTGGTCGTGGTAATGGCGGAGAATTTCAGCATCGAGCGGCGCCGGATGATGCGTTTCCTCGGCGCCAAAGTCGTGCTTACACCGGCCGCCTTGCGCGGTACCGGCATGATGACGAAGGTCGCGGAACTCGCGCGCAAGCACGGTTGGTTCCAGTGCCGGCAGTTCGAGAACGAAGCGAATGCCGACATGCATTCGCGCACGACGGCGCCGGAGATCCTGCGCGCTTTCGAAAACGATCGGCTCGACTACTGGGTCACCGGCTGCGGCACGGGCGGCACGCTCAAGGGCGTGGCGCGTGTGTTGAAGGCACAGCGGCCGGAGACAGCGATCATCGTATGCGAACCGGACAATTCGCCAACGCTCGGCAGCGGCATCGTCCAGCCGCGCGCTGCCGACGGCACGCCGCTGGAAAGTCATCCGAGCGCGCGCCCGCATCTGATGCAAGGCTGGACACCCGACTTCATTCCGAAGCTGACCGGCGACGCGATCGAATCGAAGCTGATCGACGAGATCGTGCCGGTCAACGGCGTCGATGCCTTGCGCTACGCGCGCGAACTGGCGACCGCCGAAGGCATCTTCACCGGAATATCCGGCGGCGCGACGCTGGCTGGCGCATTGCAGGTCGCAGCGAAAGCGCCCGATGGCGCGAACATCGTCTGCATGTTGCCCGACACCGGCGAGCGCTATCTGTCGACACCACTGTTCGACGGCGTCGCCGTCGACATGACCTCAGAGGAACTCGAGATATCGCGTTCGACGCCGGGCGCGCGTTTCGACGCCGAGGCTTCAGCGCCGCCCGCGCCGGCCGTGGTGTGCGCTGCACCGCCGCCAGCAGCAACCGAGCCGGTCGCTTCGGCCGACGTCGCCGATTTCGTCGCGCGCGTTCTGTCCGACGCCGAACAACCGGTCGTGCTGTTCGCGCTCGAATGGTGCGAGTTCTGCTGGGCCGTGCGCAAGCTATTCGCCCGGTGCCGAATCCCGTACCGCTCCATCGACCTGGATTCGACCGCCTACCAGCGCGACGATCGCGGCGGTCAGATTCGCGCCGTGTTGCGCGAGCGCAGCGGCAGCAAGACGATTCCGCAGATATTCGTCGGCGGCGAGTTCGTCGGCGGCGCCGGCGAAACGTTCGACGCATTCAAGGACGGCCGCCTGCAGAGACTCCTCGTCCAGAACGCCGTGCAGTTCGATGAAAATGTCCAGGTCGATCCTCACCGCCTGCTGCCTGGATGGGTGCATCCGCGTGCGCAATAGGAACGCACCGGATTTCTTTTTGTTGCAGAAGTTGCGGCCAGACATTGCCACCAGGCAACAGCCGCGCGATGAAATATCGGACTGAACGCGCAACCGTTTGTCGCTAGCCGGCATGCCGGCAGCATACAATCGCCGGCGTGAGTTCATTCGCTCGACCAGCAGCCAGGGCAGCAATCATCGCGTTGCTTCTGTCGTGCTTCTGCAGCAGCGCGGAAACTGCCCAGACGAATCCCGCGCCGGGCCCGACCGTCGCCGCAGCGCCGCAGTCCGAAGCCGTTGCCGAACCCGAGCCGCAATTCGTCGCGCCAACCAAGCGTGATCGCATCGGGCGCATCTGGGCGCCGGTCCTGATCAACGGCAAGGGGCCGTTCCGGCTCGTGCTCGATACCGGCGCAACGCATTCTGCCGTGACCGCAGAAGCCGCAGACGCGCTGGGGCTGACGCAGTCCGCCACGGAGCAAATGGTATTGCACGGGGTGACCGGCTCGGCGACCGTGCCGACGATATTGGCCGAGCACATGGTCGTCGGCGAACTGGACCTGACGTCGCAGCGCCTGGCCATCGTCGCCAGTGCGCTCGGCGGCGCTGACGGCGTACTCGGAACGGAGGGCATGCTCGACAAGAGAATATCGATCGAATTCCACAACGACAGAATCACGATCGCCCGCTCGCGCATGGAGCGCGCCGGTTTCCGCTTCATCACCGTTCCGTTCGGCCTCGTCAACGGCCTTCCGGTCGCGGACGCGCAGATCGGCGGAGTCCTGGCCAAGGCCATCATCGACACCGGCGGCGAGGGCACGATCGGCAACCTCGCGCTGCGCGATGCACTGACGCGGCGCCGTCACAAGGAAGTCACGCTGGCCGATGGAGTCATCGGTATCACGCTCGACGTGCAACCCGGCAGCCGCATCGACGCACCGCCGATCGTGCTCGGTGGACTTGCCCTTCAGGGCGTCGGCATCACGACCGGCGACCTCGAGATATTCAAGGAGTGGCACATGACCAGGAAGCCCGTGCTGCTGATCGGGATGGATGTGCTCGGCCTGTTCGACACGTTGATCATCGATTACCGGCGCAAGGAATTGCAGGTACGGTTCGCTGGCGACTCATAGCCTGCCGCAGGTCGCTTCATTCGGATGTTGCGACGACGTAGCGCATGCGATTGCTCAGTCGCACCGAGCCATCGGCGCTGGTTAGTCGGGGCAGCACGGCCATCACGGCGGCTTCGAGCACATCGCGTCCGACATGTCGCTCGGCGCGAATGAATGGCGCAGCCGATGCAATCGCGCGCACGGCCGTGAGCGCGTCGGGATACACCAGCGGACAGTCGACATCGCCGCTGGCGGTTGCTGAAAAACCCGCTTGTCGCATCAGTCCCTCCGCGACGCCGCCTTCCGACAGCAGAGGGCGCGGGGGCTGCGGTGGCGGTCCCGAAGGGAGCAACGGCAGCACGGCCGGCATCACCACTTCGAGCACGTCGCATTCTTCTTCTCGGCCCCAGAACAGCATCGCGACGGAGCCATCAGGCCGACACACGCGCCGCGCTTCGCGCAGCGCCTGCACGATGTCGCCGGCGAACTGAAACGAATTGAAACCGGTGACTACGTCGAAGCTGTCCGAGTCGAACGGAAGATTTTCCATTTCGCCGACATCGATGCGCGCGCCGGGCAGCCGCGCGCGCGCGATGGCGACGAGACTGGCTGCCGCATCGATACCAGTGACGTCAGCGCCGAGCGAACGAGCAATCTGCAAAGCGCCGCCGGCTCCGCAACCCACATCGAGTATGTGAGTGCCCGCGCCGACACCCAGACGGCCCAGCACGTGACCGTAGACCTCGCGCCAACCAGGTTCCTGGACTTCGGCCCAGTCCGCAGCCCTGGCGCCCCAAAGCTCGCCCTGAATCTTCGCACTGCCCATGCAACCCCCGAGTGGCTCGCTGCGTTCGACGTCTAGGAGCGCCAGCGATTGTATATCCGCGTGGCGCCCGGGCCGCTGCTGGTCTGGCCAAAACGCCATATCCGGCGCAACGTTGCGGTAGCCTAGCCTGCCGGCAGCAAGGTCGATGCCTCGCCACCGGATTGAGGCTAACCGAGTCTGCCCAGCGCGCATCCAACACGTCATGGCCACCGATGAGGTGCGCTGGGTCGCAGAGGCCCGGCGCGGAGACCGCAATGCGTTTCGACATCTTGTCGAGGCTTATTCGCGCGCGTTGTTCGCGCTGTGCATGCGGATTACCCGCGATTCGACGATGGCGGAGGATGCAGTGCAGGAAGCCTTCTTCAATGCCTACCGGCACCTCGGCGACTTCGATGGCCGCTCGAGCTTCAAGACCTGGCTGCACCGAATTGCGGTCAATGCGGCACTCGAGCAGTTGCGCCGCAACGGCAAGCACGGCGTCACGCTGAGCGACGCGGGGGCCAGTGACGAGGACGAGGATTTCCTCGCGAGCCGTCCGGACGAATCTCCGACGCCGGACCGCCACGCGCTCGGCGGCGAGATCGGCCGCCAGATCCAGGACCAGCTGGCCCGCATGTCGACGCTCGAGCGCACGGCCTTCGTCATGCGCCATCACGAAGGCCAGTCGCTCGAGACGATTGCCGAAACCCTTTCGCTGAACATCAGCGCCAGCAAGCAAGCGATTTTCCGCGCCGTGCGCAAGTTGCGCGGCGCCCTGGAACCCCTGCGGTGA
>DASRTK010000548.1:0-4908 GCA_035655975.1 Rudaea sp.
CTGCCGCCACTGACGACGATGCCGCCGCCCGATTCGAAGCCGACGATGTTGGCCAGCAGTGAGCCCGGTGCAGCACCCATCGCCGAACCGCCGATCACGTTGTTGTTGCCGGCCACGAGAATTCCGACGCCGGTGTTCGGCAGATGGTTCGCGTAGATGTTGTAACCGACGACGTTGTTCTGCACGACATTGTCATTCCCGCCATTGATCCAGAGCTGGTGAATGGAGTTGCCCACGATGTAGTTCTGGTAGACCGAGCAGCCGCTGCCGCTGAGGTTGATGCCGAACGCGTTCGGGAGCGCGGTCACGCCGTCGGCTGCGAAGCCGATCCAGTTGTTGACGATCTGGCAGTGATCCGTGTCGCTTGCCACGCCTGACTGGACGGCGATGCCGTTGCCGTTCGTCGATCCACCGATCACGTTACGGTTGGCAGGGCCGAAGCTGCCGATCATGAAGCTGTCGGCGTCGACGCCGAGCGTGATGTCGCTGAGCGCAGAATTGCCCAGGTCGACGCCGTTCGCCGTACCGCCGAACTGGTTGCCGAGAATCGAATGGTTCGAGCCGCCGAGCAGGATCACATCCTGGCCGAAGCCGCCGATGCCGAGCCCGCGCAGGCTCAGCGATGCATTCGTCCCGCCGTTTGCGTTCGACGAAACGCGGAATGCAGACGTCGCGCTGGTGGCCGGCTTGATCAATACGCACAGGCTTGCGTCGAATACCACATCGCTGTCGTTCGGCGCCGCGCCGGCCTGGGTATAGCCATCGACGATGATCGTGCTGGTGATCGCCGGCAGCGGCGTGGCGAGGTAGATCACGGTCGGGCAGGAAGGCAACTGGAACGCGATCGTGTGAGCGCCGCCATAGAGATTGGCGTTGGTGACCGCGGCGCGCAGCGTATCGAGGCCGTCGTCCGCGGCGCTCTTGACCACGAGCACGGACGAATCGTCGAACGGCGACTCGTGTGCGCCGCGGTCCGGGTGTGAGCCGACCTGACGGACGCCGTTGTTGATGTCGCGCGCCGGCAAGCCAAGCCCGGCACTGCCGTTGCCGCTGTTGACCGCCGGCGAGCCGACGTCGGCGAGACGATAGTCGCCGGCTGCCGGGTTGACCCAATGCGGATCTGCCGACAACTGCGCGACCGGCGCAGCGGCGTTGCCGTAGCCGATGAAGGCATGCGAAATGTTGTTGTGAGTCGACAGATTCAGTGGGTGGCCGGCGTACGTGCCGTCGATGCCGCGAATGGTCGATACGTCCGGACCGGCGTTGTCCGAGCCCCAGATGATGCTGTTGTCGATGCGGGCGTTGAACGTGCCACCCTCGCTGCTGGTGTCCAGGCAGAAGTCTTTGCCATTGGAAAGATCGGCCGTAATGAAATTGGCAGTGAAGGTCGAGTCGTTTTCGGGAAAGATGTGCACCGCGCACGGATCGGCCGTAGTCTGCTTGAGGTGGTCGAACTGGACGTCGACCATCTGCACGGCGCCCTTGATCGCGTTGAGGGTGACCGGCGCGCTGCCGGAATCGTCGTTGAGATCGGTGAAACGCGTGTCGTGAATGATGATGTAGCCGATTTCGTCGGAGAACACACCGACAAAACCATTGCGGACGAAGAAGTTTCCATGACGGATCGTCAGGCCGTCGAATTCGAATTTGCTCGTGTTGTCGTTATCGCCGGAAAACAGGCCCAGGTGATAGCCGCCAAGATCGATGATCGTGTTGCTTGCGTCCTCGATCCGCGATCCACACCCCGGTGCATAGCCGCCCGCGAACGTCGTGTAGTTCGGCAGGTAGACAAAGTCATTGCTTGGACCCAGCTGGTAGGCGGTCTGGCTCGCAACGATCCTGATGGTGTATGGGGACGTGGCCTTGGGGGCGTTTGTCAGTGCAGCTTGCAGTTCGTCGGAACTGGCGACGCACGGGGCAGCCGCGTGCGCGGCGCCGGTTCCAACCAGCAACAGTAGCGCGGATGCCGACGCGGAGCGGAAGCCGCGCTTTGGCGTGAACTTGATCATGTGGATCCTCCGGTGACGGGCACCAATCTCGCTGCCGTTCCCATGGGTCGGGTTCCGACCCACAGCGGCGCTCATTGCCCTTGCCTGTGTAATACGCGGCCCACGCCGATACCGGACATTGGCGGTGGGTGCGCCACGTGCGACTGAGAGCGCTGGACTTGCGGCGCTTGGCCGCAGCTGCGTCGGAGGCGTGGCGGGTCTCGGTAACAGGCGGTCCGGGAGCGCCCCACAGGGGCCCGGCAACCCGATGTGTGCAGCAATCCGTCCGCCTTGGGGGGAAGACCAGGGCGGCGGCAACTCTACCTGGGCAGTCGGCGCCGCGGCGTTCTCCCCGGCCGCATATTCAACGTTCGCGCCAGTTTGGCGTGCTCCGCACTCACGGCTCGAACCCGCTCTTGAAGATTCCGTCGTCGACCGCCGTGCTGATAAACCCGCAACTGCCGATTTCCGACGTGTTGCCGTTCGCGTCGGTGGCGGTAAGGCTGACCACCGAGTTTGCCGCGTTGCCCGGAACCGTGACTTGCTTGCTGAAAGCAGCGCCGGTCGTGCCGCCCGCGATCGCAACGGTCGTATTGCCGAGGTAAGCGGCCGCGTGGCCGCGCCCGAGAACGTGGAAGGCGCCGTTGTCGCAGCGTGGGCTGTAGTAGAAGTCGACTTTGTAGATGCCCGCAGCCGAGCTGAGATTGCCGGCCACGATCGCGTCGATGTTCGTTGAATTCGCCGGCGGCGGCGTGTAGCCGCTCCAGTATATTCTGTTCACAAAGGGAAAATTCTGCAGATTGTTCGGGCCGCTCAGGTTGCCGGAGTGGTCTGCGGTCGGACCATCGGCATCGAGGTCGAGGTCGAAACCGTCGCCGACCGAACTGTCGAACACAACTGCGCCGTTGTCGTAGATCAGGTTCGTGCGCACGCTGTTGCCGGTGCCTGCGTTTGCGCCAAGCAGCACGCCGCCCTTGGCCATATAGCGGATCGTGTTCGCGAGCAGCGTACCGCCGAGGGTACTCGCGGCACCGGTACCGATCGTGTTGCCGCTGCCGCTGCCGATGCGGATTCCCGCGCCGTTGTTCGGCAACGCGCCGCCGCTGACGTTGACGCCGATGACGTTGCGCTGGAGCACGTTGCCGTCGCCTTGGATCAGAACCGCATCGGAAGTGTTTCCGGCGATGCGGTTGCCGAGCATGAGGCAGCCATTGCCGCCGAGTGCGACGCCGTAGAAGTTCGGCGTCGCGTCGATGCCGTCCGGAGTCGGGCCGATCAGATTGTTGACGATCTGGCAGCGATCGGGCGTGCTGTCGACGCCGGACTGGATGTTGATGCCTGCGGTGCCTGCTCCGCCGATGACGTTGCGGTCCGCTGCCGCGTTGCCGCCGACGATCAGGCTCGCCGTCGCGTTGACGCCGATTGAAATCGCGAAGAGTCCCGCGCCCGGCAGGCTGTTGCCGGCGACGGCGCCGCCGAACTGGTTTCCGGTGATGAGATGGTTGTTGCCGTCGAGCAGGATCACCGGCTGGCCGAAGCCGCCGAGGCCAAGGCCATGCAGATACAGTTGCGCAGCGGCGTCGCCGACCGAAACGCGGAAACCGTAGCCCAGGCTGCCGCCGGCCGACTTGACCAGCACGCACAGGTTTGCGTTGAACGCGTCCGCATCGTCGTTCGGAGTTGCGCCGGGTTGGCTGTAGCCGTCGATGTTCAGGGGGTACTTGATCGGTGGCAGCACGCTCTGCAGGGCAATGACGTGCGGGCAGGCGCCGGGAATGTTGAACACGATGCCGCGAGCGATTGGCAGCGTGTTCGCATCGAGGATCGCCTGGCGCAGCGAACCGCCGCCGGAGTCGTTGGTGTTCGAAACGGTCAGGTAGGTTCGATCGTCGAACGGCGACTCGTACGCGCCGCGATCCGGCGCGCTGCCCCTGAATCGTGGCAGGCTTTCGATGTCCGTCGACGGCAGGCCGCCGAATACGGTCGGCGTGCCGGAGTTGACCGCCGGCGATGCCGCGAGCAGATGATAGTCGCCTGCGGCCGGATTGGCCCACTTCGGATCGGCGTTGACCTGCGCCTGGATCGTTGCCGGGCCATCGCCGGTGAACGTGTGGAACAGGTCGTTGCTCAAGCCGATGTCGAAAGGGTGGTCGTCGAGGTTGACACTGCGGATGGCCGGAATACCGCCGTCCGAGCCCCAGATGATGCTGTTGGCCAGATAGGCCACTGCATGCCCGCTTTCCAGCGTGTTGGCGGTGAGGCAGAAGTCCTTGCTGCCTGCCAGATCGGCGGTCACCGCCTGGGCGGTCAGCGTCGAGTCGCTGGCGAGTTCGATGTCGACAGCGCACTGCGTGGCGGCCGGGGTCGTCAAATGATCGAATCGCACGTTTTCCAGATTCACGTTGCCGTCGTCCGCGTTCACGGTGACCTTGTTCGCCATCGCGGTGATCACACTGCGTGTGAGGCTGATGTTGCCGTCGTCGTCGCTGACGAGTGGGTGGAACAGGCCGGCAGCAATGTACATGCCGCCGGCATTGCTCAGCGTGACGCCGTCGATTTCCAGCAACGCAGCCGGGTCGCCGGCATCCTGGGTCAGCCAGACCTCCGAGGCCGTGTTGAAGGCAATGATCGTATTGGACGGGTTCACGCTGCGCTGAGCGCAGTTGGTATTGGGCACGTAGCCGCCCAGCAGGTGCGTCGGCGCGGAAAATGCGATGATCGGCGCCATCTGGCCGTCGAGCTGATAGTTCGCCTGCTCGAGCCTGATCGTGACGGCTTGACCCGAGTTCTGCCCAATGGCCAGCGCGCCGAGCAGCGATGGGATGTTGCCCACGCATAGCGCTATCTCGGCGCGCGCGGTGGCCGGAACGCCGAGCATCCAGGCGCCGCAGAGAAAGCTTGCGCCAGCGATCAGGGCCTG
>DASRTK010000549.1:0-18302 GCA_035655975.1 Rudaea sp.
TGACCATCGAGACGACGCCGGAAGTTCCGTTCGAGCAGCAGCCCGAAGTCCAGATCGGCCCTTGGCGCCTCGTCAGCAAGCTCGGCAGCGGCGGCATGGGTGTGGTCTGGCTGGCCGAGCGCGCCGATGGCCAGTTCGAGCAACGCGCCGCGATCAAGCTGATCAAGCGCGGCATGGACTCCGAAGCCGTGCTGAAGCGCTTCCTGCGCGAGCGGCAGATTCTCGCCCGGCTGGTTCACCCGCACATCGCCCATCTGCTCGACGGCGGCATTTCCGCCGACGGCCGCCCGTACTTCGCCATGGAGTACGTCGAAGGCCTGCCACTGCTGCGCTACTGCCATGATCGCGGCATGCAGCTGGAAGAGCGCATCCGGTTGTTCCTGCGCATCTGCGAAGCAGTGCAGTTCGCGCATGTGAACCACGTCGTGCATCGTGACCTCAAGCCGTCGAACATTCTCGTCACCGCCGGCGGCGACGTGAAGCTGCTCGATTTCGGCATCGCCAAGCTGCTCGCAGGCGATGCGGTGCTGGAGGAGACGATCACGGAGCTGCAGCGCGAGCGTCCGATGACACCGATGTACGCAGCGCCCGAACAGATTCGCGGCGAGCGCATCACCGAAGCGACCGATGTCTACGCGCTGGGATGCGTGTTGTACGAAGTGCTGACCGGACAGCACGCACGCGACGTCAGCAAAGCGGCGAACATCAGGGAGGTGCAGCAGATCGTCGAGACCACGGATCCGGTCGCGCCGAGCCGGCTCAAGCTCGCGTCGATGCCGGTCGCGCCCAAGCGCCTGCGCGGCGACCTCGACACGATCGTGCTGACCGCCCTGCGCCGCGAACCGGCGCGGCGGTATCCGAGTGCTGCGGCATTTGCCGCCGACCTGAAGAGCTTTCTCGACGGCAAGCCGATACTCGCGCGCGGCGACAACGTCTTCTATCGTGCGTACAAGCGCGCGCGCAAGCATCGGCTGGCTCTTGCCGCTGGCATGATGGTGGCGGTCATCGGTATCGCCGCGGTTCTGTTCGAGCTTCGCGACCGCGGTGCGCCGCCGCGAGTGACCGAAGGCGCGTCGACGGCGATCGTCGACTTCAACAATCTGTCGCAGAGTGCGGAAAGCGCGTGGCTGGCGCCTGCGCTTGCCGAAATGCTCGCGACCGAACTGGCCGCCGGTGGCAAGGTCCACGTTCTGCCGGACGAACTCGTGCGTCCGGCACGCAGCGATCTGGCCGTGCCGCGAGCCGGCGGATACTCGATCCAGAGCCTGGCAACGCTGCGCCGCAGGCTTGGCGCGGATTACGTATTGAGCGGCAGCTATCTGATCACCGGGGCCGCGGCGGATGCCCGATTGCGCTTCGACGTTGCGTTGCAGGACACTCGCTCAGGCGTCGCAATCGCAAGCATTTCGCAAAGCGGTGCGCTGCCCGATCTGACGGCGTTGGTGGAGCAGGCCGGAGCAAGCCTGCGCGAGAAGTCCGGTTTTGCGCCGGCTCGACTCAGTCCCGAGCAAAGCACGGACAAGGCGCAGCCGCCGAACGCCGACGTGGCTCGCTACATGGGAGCGGCCCTCGATGCGCTGCGGCGTAGCGATCCGGCTAAGGCAAAAGACGCGCTGGTCAAGGCGATAACGCTTGCGCCGGGGTTCGCGCCTGCCTATGTGCAACTGGCCCAGGCGTGGAAGCTGCTCGGTTATGACGCCAAGGCGATCGCGGCTGCCCGCCAGGCTGCGGCGAACAGCGAAGGACTCCCTGCGGAGCAGCGCCTTCGTATCGACCGTGAAGTTGCCGTGCAGACGTCTGACTGGCCACACGCGGTCGATCTGGACCGGCAATTGCTCGCGGGTGATCCGCGCAATCCCGAATTGCATTTCGCGTTGATCAAGGACTTGACCGAGACTGGCAAGGTCGACGAGGCAGAGGCCGCACTGAAGGAGTTGAGCGCGATGCCCGCGGTGCAAGGCGACCCACGCATCGAGATCAAGGCGGTGGCGATCGCCGACAAACGCGGCGACAACCTTGCCCAGGAGCAGCACGCAGAAGCAGCGCTCAAGCTAGCTCAAGCACGAGACTATGCCGCACTCGCCGCGGACGCAGTATTCGATCTCGCCAAGGCGCGCTATGCGCTGGGCAAGAGCGAGGAAGGTGTGGCTTTGATGCGGCGTGCGGCAGACGAATACCGCAAGACCGGAAACCCCGGTTATGAAGGGGATGCCACCACCTGGCTTGCATGGATGTACCTCAGTCAAGGGCGGACACAGGACGCGCGCAACGAGTACCAAAACGCGTTGGCGATTTATGTGCGCATCGACAAGAAGGCTGGCATCGGCGCCGTTTACAAGAACCTCAACATCCTGCTGTGGAACGAGGGTGATCGCGATGCAGCGGAACAAGCCGCTCATGAGGTGCAGAAATTCGCCAGCGAGATCGGCGATCAGGAACTCGAGGCGTGGGCGTTGACCGCGATCGCCTCGATCGAAATGGACGATGCCGCCACTGAACAAGTATTGCAGGGCTTTCGTGCCGCCATCGCGCTCAACGACCGGATCGGGGCGCATGAAAACCACATTTACGCGTTGCAAAACTACGCCGAGGCCCTGCGTCTGCGAGGCCAACTGGCTGAGGCGGGCGAGGCCTGCTCGCAAGCGCAAGCCGAAGCCGATCGGTCCGGATCCAAGGCCAGCATCTCACTCGCAAAGCAGCGCTGCGCCCTCGTCGCGCTCGATCGCGGCGACGTGGCCGCTGCTGTCGGCGCGCTCGAAAGCGTTTTGGCGACAGCCACCGAGATCGAGGATATGGACCTTCTGGCCAACAGCGCGATCGAACTGGCCCGCGTCGACATGGCCCGTCAGCGCTGGGCGGAGGCAGACAAGCGCCTGCAACTTGCAATCGAGAAGTCCGCTACGTTGCCCATCTACGAGGCGAATGCGCAAAGCCTGATGGCGCAGTGCCGGCTCGCCCAGGGCCAGCGCATTGAAGCCGAGGGCGCGCTGGCGCGCGCGCGCGAACTGCGCAGCCGCATCACGGTGCGCGGCGCGGTGTTCGTCGCCGACGTCGCGCTGGCGAAACTCAACGCGCCGGCTGGCGAGACATCGCGTGTGGCCGAATCGCTGCTGGCGCTCGCCGCCGATGCCGAAAAACGTTTCTGGATCGGTCCGGCACTCGATGCGCGGCTCGCCGCACTCGCTGCCCTTGAAGCCGCACATGCTGCCTCAGCCGGGGATAATCGCGAGAAGATCGCGGCAAGCGCGCGCCAGCACGGTTACGGCTGGGTGCTGGCGCGCCTGCAGGCGAGTCCGGGACCGGCGCCGTGATCTACGTAGGGCCTTATTTCTCAAAACTCGTGAGCAGGGTGCGAGCTCCTGCAACCAGCGCCTGCGACATCAACTTGTGTGCTTCGGGTTGCGCATCGCGGATGGTCGAGGCAAGGATGGCCAGTTCACCGAGAGCCGCCAGCAGGACGAACTGTCTGGCCTGTGGCGAATCGATCTGCATTATATCGGCAAGGTCGGTATAGATATGGGTTCCCGGCGGGCCGCCGCCCGTTCCAACACCGCTTGTCGCGTAACACGGGTCTTTCGTAGCCATGGCTGTCTCCCTCGTTGTCGCCAGTGAAACAGGAAAAAGCTCGCTGTGTCTGAAGTTAATACAGGAAACGCGAATGGAAATTACCGAATCCGCGCGCCGTTCAGCATACTCCCATTGAGGCGACGGGAATTGCGGTCAGCAAAGGCCGGGCTTCGCACGCCGCTCCAATCGTCGTAGCATTGCCGAGTCAGTCGCTATGGGCATCGCCGAGGGGGCGGTAATGGCAGCAGTACCCGAAAGACGCAAGGGAGAGGGCCGGCCGACAATCACGTTGCGGCGCGACCTCAATCAGGACCAGCAGATAGCGCTGGCCGAACTCGAAAAGTATGGCTGGGAATTGAAGTTCATCCGCCGCCCGATGTTCCAGCAGCCGATTCCAGTCGTGTTCGATTCCGACCGCAAGACCTATGCGGTGCTGCTGCCCGACGGCACGCTCGACCAAAACCCGGGCTTCGATATCCGCAAGTAACTGGTAGACGAGGCTCTCCGGGCTCGACCGGCGCGATTGCTCGCGCGTGCCGACTCCGCGTGCGGGCAAATCAGGTGCGGCCGCTCGCTCTGGCGCCGGCGTCCCGGTCCTGCCGCGCGCATGCGCCGCCTTTCCTTACGCGCCATTTGCTATATTCGGGCACGGGGTAGGACGAAAGCTGTGCTGCCGTGGCGGGCCGGCAAGAGGGCAGCGATGACAACAGCAAGTCCAAGGCCGTCAACTCCGGCACCCGAAGTTCTGTTCGCGCGGGTCTACCAGGAACTGCGCCGCATCGCCCGCGGCCAACGCCGCAAGGCCGGCAGCCCGGCGACGCTCGATACCACGGCGCTGGTGCACGAGGTCTATCTCAAGCTGCACGCTGCGCCGGAAGCCGAATCGATCGATCGCGCGCACTTTCTCTCGCTGGCCGCGCGGGCCATGCGCCAGATCCTGGTCGACCACGCCCGCGCCCGTTCGCGCCTGAAGCGCGGCGGCCCCTACACGATCACCGGCCTGCGAGACGAAATGGGCGTCGCCGCGGACATGGTCGATCTCGTCACCCTCGATGACGCGCTGACGCGGCTCGCCGAACTCGATCCGCGCGCGGGGCAACTCGTGGAATGGCGCATCTTCGGCGGGCTGGAAATTGCCGAAATCGCCAAACTCCAGGGCCTGACCGAGCGCACCGTGTTTCGCGACTGGCGGCGCGCGCGGGCGTTCCTCGTGCAGCAGCTCGGGCTCGACGAGAGCTGAACATGGATACCCAGCGCTGGCAACGCGTCAGTGCGATCTTCGATGAGGCCGTCGATGTTGCGCAGGACATGCGCCTGGCGCTGCTCGATCGACAGTGCGGCGATGACGCCGAGCTGCGCGGCGAAGTCGAGATGTTGCTTGCCGCGGACGTCGCCGCCACTGATTTCGATCGCGGCATCGCCATCGCGCGTGGCGCAGTCGCCGCGGACTGGGCCGAGAATGACGACAGCGAGTCGGTGCGCGCCGACGATCGCATCGGACCATGGCGGCTGATCGCGGAAATTGGCCGCGGCGGCATGGGCGTGGTCTGGCTGGCGGAGCGCGCCGACGGCCAATTCGAACAGCGTGCTGCGCTGAAGCTGATCAAGCGCGGCATGGACAGTGAGGCGGTGCTGGCGCGCTTCCTGCGCGAGCGGCAGATCCTGGCGCGCCTGGAGCACCCGCACATCGCGCGCCTGCTCGACGGCGGCATCGCCGACGATGGCCGCCCGTACTTCGCGATGGAGTATGTGGCTGGCGAGCCGTTGCTGCGCTACTGCGCCGAGCGCAGCCTGAAGCTGGAGGAACGGATAAGTATATTCATGGAAATTTGCGCGGCGGTGCAGTTCGCCCACCGCCAGCTCGTCGTGCATCGTGATCTGAAACCTTCGAACGTGCTGATCGACGCCGATGGTCGCGCCAAATTGCTGGATTTCGGCATCGCCAAACTGCTCGGCGACGAGATCGGCAGCGCAACCCGGACCAGCGAGCGGAAGGATCGACCGCTGACGCCGGCTTACGCGTCGCCCGAACAACTCAGCGGCGCGCCGGTCAGCACCGCAACCGACGTCTATGCGCTCGGCGCGATCCTGTACGAATTGCTGACCGGCCGCCGGCCGTACGACCTGAGTGATGCGCCGACGTCGGTCGAAATCCGCAATCTGCTGGATGCGACGTCGCCACCGGCGCCGAGCAAGCGCGCGCTGCGCGATGCGCCGGTTTCAGCGGGCAGGTTGCGCGGCGACTTCGACACTGTCGTCCTCACCGCGCTCAAGCGTGAACCGGAACGCCGCTACCCGACGGTCGATGCGCTGGCAGCGGATCTGCGAAACTGTCTATCTGGCCGACCGATTGCCGCACGGCGCGACAGTGTCGTGTATCGCACGGGAAAGTTTGCCATGCGCCATCGTCTGGGGATGGTACTGGCATGCCTTGCGGTGCTGGCTCTGCTCGCCACCACGGGGTTTGCTCTGTGGGAGGCGGCGCGTGCGCGCGAACAGGCGCGACAGGCGGAGACCGTTACCGGGTTCCTGATCGACACCTTCCGTGTCGCCGATCCGAAGGGCGCGCCGGGCGGCGCGAAGTTGAGCGCCGTCGATGTGCTTGACGCTGGCGCGCGACGCCTCGACGCGCAACTGTCCAGCCAACCGGAACTGGCGTCGCGTTTCGCCGCGGTGCTCGGCGCGATCTTCCTCGAGCTGGGTCAACACGAGCGCGCGATTGTGTTGCTCGAGCGTTCACTGGCCTTGCACCAAGGCGCTGCGGACGACCCGATCCGGGCCAACACACTCGCCCAGCTTGCGCGCGCGCAATATGAAAAGGGCGACTATGCAGCGGCTGAAAAAAGCGTCGGCATTGCGTTGGCGACGCATCGCGCCGGCGCCAACGGTGCAACCGTTGCGCTCGATCTGGCACTGCAAGGCGAGATCGCTCGCCGCCAGGGCGATTTCAAGAAAGCCGAGCCATTGCTGCAGCAGGCGCTGGCCATGCTGCGCGCCAGCCTGAAGGCGCCGGACGCAAAAATCGCCGCAACTCTCAACCAACTGGCCGTGCTCTACAGCGACATGCATCGCATCGACGAAGGCGCCGCGTTGACTGAAGAGGCGCTTGCGATGTTTCGCTCACTGTATGGCGAGAACCATCTCGATGTGGCCGAGAACCTGATCAATCTTGGCTCGTTCCGAATGCAGGCCGGACATGTCGCGGAAGCGTTGCCGCCACTCGAAGAGGCGACAGCAATCTATCGCCGCCTGCTGCCCATGGACCATCCACTACTCGCCACCGCGCTGGTCAATCACGCGCGCGCGCTCGATCGACTCGGGCGCTTTGCTGACGCGGAACCGCAGTATCTCGAAGCGCTGGCAATGCAACGCCGCGTGCTCGGAGAACAACATCCCGATGTGGCCGCGACGTTGAACAATCTCGCGATCCTGCACCTGCACCTCGATGATTTCGCCGGTGGGGCCGATTACAGCCGCCAGGCGCTCGCTGTCTGGGTGGCGCAGGGCAAGCCCGAGCATCCCTTCGCGCTGGGCTCGAAGGCCAATCTTTCGGTCGCCCTGCGCGAGTCCGGCGATCTGGCCGAATCGGAGCGGTTGATTCGCGAAGTGCTGGACGCGCGGCGCACGCAGCTCGGCGAGAAACATTTTCTCGTATCGTTCACGATGGACCAGCTTGGCATCGTCCTGCGTCTGGCCGGCCGGCCGGCCGAGGCGGTGGAACAGCATCGTCAGGCCCAGGCCATGCGTGAAGACGCTACCGGGATGCCGGTGCTCGAGTCGGCTGCGGCGAGGGTGCACTACGCCGCCGCACTGGCTGCCTCGGGCGACCTGCCCGGTGCGCGTATACAGGTGGACAATGCGGTAAATGTGCTAGATGCGATCAAACCGGCGAATCCGGAGCAACTCGCGAACGCGCTGCTGGTGCAGGCGCGCATCGCCCTGTCTCAGCGTGACATCGGCGCCGGTTGCGCTGCGGCGAACCAGGCGCTGGAGCTGCGTCCGTCCGATGACCCGAAAACCGGATGGCGTCATGCCGAAGCGATGGCGGTGCACGGACAGTGTCTTGCCGCAAGAGCGGACTTCGCTGGCGCGCGAACCGAACTGCAAGCCGCGCTCCTGGCCCTGCAGCCCGTGCGCGGGATCGATCACTGGATGACACGACCCGTGCGTGAGGCGCTAGCCGAATTGCCCAAGACGCCCTGAGTTTGCGCTGCTACTGCTTGATCAACTCCACACGCCGATTCATCGCGCGCCCCTGATCGCTGTCATTGCTGGCCACTGGCAATGAAGCGCCGAGCCCGGCAGAGGTCAGGCGCTCCGCGGAGACTCCGTAGTTGGCGGCCAGCGCGGCGACGATTGCGTCGGCGCGGCGCTTGGACAGGGCCCGGTTGTGCTCGGCGCTGCCGACGTTGTCGGTGTGGCCGGTGACGCGCAGTTTCAGCGCCGGATCGGAGGCGAGCAGCTTGGCGATCTCGTCGAGCTGCGGTTTTGACTCCGGTTGGATATCTGCCTTGTCGAAGTCGAAATGGATGCCGTACACGTTTACCTGGCCGGAGTTCGCAAGATTCTTGCCCAACGCTGCGGCGTCCTCCAACCCCGCATCCATCTTGTCCGCCGGCTTGCGCTCGACGACCGCGGACGCGTTCGTCTGCGTCGCGGCCATGCCCTTGTCCATCGGCTTGTCTTCGACCTGGATGACGTCGATGCCGGGGCGTTGTTTGTCCGGTATGTCGGCGACCAATACCACGACATGCAGATTGCCTTGCGGCCGGGCCTGCGTGGCGAGCAGGTAACGCGGGGTTTCGCCAAGAGTGAAATTCAGATCCGCTTCGGGGGTATTGGTCAGATGGACATGCATGATCTCCATTGCCTGGCCCAGGAATTCCGGACCGCACTCGGCATTCGAGCAGCTCCAGACCACGCTCATGCCGGCTTTTTCCAGCGCTTCCCGGTAATTGGCGAACACCTCCAGGCCGCTGCGCTGGGCCGGTGCGAAATAAAACAGGCGGGTGCGCTTGCCTGCCAGTGTGAGAGCCTTGGGCGCCACGGTAGCCCCGTCATCGTTTTTCAGCGACGGACCAGCCGGAACGACGGCTTCGTCGAATGCCTTCTGATCGGCGCCGAGCAGGACCGCGCCGGGATAGCGCGCCAGCACGCCGGCGTCGCTGCATGCTTCGCAATCCTTGCCATCCTCGCTGTCGGCAAGACACCAGGCCGTCGCGCACAGCATCAACGCCAAACCGCAACACTTGATCAAGACACGCATCGAAATCTCCGTTGATGGGCGAAAGCGATCTTGTATGCGCAGGAACGGACGGACGGCGCTTTCACGGCCGCAATATGCGCGTGCGCCGATTCGGTCGTCTGTACGCTGCCGCGCTCAAAGACGATCGTGAGAGGTTTCCCGGCCCGCGCGGTCGCGAACTGCCCTACCGCAGCATCACCAGCATTTCGATTTCGCCGCTGTCGCGATCGAGCGCGCGCATCGCCTTGCCGATTACGGTGCCAGGACGCGGATTTTTCGGTGCGTGCATCGCACGACCCGGCTGCGACGACGACACGAGCAGATCGCCGGCGCGAATCACGCCGTTTTCGGACGTCGCCTTCACCGGGATCACGCCCGCGAGCGCAACCGGAATCGTCGTGCGCTGCTCTTCCTCGGCTTGGCCGACGACGCCGGGTTTTGTCGAGTAGACGCCGGCGACATCGGCTTGGTTTGGCGCCGTCGAGCGATGCAGCAAGCCATCGTTGCCGATGATCACGACGTCGCCCGGTTCCAGTCCCTGGTCGGAGGGAAGCCGGTCCGAATAGTCGACGCCGTTCGCATGGAATGCACCATGCGCGTAAACCTCGCCGGTCGCATTGACCAGGAATTTCAGCGCGCCGCCTGCGCCCGCGCCAACGATCAGGCCGCCTGCGGCGTTGTCGTTAATGAACACGGCGGTGTTGTCGCCGGAATTTGCATAGCCGTAGATGGCGATGCCGTTGGAAGCCAGTGCACTCGCCGAGAAGGCAGAGCCGTTGAGTCCGGCGCCGGAACTTGTCGCGTAGACACCGTGGCCATAGTTGCTAAGGCCGCTAACGCCGATCCCCAGGGAACTCTTTCCGAAGACACCGGGTGCGGACGAATGGCTTTCGCCGAGAACACCTGGGGCACTGCTGTCATTGGATAGGCTCGAGCCATACACACCGGCGTCCGGGCTATTCGACGACAACGTAGTGCCGAAGACGCCAACGCGCCCCGACTGACCGACCACGCCAAAGAGAGTTGCGCTCGTGCCGCTCACTCCATATCCGCTCTGGGAGTCGCCATGCACACCGGCGCCGCTCGTGCTTCCTCCATACACGCCGTAATTGCCACCGGCTCCGAACCCGGCCACGCCGCTGGTATTTCCGCTCGGATTGGCAGTCTCGCCGTGCACGCCGTCGCCGTTCGTGCTGTGCCCCCAAACGCCCCAGCCGCTGATGCTGATCCCGTGGACGCCATTCGTGCCGGTGCCCACGACTCCGTCGTTGTTCACGCTGGCACCCGCTACGCCGGCGGCGTTGGTACTGTTGCCGACGGTACCGGCATTCCCGACGCTGGTGCCCCAGAGCCCATAGTAGTCATGGCTGTCGCCCCACACGCCGGCGGCGCCGGTTTGGCCGCTGGTTCCCTCGGTGGTGCCATACACGCCGGTCCCGGAGCCGCTCAGTCCCGCCACGCCGGTATTGGTGGTGTTTTGGACTTGAAGGGCAGGGGCGCCGCCGTTGGAGGTGCTCCCGCTGTACGGAAGCGTGACAAAGCCCGGGACTCCTGGCGGGCCGATTGATCCTGGTACCCCTTGCACGCCTGGCGCTCCGACAGGCCCGGCAGATCCTGGCGGTCCCATCGGCCCCGGATTGCCGCTCAACGCAAACAGCGCATACGGCGTCGCGGTGATGGCCTGACGCGGCGCCAACGCGACGTAAGTGCCGCTGGCTGCATGGCGTACGCTGACTTCGACCCACAAGGCCTGGCCGTTGTACGGTGCATCGGTGAAGTCGAGCGAGGCGTTGATCGAGCCGCCGCTGATCGACTGATCAGTCAGAGTGATGGTGTCGACCGCGCTGCCGCCACTTGCCGCGACGAACAACGCGAATTGCAAGTCGTAATGGCCATTGGCCGGCGAACCGTTGTCGGTGAGCTGGCCCTGATAGGTGAAATCCGAACCGAGCGGAGTCGCTAGCGCAGAGCCGGCGCAGAGCAGGCACATTGCAAGTACACAAGACAGATAACGCATGGCGAACTTCCTCATTGATCAAAACCGCTGGAAAAAATCCGGTCGCTGAGGGTTGGATGAAAACCGCCCTCGAGTCGGTAACCGGACGCGACCAGCAACGCCGTCGCCGGCTGCCCGACGGTGGCACTCAAGCGGAATGGGCCGCCGCTCAGCGCGGCCGCGCCGCCAGCGTCGGCGGCCGGATCGATGACATACGCTCCGCCACTGGACTGCGCCCGCGCGGAGGCGAGAAAGGCGCCCGGAACGAAGAGCATTAGAACAAGTGCGATCGTGTGAAGTCGTGACATGCGTTGCCTCCAACCCTGGCGTCGACGCGCAGAATCAGTTCCGAATCAAGCGGTCCACTAGGGCTCAAATCCCGAGGAGAAAACGCGGTCGGTTGGAATTGAAACATTGAGCAGCACGGTGACCGTGTTGGTGGCGCGATCGGCCACGGCGAGGTCGAACTTGCCATCTTCGTTGAAGTTGCCGATCACGATCGAATTGGGGCCGGCGCCGGCAGAGAAAGCCTGGATGAACTGAAAGGTGCCGTCGCCGACGCCACGTTCGACGTAGACGTAGCCGCCGCTGTAGTCGGCAATCGCGAGGTCGAGGATGCCGTCGCCATCGAAATCGCCTGTTGCGACGTATGTCGGCGTCGGCGAGAAAATGACGATGCCATTCCACGCGAAATGGCCGTGGCCATCGCCGATCAGAACCCGGGTGCTGTCGCTGCCGAAGTTGGTTACTGCAAGGTCGGCGATGCCATCACCATTGAAATCGCCGACGGCAATCGAATTCGGCCCGGTGCCGGCTGCATAGGACACCCGGGATCCAAAACTGCCGTTGCCATTGTTGAGCAGGATGGAGACCGTGTTGTCGGCGAAGTCTGCTACCGCGATATCGGCGTTGCCGAGCCCGGCGAAGTCCCCGATTACGACTGCACGCGGTGAAATTCCGGTCTGGTAGTTCGCGGCAATCTCAAACGTGCCGTCGCCATGCCCGAATAGCACCGAGACGGTATTGTCCTGAGCGTTCGTGGCGACGATATCGGCATATCCGTCCTGATCGAAGTCGTCGACTGCGACCGAGTAAACCGAGTGGCTGACATAGTCGACGGAGCCGATCGCATGAGTCGACTCCGACTGGAAAGTCCCATTTGCATTGCCGAGCAACGTACCGACCAGGCCATAGGTGGACGTGGGAGGATTCGCGGGACTGTCGAGTCCGGCGATCAGGTCGAACTGGGGTACGTGTCTGAGGTGGGCGGCGACGATGGAGACGGGGGCTGGCCCGGTCGCCCGGTAGCTGGAATAGTGAAATACTCCATCTCCGCTTCCCGTATAAACGTATACATCGCCGTTGCCGCTGGCCGCGACTGCCAGGTCGAGCTTGCCGTCGCCATCGAAATCCCCTGTCGCGAGCGAAAACGGACTGGGGCCGGTGACCAGTACCGGCTGAGCCTGAAAAGCAATCTGGGCGGAGGCGGCCATGCAGCATGCCGCAAACAGAAGTCCAAGCACCGTAGAGAGCGCGGCGTGCCGGCGGCCAGCACAGGGGGTGAAAGCCCCAGATGACCTGGCTTGCGTGGTTCCATAGCGAAGGTGTTCGGCCAGGGCCGGCAGTTGGTATTGAGGTGTACGTTGCAGAAGCTGTGGCATGTAGTTGCTCCGGGTTCGCCGCCGACACTGACGTTCAGGTCGAAATGCGTCGCTCACTGGGGGTTACGTCGTCTGCCGTCGATCACTGACATGCGCGCGAGCGCGGGGCAGGGTTGTCGCAAGATTCGGAGTGTTTGTGGCGCCGGTCGTCAGTAAGGTAGTGCCCATGGAAGCCACAGTCGGGAGCCACGATATGCCGTCACTTGCCGCCAACTTTCGCCGAGCGTCGCGGTCATGAACGCGCGCGCGATGACTGAAATCGTTACAGGGTGCAATGTTGCCGAGCGCGTGAGTGCGATCGATTGGGATCGCGTGTCGGGTGATCTCGACGAGTCGGGCGCTGCGAAGGTTGAGCGTCTGCTCAGCGCGGTCGAATGCGACGCGTTATCCGGCCTATATGAGCGTGCCTTGCACTTCCGTAGCCGCGTCGTCATGGCGCGGCATGGTTTCGGCCGAGGCGAGTATCAGTACTTCCGTTATCCGCTACCGGAGATCGTCGGCCAGTTGAGAAAATCGGCTTATCCGTGGCTGGCGCCGATCGCCAACCGCTGGAACGCGGCAATGGGCATCGATGTCCGCTACCCGCCGGGGCACGAGGAATTCATTGCGCGCTGTCACGCCGCAGGCCAGACGCGCCCAACGCCCCTGCTGCTGCGATACGGCGTCGATGACTACAACTGCCTGCATCAGGACCTGTATGGCGAGCACGTGTTTCCGCTTCAGTTGGCGATCCTGCTGTCCGAACCGGAACACGATTTCAGCGGCGGCGAGTTCGTGTTGACCGAGCAACGGCCGCGCATGCAATCGCGCGCGGAAGTCGTGCCGCTACGTCAAGGCGATGCGGTGATCTTTGCCGTGCACCATCGTCCCGTACACGGCACGCGTGGTGTCTATCGGGTCAACCTGCGCCACGGCGTCAGCCGCCTGCGCTCAGGCCGGAGGCACACTCTGGGAATCATCTTCCACGACTCTGCTTGACCTTGACCCCGCCGAAGTGCCGGGGCAGTGAACCTGGCACTGCCAGTGAGGCACCCATTCTAAGGCTGCCGCGCTGAACGCGCGTAAGGGAGGTCCAATGTTGCAAGCGAGAGCCTTGGTATGGGCCGCGGCGGCCCTGGTTGCATCCCCGGCGCCGTGGGCACGAGGAGGCGTGCTGCCATTTGGGTTGCCAAACGCTACTTCGGTTGTCACGTTGGCACCCGGCGACGAGATTTTCCCCGGGGGGTTCGAGCAAATGTTCACTCTCGCCATCGACGACATCCTGGCTTGGTGCGATGTCAGCGTGAACGACGGCGCTCCGACCAGCGCTCCTCCGGCGAGTTTGTTTGAGCAGGGAAGGGTCATTCCGCTGCACGGCGATACCGCCAATGCAACGTATTTCGTCTGGGGCTTCTGGACGGGAACCGATGGCGGCGCCACCGACACCAACCAGGACACGACGGTGACGATGTCCGCCGACAAGTCGATCACGGTCTGTTGCCCCGATATCGGGTTCGCCACCTGCCCCTGAAGAGCGCGATCGCGGGGCCGTGGATCTCGTCGATCGGGGTCGCAGTTGCGACCACGATCCTGTCCGCGTCGTTGCTCTCGCTACGCGCTGGTGCATGGGTGAACGATGGACCTGCGCGCAGGCAGTTTCCGCGTTCGACCAGTTCTCAGAAACCCTCCAGTTCCTCGGGTGACGCGGTCGAGCCGGCTGCGGCCAACGCCGCCGCTGGCTTCGGTCCGACGGTGTAGACCTTGCCGGCCTTCATGACAAAGTTCACTTTTTGCAAAAGTGTAATATCGTCGAGCGGATTGCCCGGCACAGCGATTACGTCGGCGAATTTGCCGGGAGCGACGCTGCCGAGCTCCTTGTCGTGCTTGAGCAACTGCGCAGCATGCGTCGTCGCGGCCTGGATCACGAACATCGTCGGCATGCCGGCTTCTACCATGTAGACGAATTCCTTCGCGTTCATGCCATGTGGATAGACCGCCGCATCGGTGCCGAACGCGATCTTGACGCCGGCCTTGTATGCGCGTCCGGCGGTCGCCTGGATCAGCGGCCCGACCTGCTTGGCCTTGACCGCTACCTGCGGCGGGTAATAGCCGGGTTTCTCGGCCATTTCCTGCACGTACTTGCCGGCGATGATCGTGGGCACATACCAGGTGCCGTGTTCCTTCATCAGCTTGATGTCGGCGTCGTCCATGTAGGTGCCGTGCTCGATCGAGTCGACGCCACCGACCACCGCGCGGCGGATCGCCTCGGCGCCGTGCGCGTGCGCGGCGACGGTGAAGCCGTAGTCGTGCGCGGCGGCGACGATCGCCTTTACTTCCTCGATCGTCATCTGCGCGTTGTCGGCGCTGCTGCTTTCATCGAGCACGCCGCCCGACGGCATGATCTTGATCAGGTCGACGCCATTCTTGTAATGCAGGCGGATGGTTTTCCAGGCATCGTCGACACCGTTGATCACGCCTTCCTTGACCGACGGATCGCCGGCAAGGTCCTGGCGATAGCCGTTGGTGGGATCGCCGTGGCCGCCGGTCGAACCGATCGCCTTGCCGGCGGTGAAGATGCGCGGACCCGGGACGACGCCGCCGTTGATTGCATTGCGCAGCGCGACCGAATCGTATTCGCTGTCGCCGACGTTGCGCACGGTCGTGAATCCCGCTTCGAGCGTCGTCTTGGCGTAGACAGTGCTGCGAATCGCATAGTCGGCTGCGTTCCAGCGGAATCGATCCGAGTAGCCGGTGGGACTGGTCTGACTGGTCAGGTGCGTGTGGCTGTCGATCAAGCCCGGCAGGCACGTCGCATCATTCAATTCGATCGATTTGGCTCCGGCGACATCGACCTTGCCGCTGCGCACCTCCCTGACCTTGTCGCCTTCGATCACGATCGTCGATGCTCCGAGCAACTTGCCGGCCTCCGCATCGATCAAGTGACCGCAATGCAAGACGGTCTGGGCGGGCGGCGCCGCGTCGTCGGCTGCGAAAGCGGCGGTGGCCATTAGCGACGAGGCGATGGCGGCGGCGAGGGACAATGTGCGCATGTGTGGCTCCGATGGAAGTCGCGGCATCTTACGCAGATCGTCCGCGGGCGCCTATGCCGAAGGACACAGTGAACTGGCGCACGTTCGGACTGTTCGCGGCGATTGAACGCGGCTCTGCCGGCGGCGTCGCGATGACAAACGGCTGCGGGCAGCGAGAGGGCGCGGGCTACGCCGGCCTCTCGAGCAAACCCGTGCGCACCGCATACAACGCAGCTTGCGTGCGGTCCTGGAGGTGAAGTTTTGCCAGTATCTGGCTGACGTAGCCTTTGACAGTGCCTTCGGTGAGGTTCAAGCGTCGCGCGATGTGCTTGTTCGACAGGCCTTCGGCGATCAGCCGCAACACGTCGGTTTCGCGTTCCGTGAGTGCTTCCTTCGATTCCCACGGCTTGCGCAGCAACTCCATCAGTTGGCGCTGCGCGGCCGGGGCGAGATACGGCTGGCCGGCGGCGACGCTGCGGATCGCTTTGAGCAGATCGTCCTTGAGCGCATCCTTAATCAGGAATCCGGTTGCTCCGGCATCGAGAGTGGCGCGGATCAGCGAGTCTTCACCGAAACTCGTGAACACCAGGACACGGATGCCGGGCACGCGTTCGTGCAGGCCGCGAATCGTCTCGACGCAGGACAGGCCCGGCATTTTCAGGTCGACCAGCGCCAGGTGCGGCGACAACCCCCCGGCAGCCGCGAGCGCGTCCGCTCCGTTCGCGAACTCTCCGACGACCTGCATGTCTTCCTGCATTTCGAGTATCGCGCGCACGCCTTCGCGTACGATCGCGTGGTCGTCGACCAGGATGATGCGCATCGCGGAAATGTCCTGACGGGATGGCTCGGGGAAAGTAGCACTCATCGACTGATTCGGCACCTGGTTTGACGAGAGCATAGAGTCACTTTCCGGCCCTGCCGACGCCACTGACCAAAGTCAGGTTGCGGCCGGCCATTTGTCAGTCAATGCCCAAGCGACCAGTCCCTGCGCGCCGTCCAGCGCGCCGCTTCCGGGAATCGGTTGCACTGCAGTTCGGCGCGACTCTTCTGATTCACTCGAAACCATCGTGATGAACCAGATCGGACACCACGGCGGCCGGTGTGAACTGAATCTCGGTCGGTGCCGAAGCGGATGGGTCGTGGCTTCACCGGCACCGGTCCAGGTGCAGATTGCCGCATAAGTGTTCGCGCAAGCGAACAGCGTCAGCATGACGCTGAAGACCTTGATCATTGGTGTCGCTCCCCAGCTACCCCGTCATTAAGTTACGACGCTGCGCCGCAGTGCGCAACTGATGGCCGAGATACTAGTTCGCGCCGTCGTCGCGGTCCGCGCGCGGCAGGCGCGCTTCGATCAGCGTGCCGCGCGGATTGCCCGGCGAAACGCGGAAGGTCCCGTGCAGGCCCTCGACACGCGCGCGCATGCTCCCCAGGCCCACACCGGGCCGGAACTCGCTGTTGAGTCCGCGGCCGTCGTCGGCGACGCGCAGCACGGCTTCGGTCGCTGTCACGGCCGCTTCGATGCGCAGGCGCTTGGCGCCGGCATGGCGCACCGTATTGGAGACGGCTTCCTGGCAGACCCGATAGAGCGCTTCTTCATTCTCGAGTTGCTGCGGGACGTAACCCGAAAATCCGGTCTTCACCGCCAGTCCGTCGGGGATCATGGCCGCCAGAAGTTTCGTCAATGCGCCGGGCAACGCCTGAGTGCGCAGGTTTTCGAGCCCGACGAACGATCGCCCCTGGCGCGAGATCGCGGGGTGACTTGCCGAGTCCGGCGGCGCCAGTTCGCGCAACAGCATGCGCATTTCGGCAAATGCCGTCTGGGCCAGTTGCTGCAGCCGGGCAACACGGCGCTCGCCCTCGGCGGGGCTGCGTTGCCACGCGGCGCCAAGCGTCTGGCTCAACAGGCTCATCGAGGAAAGGATCTGCGTGACGTTGTCGTGCAGTTCGCGCGCGAGACGCTGGCGTTCGGCGAGCACGGCGGCTTCGCTGACCTTGCCGGACAGCTGTGCGTGGTCGATGGCGACGGCCAGATAGTCGGCGATGACTTCCAGGCTGCGGCGATCCAGCTCATCGAACGGGCGGTCGCCTTCGACGTTGACCACTCCGAGTACGCGGTCTCCGAGGCAGATCGGCACGGCCAGCTCGGCCCGGGCGGACGTGACTCCGGGCGGGCACAGGTAGCGAGGGTCGCTGCGTACGTCGTTGACGAGCTGCGTGCGGCCTTCGCGCACGGCGGCACCCATGATGCCTCCGGAAATCGGCAGGTAGTCTACTTTCTGGATCTTGCGCTTGTAGCTGCCGCCGCGGATGCGCACGACCAGCGTATTGGGATCGGAAGGATCGATCAGCGGAATGTCGACGTTCGGGAACTTGAGCACGCCATGAATCGCATCGGCCGCCCGCTGCAGAAGCGCATCGCGGTCCGGTTCGCGATGGATGTCGGCAGCAATGAGGGCAATCAGTTCGAAGCGCGAGCTGCGCCGGCGCGATTCCTCCTGGCGGCGCGAATGCTCGATCGCGATCGCCGCGATGCGGGCGATCAGCTCGAGGATCTCGATCTGCGCCGGACGGAACTTGCGTGGCGACGCAAGGCTCACGGCGAAGTAGCCGAGCAGGGTGTCCTGCCAGCGGATCGGCAGGCCCATGACCTGGTGGTCGGCGATGGCCGCGACGACCGGTTTCGCCAGGTCGCCGTAGCGGCCGGCGAACGGCTGGCCGGTGGCCAGGATCGTGCCGCCGACGCCTTCGCCGCGCCCGTAAACCTTCGCGACGTTCGCGTCGATCGACTGGTGCGCGGCGATCGTGCGCATTGCGTCGGCGGCCGG
>DASRTK010000550.1:0-2354 GCA_035655975.1 Rudaea sp.
CCATAGCTGTCGCGCGCGAATGCGAGTTGATCGAAGACCGCGTCGAGCGCGACTCCGGGAGCATCGGCTGGCTCCGGCAATTCCAGGTCGCCCGATGCATACGGACGCAACGTGCCGGCCTGGGCCGCCGCATCGCGCGCATCCCACTGCTCGTCGCCGAGCGCGATGGCGAGCGCCTGGGCGTGCACGCGCGAATCCTGGCGGACGTCCAGACGCGCCAGATGAAAACCGAACGTGCGCACGCGCCAGAGCAGGCGCCGCACGGCGAACCAGCCGGCGTGCACGCCGCGGTGAGCGCTCAGGCTGCGCGCAATCAGCTCGATGTCGGCGATGAAATCGCGTGCGCCGGCGTAGGCTCCGTCTTTTTCCGCGACGGTCGCGCGCAAGCGCGCGCGCATCAAGGTCAGAAGGACGCGGTACGGCATGTCGTCGTAGCGCGGATTCACGGCGGCCGCCGCGGCCGGCATCAGACGCCGATAGTCGGCGATGCGTTCGAGGACGCTTGCGTCAACCGGCACGTGATCGATGGTCTGACTCAGGCTGCGCGCGAGTGTGGCTGTCTCGCGCTCGTAGCGATCGATGATCAGCGCGCGCTGCATGCGCAGCGTGCTGGCGATCGTTTCCGCGTTGACGTTCGGATTGCCGTCCATATCGCCGCCGACCCACGAGCCGAAACGAACGAGCGTGGGCAATTCCGGGCAGTCGCCATACACGGCGCGCAACGCAGTTTCGAACACTTCGTAGAACACCGGGATCACCCGGTACAGCGGATCGCCAACGTAGAAACCCAGGTGCTCGAATTCGTCCTGCACGCGCGGCCGCAGGTGCGAGGTTTCGGCCGTCTGCCAGCCGGTCGTCAGCGCCATGCGCAAGCGCGCGATATCGGCCGTGCGTTCACCCGGCGTGAGTTGCCCGTCGAGATCGTCGACCAGGCATTTGACGATGATCTGTTCCTTCTCGAGCATCGTGCGCCGGATCGCTTCGGTCGGATGCGCGGTGAAGACCGGTTCGACATCGGTTCGCGCAAGCCACTGCGTCAATTCGTCGAGTCCGACGCCGGCATCGCGCAGGCGCAGCAGGGCGTCGTGCAGGCCATCGGGCTGCGGCGTTGCGCGCGCGCGCTCGTATTCGCGCCGGCGACGGATGCGATGCACGCGCTCGGCAATGTTGACGACGCGGAAATAGGTCGCGAACGCGCGCGTCAGGCGATCGGCAAACGCCGGCCCGGTCCCGGTGAGTTCCTGCGCCAATTCCGTAGGTGGCGCGCCGGTGGCGCGCAGGCGAATCGCCGTCGTGCGCAGGCGCTCAACCGTGCCGAGAAAGTCGTCGCCATGCTGCTCGGCCAGCATCTCGCCGACGATCCGGCCGAGCCGGCTCACGTCTTCGCGCAGGGCGCTGTCGTTTGGCAGGAACTCGATGTCGCGTTGCTTGTTCACAGGCCGTCCACGGACTCCGGGTGTTACTTTCGGCTAACATCGTCGATCGTCGCCGATCTTCCGCAATAGACTGAGAAAAATTGTCGTTCTGTTTGCCAGAAGTGGCGTCTATCTACCGAGAACAAAAGACCCATTTCACGGCCGGCAGATCGTTTGAAACAGCCCTTCCGGGCTCAGCCACTCTGCCACGACTTGCTGCGTCGCACAATCAGCAATCAGGGGCTGGCGCGCCTATGGCCTGTACACCTAAAAAGGTATCTATCTCTTCATCCGGAATAAGCGATATAATGGCCATCCCTCGCCTCCGCCGAGGGGCGCTGCATTCCCGCGCATGAATCTGCAAAACGACTGCTGATATGGTCGCTTTGTCGAAACGTGACCGGGGAGACGCTCGGCGGACTCCGCTTTAACGCAAGGGCGCCCAGTAGAGAGCCTGCACAACCACGTGCCGGACTCTTCAACCAACTGGAGTAAACGCCAATGAACGCTGTCGTAAAACCGTCCGCCGCCAAGGAAGACTTCAAAGTCGCCGACCTGTCGCTCGCCGACTGGGGCCGCAAGGAAATCGACATCGCCGAGCACGAGATGCCGGGTTTGATGTCGATCCGCAAGAAGCATGCTGCCGCCAAGCCGCTCAATGGCGTGCGCGTGACCGGATCGCTGCACATGACGATCCAGACGGCCGTGCTGATCGAAACGCTCAAGGACATCGGCGCCGACGTGCGCTGGGCTTCGTGCAACATTGTCTCGACCCAGGACCATGCCGCCGCCGCGATCGCCAAGTCCGGCACGCCGGTGTTCGCGTGGAAGGGCGAGTCGCTGGAAGAGTATTGGGACTGCACGCTTGACGCAGTCACGTTCCCCGGCGGGCTCGGCCCGCAGCTGGTCGTGGACGATGGCGGCGACGTCACGCTGCTG
>DASRTK010000551.1:0-11755 GCA_035655975.1 Rudaea sp.
CCGGGCGAAGAAGGAAATGGTCGAGGCGAACCTTCGCCTGGTCATCTCGATTGCGAAAAAGTATACCAACCGCGGCCTGCAGTTCCTCGATCTGATCCAGGAAGGCAACATCGGCCTGATGAAGGCGGTCGACAAGTTCGAATATCGCCGCGGTTACAAGTTCTCGACCTATGCGACCTGGTGGATCCGCCAGGCGATCACGCGCTCGATCGCCGACCAGGCGCGCACGATCCGCATCCCGGTGCACATGATCGAAACGATCAACAAGCTCAACCGCATTAGCCGCCAGATGCTGCAGGAGATGGGCCGCGAGCCGTCGCCCGAGGAACTGGCGGTCAAGATGGAGATGCCCGAGGACAAGATCCGCAAGGTGCTCAAGATCGCCAAGGAACCGATCTCGATGGAAACGCCGATAGGCGACGACGAGGATTCCCACCTCGGCGACTTCATCGAGGACACGAGCATCGAATCGCCGGTCGAGGCGGCCACCGGAACCGGCCTGCACGAGACCGTGCGCGACGTGCTCGGCGGCCTGACCCCGCGTGAAGCCAAGGTGCTGCGCATGCGCTTCGGCATCGACATGAACACCGACCACACGCTCGAGGAAGTCGGCAAGCAGTTCGACGTCACGCGCGAGCGCATCCGCCAGATCGAAGCCAAGGCGCTGCGCAAGCTGCGTCATCCGAGCCGATCGGAGCAGCTGCGGTCGTTCCTCGATCTGGAATAGTTCAAGCTGCTGATCGAAAGACAGAACGCCCGCGGAAGCGGGCGTTTTCGTTTGGGGGCCGCAAAAGCTAGACTGTCGCAGCGTTGCCTCGCCCCTTGCCCTCTCCCGCAAGCGGGAGGACCCTCACCCCGTGCCCTCTCCCGCTGGCGCGGGAGAGGGGGAGTGATTGTCGCGCTGGCGCGCGACGGCGTTATTTGATTGGAGCGGAGAGTGATCGTCGCGCTGCGCGCGACATCGTTATTCGATTGAAGCGGGGCCTATAGCTCAACGGTTAGAGCAGAGGACTCATAATCCTTTGGTTCCAGGTTCGAATCCTGGTGGGCCCACCAACATTTCCACCGAACCGTCCCTGGTGCGTGGCGCCGGCCCGGACATCCCATGTCCGGGCGCTCGACCTCGCGCGAGATGCGCTTCACCGCATCTCGCAAACGCTCGGTCTCGCCCTTTGGTTCCAGGTTCGAATCCTGGTGGGCCCACCAATTTGCCCCGCGCCCTCCTTTCGGCGCGAGGCCCATTTAAGCTCAGCGCCGCAACTTCGCCCTGGTCTGCGCAGAGTTGCCACCGGCGCATCCGCTGCTTGGACCGTGGCGCGTCGCCGAACCCTCGGCCAGCACGTAATCGCGCGGATCGCACGTGGCGGATTGCCTAGAACTCGGGCCAGGAAATGACGGCTGGTGTCAGGCGGCCTGCGCCCAAAACGTTCTCCGAGGGCGAAAAATGTCAGTTGGGGCACAAAAACGGCAGAAATAGCCGACGAACGTTCACAAACCATGACCATCGTCAAGGTTCGAAGGCTCGTGCTCTGGGATAGTTCCGCCTCAAGGGAAGGCCGGGGGGTCCAAGCTCCAATCTTCGCGACCGCTCGGCCGGTTGCAACTCATAGTTCAAAGTTCGGGCTATCGTTCGCGCTGTCAAGGCAGAGCCGTAAGCACGACCTGTTCTGGAAACACCAGATGAAACGTGTGCTCCTGGCCCTAACCTCGTTGCTGTTGTCCGCGTTCACGGCGGGCGCTGCCGGCAACTGCCTGACCGATACCAGCCAAACCGACTTCCAGGCGGGGCAGCCCGCAGGCGTCGACCTGACAACCAGTTCGGGCAACGTCCTGTTGGGATCCTCGAGCGCCGGTGGCAACGTCGATCAGGAAAATCTCACGTACACTCAGTACGGCGACGAATTCAATACAACCCAATGGCTCGCCCAGACGTTCACGCCCGGCGTTTCCGGGTCATTGAGCCGCGTTGACGTCAACTTTGCATGCGCAGGTTGTTCCGGTGCGCCCCCGCCAGTCACGGTGAGTATCCGCGCGACCTCCGGCGGACTGCCCACCGGTTCTGAACTGGCGAGCGCGACGATTCCGACGTTCTCGCCGGCTGGCGCGACGTTCAAGTTCTACACGGCAACCTTCGCGCAACCCGCTACCCTGACCGCAGGCGCAAAATACGCAATCGTGGTTCGCTTGGCGTCGGCGTATGCTGGCGGTTTGGCGCTGTTTACCGACAGCGCGAAGGGCAGCTTCACGGGCAACGACGTTTACGCCGGTGGTGGCTTGCTGATCAGCACCAACAGCGGTGGGAGCTGGACCCCACGTGTTTTATCCGGCGTCGGCATCGATGCCGTGTTCATCACCTACATGGGTAGCGGCGGCGGCGGTGGATACGTGGCTTCGGGCAATTTTACCTCTTCGGCCAAGGACAGCAGCCCGGGAACCGGTTCGACGAACTGGTCGACGTTGTCGTGGACCAACTCAGCGCCGACTGGCACAGCCCTGAAGTTTCAGGCGGCGGCGAGCAACTCCAGTGCCGGTCCGTTCACGTTCGTCGGTCCCGATGGCACGGCCGGAACGTACTTCACCACAACGAATGCCCCGTTAAGTCAGTTCAACGGAAACCGCTACCTCAAGTACCGCGCTTATCTGTCGACCAGCAGTTCCACGGCAACGCCGATCCTCAATGATGCGACGGCGTGCTACAGCACGATCGCAACCGCCGATCTGTCGATCACCAATACCGATGGTGCGACGACGGAGACGCCGGGCACCTCGGTGACGTACACGATCACCGCGTCGAATCCCGCCGGGTCGAGCGCCGTTACCGGCGCGACAGTGACGGATGCATTCCCGCAGACGCTGAGCGCATGCGCCTGGACCTGCACGGGGGCGAGCGGCGGCACATGTCCTGCGTCGGGCTCGGGCAACATCAGCAGCCTGGTCAACCTGCCCGGCGGCTCGAGCGTCACGTTCACGGCGACATGCTCGATATCGGCGTCGGCGACAAGCACGCTGAGCAACACAGCGACGATCACCGCACCAGCCGGCGTCAACGACCCGAATGCGGGCAACAACAGCGCGATCGACAACGATACGTTGACCCCGCAAGCGGACCTGTCGATCAGCAACAACGACGGGGCGGCGTCCGTGAGTGCGGGTGGCGCGACGACCTACACGCTGGTGGCCGGCAACAACGGCCCAGGCAACGTGACCGGCGCGATCGTGACCGATACGTTCCCGTCAGCGCTGACCTGCACCTGGACCTGCTCGGCATCCGCCGGCAGTACGTGTCCGGCTTCGGGCTCGGGCAACATCAGCAGCTCAGTCAACCTGCTGGTTGGCGGCAGCGCGACATTCAGCGCCAGCTGCGCGGTCTCGGCAGCGGCGACCGGAACGATCACCAATACGGCAACCATCGGCGCGCCGAACGGCGTCACCGACGCGGCCCCCTCCAACAACACGGCGACCGATACCGATTCCGTCGGTGTCGCTGCCGGTCCGCCTACGTTGTCACTGACTGACAATGTCGAATACGTGCGAGTCGGAGATGTCGTCAGCTACGTCATCCACGTTTCGAACCCGGGCAGCACGATTACCCCGACGATAACGGATGCGTTGCCGGCGCAGCTGTCCGGCGTATCGTGGAACTGCTCGGCGAGTGGCGGCGCGACCTGCGGCAGTGGCGCCACCACCAGCGGCGGCAACGGCGCCATGCCCGTTGACAGTCCGACGTTGCCGGCCGGCGGGGAGGTCGACTACACATATTCCGTGACCGTTCTGGCGGCCAATTCGAATGGCCAAGTCAGCAACACCGCTTCGATGAAGATCACGGGTCACGCGTCCAACGTGAGCGCCAGCGATGCCGACACGGTCGTGGTGTTCTTAAGTGGATTCGAGACCGGAACGGCGCCCTTGGCGATAAGCCCGGCGGGCAGCAGCGCGACGGCTTCGGTGACGGCGCAACTCGGCGTCGATGGCGGCCTGCTGGCCAAGCTCGGTCCTGCGCCGGCGACAGTCGCGAGCGCGCAGTCGGCAAGCGGGCAGACGCTGTTCAGTCTGCAGTTGATGCGCTCCGGCAATGACGTGCTGCTGCGCAGCCTGACGACGATCGATGGTGGCCCGTTCTCCGACGTTTCGCCGTGGCAGGTCGTCGACCTGCGCGCGTTGCGCCTCGGATTCGAATGGCAGTCGGCGACGACGCGCGGCGACGATGGTTACCTGCGGGGCGGCTCCACGGCGCAGCAGATGCTGATGGCGGCGAACAACTCGCGCGAAGTGCCGACGCAGTTGCGGGTCGCCGTCGTCAACGGGGTTCCGTGGCTGGCACTTGACGGGCCCTAGCACGAAGCAGTATTGCGGTTCTCCAAAGCCCGGGCCTGCCCGGGCTTTGTTTTTGCGGTGGTTCAATCGACTAGACGTAGGGTGGGCCTTGGCCCACCGTCTTTCTTTACGCGAAACCAAAATCACGCGAATCAAAATCCGAGGACCGGTGGGCCAAGGCCCACCTACCCGAAGCGCAGCACGAACGCGCGCCCGCCGGCATCGACGCTCTCGTCGAGCAGCCAGCCGCGACGTTCGCACACGCGCCGGATCATGCCCAGGCCGAGCACATGCTCGCGCGTGTCGATCCTGGCCGGAGTCTCGGTTCCATTGCCGGCGGCCGCGTCGCCTTCGTGCGCCACGGTCAACGCGTCCGCGGCAACCTGCACGCGCAGCACGCCGCCTTCGGCGAATTGCGTCGCCGCGCGCAGCAGATTGCCGATCACGATACCGAGCACGCGTGGCGGCGCGGCGACGGCGACGGCGGCGTCGCGCTGGCCTTCGAGACGGAGGTGTTTCTCGGCCAGCGCGTCGGCGCGTTCGCGCAACAACGAGTCGACGAGGGCGCTGAGGTCCGGCGTGCGGTCTTCATTCGCGCGCTCATCGCTGCGCGCCAGCACGAGCAACGCGTCGAGCAAGTCGCGCAGTTCATCGGCGCCGCGCTGCATGCGTTTCAGGCGCACCGCAGTCGCCACACTGGTGCCGTCGTTGTCGAGCAATACCTCGATCGCGCCGCGGATAACGGCCAGCGGTGTGCGCAGTTCGTGGCTGGCATCGGCCGTGAACGTGCGCTCGCGGCGCACGTATTCGTGCAGCTTCTGCTGGTAACGGTCGAACGCCTGCGCGAGCACGCCGACCTCGTCGCTCGAATATTCCGGCGCCAGCGGCGCGGCGGCGTGCGCTGCCGGATCGAGCGTCTCGACCTGACGCGCCAGGCGCCGCACCGGTTCGATAGCGCGCCCGGACAGGAACCAACCGAGCCAGGCCGACAGCGCGCTACCGAACAGCATCAGCGCAAACAGGTCGCGCGACAGGCGGCGCTCGCGCACGCTCTCCAGGCCGATGTCGAGCACGACGTACAGACGTTCGCCGTTCACGTCATAGACTGCAACGTGACGTTCGCCACGCCCGTCCTCGACCTCGTGCAATCCGGGCCCGAGCCGGACGAAATCGGCCGGTGCGGGCTCGCCAGCGCCAGCGCCGCCGACGAAGGCGTAATAGTGTTTCGTGCGCGGATGCGGAACGACGCCGTCGGCGGCGTAGCGTTCGCGCAGATAGTCGCCCTCGACGCGCAGCATCTCGTCGATCAGGCGGTGGACGTAGGAATCGGAGAAATGCACGGCGACCGCCGAAAGGCAGGCGCTGACGATCAGACCGAGCACGGCGCACAACGCCGCGACGCGCGTACGCAGACCGAGCCTACGCATCGGCCGCCTCCGCCATGCGATAGCCGAAGCCGTGAACGGTGTGCAGCAACTGCTTATTGAACGGACGGTCGATTACCGACCGCAGCACCGAAAGATGCGTGTGCAGCGTGGCGATGTCGCCGCCGGCTTCGCCCCACAGCGCGTGCGCCAGGTCGGCGTGCCGGACCAGGTGTGGCGATCGGCGCAGCAGCAGCTCGAGCAGCACGAAGCCGGCGCGCGTCAGCGTCAGCGCTTCGCCGGCGCGCTCTACATGAAGGTTGACCGGGTCGAGCGACAGGTCGGCAATCCGCAACACTTCGCCATGTTGCAGGCGCCCGCGCCGGTAGAGCGCGCGAACGCGCGCTTCGAGTTCCTTCATCGCGAACGGCTTGACCAGGTAGTCATCGGCGCCCTGGGCGAAGCCGGTCAGCTTGTCCTCGAGCGTGTCGCGCGCGGTCAGCATCAGGACCGGCGTGTCGCGGCCGGCTTCGCGCAGTTTTCGGCACAGGTCCAGGCCATCGAGCTTGGGCAGGCCCAGATCGAGCACGATGACATCGTAGCCTCCGTCCAGCGCCATGCGCAGGCCGGTCGCGCCATCTGCGGCATGGTCCATGACGAAGCCGCGAAACTCGAGGAAGTCCCAGATGTTCGCGGCGATGTCCCGTTGATCTTCGATCAGCAATATGCGCAGCATGCCCGCACCCTCGTTCACTCGGCCGCCGCCGCGGCCGGCACCGCGGCAGGCACCGGGCCGAGCATGCGCGCGCTGCGCCAGTTGCCGAAGCGGTAGTAGCTGCTCGACAGGAGCATCGAGATCAGCGAGCCGAGCGGAAAGCTCCACCAGATCGCGTCGCTGCCCCACGAGTCGACGAGGCCGTAGGCGAACGGAATGCGCACGCCCCACAGCGCGACGAAAAGGATGATCAGCGGCGGAATCACCGCGCCGGTCGAGCGCACGACGCCGGCGAGCACGAACGACACGCCGAAGAACACGAACGACCAGACCACGATCGCGTTGATGTGCTGGGCGATCTCGATCGCGCCGCCGGTGCCGGGCAGGAACAGGTTCAAGGCGCCGCGGTTGAACAGGTAGATCAGCGTCACCAGCGTGCCAGTCGTGACGAAGTTGAAGCCGACGCCGGCCATCGCGATCCGGTCCACCCGCTCCCACAGCCCGGCACCGACGTTCTGCGCGGCCATCGACGCCGCGGCCATGCCGATCGCGATCGACGGCATCTGTATATAATTCCACAACTGGAAACAGGCGCCGTAGGCCGCGGTCGTGTGCGCGCCGAACTGGTTGACCAGCGAGATCAGCACCAGCATCGAGGTCGACATCACGACCATCTGCAGGCCCATCGGCACGCCCTTGGTGAACAGGGCGCGCAGGATGACGGGATCGACACGCAGGTAGTGTCCCTCGCCGCGCTGGATGCGCAGGAAGTGTTTGCTGCGGTACAGCCAGGCCAGCATCGCGCCGAGAGTCACGGCCTGCGCGACCAGGGTCGCGGTCGCCGACCCGGCGATGCCCATGCGCGGAACCGGACCCCAGCCGAAGATGAAGAGCGGGTTCAGCGCGATATCGAGCAGGACGTTCAGCGCCAGGAACACGAACGGCGTCCGCGCATCGCCGGCGCCGCGCAGCGCCATGCCGACGAACGACAACAGGTACAGGAACGGCAGCCCGAGAAAGATGATGCGCAGGTAGGCGACCGCGAGCGGCTGCGATTCTTCCGGCGTGTGCAGCCAGATCATCATGCGCTCGGTCGCGAGCAGTCCGATGCCGGCGATGACGACCGAAATCACGACGAAGAACATCAGGCTCGTGCCGATCACGCGCTTGGCCTGGTCGAGGTTGTTCGCGCCCATGCTCTGCCCGACCAGGATCGTCGCCGCCATGCCGATGCCAAACATCGCGCCGAGCAGGAAGAACAGGATCGTGTTCGCGTTCGAGGTCGCGGCCAATGCCGCCTCGCCAAGGCCATGGCCGACCCAGATCGCATTGACCGAGCCGTTCAACGACTGCAGCACGTTGCCGGCCAGGATCGGCAGCGAGAACGCGACCAGCGTCCTGCCGATCGCGCCTTGGGTCAGTGCATGGCTGGGGCGTTGGGTCGTCGACATCGGCAAACTTCTTGGATCCGTGGCCGACATGGTGCCGTGTCGACGTTAAAACAACCAATAGTGTGCGCGGGCCCCGCGTTCCACGACGAATGGCACCCCTGCCAGAGGTCATGACCCGCTATCATTCCGGTCCGCCGCGCTGCCAGCGCGGCCGACCTGCCGATCCGGAGTTGTCCATGGTTTTGAGAAACAGGGGTTCGACAAGCATGGGTTCGAAAAACCTGCTTGCCGCCGTTTTGCTCTGTGTGGCCGCCAGTGCGTCGGCCGACGTCGACCCGAGCCTGTTCCAGGATTTGCACTGGCGCACGATCGGACCGTTCCGTGCCGGGCGCGCGCTCGCCGTCGCAGGAGTCCCCGGTGACTCGAGACATTTCTATTTCGGCTCGGTCAATGGCGGCGTATGGGAAACCGGCGATGCCGGCCGCACCTGGCAGCCGATCTTCGACAGCCAGGGCATCGGCACGATCGGAGCGCTTGCGCTTGCGCCATCCGATCCGAAAATCCTCTACGTCGGCAGCGGCGAATCCGACATGCGTTCGGATATCGCCCAGGGCGACGGAGTATACAAATCCACCGACGCCGGCAAGACCTGGACGCACATCGGCCTGCGCGATTCGCAGCAGGTCGCGCGCATCCTCGTGCATCCGGGCAACGCCGACCTCGTCTACGTCGCCGCGCTCGGCCATCCCTACGGGCCGAACGCCGAGCGCGGCGTGTTCCGCTCGCGCGACGGCGGCAAAACCTGGCAGAAAGTGCTCGGCAAGGATGCCAATACCGGCGCTATCGACCTCGTCTTCCAGCCTGGCGATCCGAACGTCATCTATGCGGCACTGTGGCAGACACGGCGCCCGCCATGGAGCGTCTATCCGCCGTCGAACGGCCCCGGCAGCGGGGTATACAAATCCACCGATGGCGGCGATACCTGGAAGCAGATCTCCGGGCACGGTTTTCCGGCCGAAGTCGGCCGCGTCGGCTTGGCGATTTCCGCGGCGGCGCCGCAGCGCGTGTACGCGTTGGTCGACGGCGACGCCGGCGGCCTGTACCGCTCCGACGATGCCGGCGCGACCTGGACGATGAAGACCGGCGATGCGCGCATCTGGCAGCGCGACTGGTACTTCGGCCAGATCACCGCCGACCCGAAGAATGCCGATCGCCTCTATGCGCCGAACACGATCGTGCTGCGCAGCGACGACGGCGGCGCGACGTTCATCCCGCTCAAGGGCGACCATACCGGCGACGATTTCCACGCGCTGTGGATCGACCCGGGCGCGCCGGAGCGGCAGATCCTGGCTTCCGACCAGGGTGCTCAAATCACGTTGAATGGCGGCGCGACCTGGAGTTCGTGGTACAACCAGCCGACCGCGCAGATCTATCGCGTCAACACCGACAACCGTTTTCCGTACTGGGTCTACGGCGCGCAGCAGGATTCCGGCGCGGTCAGCCTGCCGAGCCGCGGCGCGAGTTACGACGGCATCAACATGACCCAGTTCCGCGAGGTCACGGCCGGTGGAGAGAGCGACAATATTGCGCCGGATCCAGACAATCCCGACATCATCTACGGCGGCCGCGTCGACAAGCTCGACCTGCGCACGCAGCAGACCCGCCATGTCGATCCGACCCTGTCGGAACCGGACATCTACCGCCGAACCTGGACCCTGCCGCTGACATTTGCGCCGCGCAATCCGCACACGTTGTACTTCGCCAACCAGAAGCTGTTCCGCACGCGCGATGGCGGTGAGCACTGGGATACGGTCAGCCCGGACCTGACACGCGAGAACCCCGGCGTGCCGGCGACGCTCGATGCGCCGGCTGCCGCGAACAATCTCGGCGGCGGCCCGCGCCGCGGCGTCATCTATGCGATCGCGCCGTCGCGCGTCGCCGATCACGACCTGTGGGTCGGCACCGACGACGGCCTGGTCTGGCGCAGCCGCGACGACGGTACACATTGGGACAATGTCACGCCGAAAGGCCTGACGCCGTGGTCGAAGGTCGGCATCCTCGACGCCTCGCCGTTCGACGCGGACAGTGCCTACGCGGCGATCGACCGCCATCGCCTCGACGACTTCAAGCCGTACGTCTACCGCACGCATGACGGCGGCAAGACCTGGCAGATGGGCGCCGCCGGCATTCCCGATGGCAGTTTCGTCAATGCCGTCCGCGCCGACCCGGTGCGCCGCGGCCTGCTCTATGCCGGCACCGAAAAGGGCGTCTATGTGTCGTTCGACGACGGCGATCATTGGCAGGCGCTGCAGAAAAACCTGCCGGTGACCTCGGTGCGCGACCTGCAGGTGCACGACAAGGACCTCGTGATCGCCACGCACGGCCGCGGCTTCTGGATCCTCGACGACGTCGCCGCGCTGCGGCAGGCCAATGCCGATGTCGCCGCGGCGCCGGCCTGGCTGTTCGCGCCGAGCGACGCCGTTCGCGTGCGCTCCCCGGAATTCACCGGCACACCGATGCCGAAAGACGAGCCGATGGCGGCCAACCCGCCGGACGGCGCCTATATCGACTACGTGCTCAAGGCCGCACCGAAGGCGCCGGTCACGCTCGAAATCCTCGACGCGTCCGGCAATGTCGTGCGCCACTACAGCAGTGACGTCGAGCCGCTCAAGATCGATCTGGCAAAATGGGAAATTGCGCCAGAGTGGACAAAGATACCGGTCGTGCTGTCGACCGCTGCGGGCATGCATCGCTTCGTCTGGCCCTTGCATCATGCGGCTCCGGAGGTGCTGGCTGAGCACAATCCGTACGCGGACGGCGTATGGGTGCCGCCAGGACATTACACGGTTGCCCTGACCGTCGACGGCCAGCGGATGACCCAGCCGTTGACCGTGCGCCCCGATCCGCGCGTGAAGCTTGGTGACGAAGCCTATGCGCAGCAGCTCGCGCTCGCGCGCAAGATCGAAACGCTGCGCGTGCGCGTCGCCACCTCCGCGCAGGAGGCCGGCAAGCTGCTCGAGGCCCTGGCCCAGCGCCGCAAGGGCGCGGACGCCGCGCTTGCGCGCGACATCGATACGCTCAGCGCGCGCGTTCAGGCACTGGTCGGCGGGAAATCGGCTCCGAATCCGCACAACAGCTGGTCGTTTCCGCCGCAGCAGGTACAGACCTTGCGCTACGTCGGTGAAGCGCTCGACGCGCTAAATCGCGCCGTCGACGGCGCCGACGCCGCGCCGTCGCCCGACGCGCAGGCCGGGTTTGCCAAGCTGCAGCCGCTGACCGATACGACCGTGGCGTCCTGGCAGGCCCTGCAAGCGCGCGACGTCGCGGCGATGAATGCCCGGCTCGAGAAGGCGGGCGCTGCGCCGCTCGAAAACAAGGCCGAATGATCTTGCCGCAATCCCCGGGTGGCGGCGCCGTGCGCGGCGCCGTGCCCGCGTCGGTCTGGTTGGTCGATTCATAGGCGAGGCGAAAAAGATGCGCTGGACCGGCTTGCTGATTGCCCTGCTGTGCGTCGCTTGCGGCTGCAGTGCCCAAGGCTCCGATCCATCGCCGCGCGCAGCAACAAAACCGGCCAATGTCGAGACCGGCACGCTTGCTGGCGCCGCCTACCGCATCGACATCCCGGCCAGCTGGAATCACGGCCTCGTCGTCTATTTTCATGGCTACGCGGTCACGCCGGTGCAGTTGCCGGCGCGCGATCCGATCGCGCCGCAGCTGCGCCAGTTTCTCGATCGCGGTTACGCGGTCGCGCAATCGGCCTATTCGGCGACTGGCTGGGCGGTCGAACAGGCCGTCTCCGACGGCGAACGTCTGCGCGCGCACTTCAGCGAGAAGCACGGCAAGCCGCGAGAAACGTTCGTCGCCGGCATGTCGATGGGCGGGACGCTGACCGTCATGAGCCTGGAGTCCGCGCCCGACACGTATGCCGGCGGGTTGTCGCTGTGCGGGGCGATCGAGCGCAGCGATTCGCT
>DASRTK010000552.1:0-5037 GCA_035655975.1 Rudaea sp.
GTAGACGCCGTTCGGGCCGAGCGGGTTCAGCTCGGCCGGTGTGTACTTGTCCACAAGTCCATATTTCTGGCCGACCGCGAAGTCCTCAGCGCCGTGGCCGGGGGCGGTGTGCACGGCGCCGGTGCCCTCCTCCGCCGATACGTGGTCGCCGAGGATGATCGGGATTTCGCGGGCGTAGAAGGGGTGGCGCAGCATGCTCGAGCCCGCGGGGACGCCCTGCCCCCTTCCGCCTTCGGCACCTTCCCCCGCAAGCGGGGGAAGGGAAGCCAGGGCGGCGCCCTTGGCGCGACCGAGAACTGCGGCATTCTCCACATTGTAGCGTTTGCCGATTTTTTCCAGCAGCGCTTCGGCAACGACGAGCAGCAGGCGCTTGCCACCGCGCGGCGGGCCTTCGATCAGCACGTAATCGAGTTCCGCGCCGAGAGTGACCGCGATGCTCGCCGGCAGCGTCCATGGAGTGGTCGTCCAGATCGGCACGGCGACGATGTCACCGGCGCCTGCCTGCACGCCGAACTTCGCCGCGAGCGCGGCCGGATCGATCGCGTCGTAAGCCACGTCGACCGCGGGCGAGGTCTTGTCCTGGTATTCGATCTCGGCTTCGGCCAGCGCCGAACCGCAATCGAAGCACCAGTGCACCGGCTTGAAGCCGCGCAGCACGTGGCCGTTGGCGACGATCTTTGCCAGCGCGCGGATGATGTCGGCCTCGTATTTGAAGTCCATCGTGCGATAGGGGTTTTCCCATTCGCCGAGCACGCCAAGGCGCTTGAAGTCCTCGCGCTGCAGGTCGATCTGCTTCGACGCGTATTCGCGGCACAGCCGGCGGAACTCGGCGGCGTCGACCTTCACGCCGACCTTGCCGACCTTTTTCTCGACCGCAACCTCGATCGGCAGGCCGTGACAATCCCAGCCTGGCACATACGGCGAGCGCAGCCCGGCCATCAGTTTGGACTTGACCACGACGTCCTTGAGGATCTTGTTGACGGCGTGACCGAGATGGATCGCGCCGTTCGCATACGGCGGGCCATCGTGCAGGACGAACATGTGCGGCCGCTGCGCGGTGTGCTTCTGGATCTGCGCGTAACGCGCGCCCTTCTCCCACTGCGCCAGCATTGCCGGTTCGCGCTTGGCCAAGTCGGCCTTCATCGCGAAATCGGTTTGGGGAAGGTTGATCGTGCCCTTGTAGTCGGTCGTCACAATTTCACTCCGACTCTCGCGCGCTCGGCGATGCCCAGGATGATCCTGGCCGCGCTGACATCGCGGCTGATCTGTTGCGCCAACGCGGCGAGATCCGGAAATTTCTCTTCATTGCGTATCTTCTTCACAAATTCCACTTCTATCCTTTTGCCGTACAGGTCGCCATCCCAATCGAACACGTGTGCTTCGAGCAGCGGCTCGGTGCCGTTGATCGTCGGCCGCACACCGAGGCTCGCCACTCCGGGTCGCGGCTGATCGCCGACGCCGCGGATGCGTACGGCAAAGATGCCGCCGAGCGGCGCGATGCGCGTGCCCAGCCGCACGTTCGCCGTCGGGCAACCGAGCTTGCGGCCGATCTGTTCACCTTGCACCACGCGGCCGCTCATCGTGAAATGCCGTCCAAGCATGCGCTCGGCGCTGGCAAGGTCGCCGGCCGCGAGGGCCGTGCGGACGCGGGAACTGGAGACGCGCTCGTCGTCGAGTTTATACGGCAGCACGACGTCGGCGCTCATCCAGTCATCGGCGCCAAGGCGCTGCAACATCGCAAGGTCGCCCAAGCGGTCGTGCCCGAAGCGGAAGCCCTCGCCCACCCAGACTTCGCGGGCCGCCAGCCGGTCGACGAGTACGCGCTGGATGAAGTCCTCGGCGGACATCGCGGCAAGATCGGCGTTGAATCGCAACAGCAGCACGCGCTGCATGCCGGCTTCGAGCAACGCGGCGACTTTTTCCCGCGCCGTCGTCAGTTGCGGCACGTCCTGGCCGAAATAGATTCGCGGAATCGGCGCGAACGTGACTGCGACAGGCGTCGCGCGCAGCTCCTTGGCGCGCGCGCACACGCGGTCGAGCACCTCGCGGTGTCCGCGATGCACGCCATCGAACGCGCCGATGCACACGACGCTCCCGTCCGGCGTCAGGCAGGGCCCGGCGACGTCGCGATAAACCTTTCTCATCGCGGCAGTATAGCGATTGCGCCCGTTCGGACAATGCCGGCTTGGCGAGAAAGCGTGACTGGCTGCCGGTTACAGCGTCGTCGTCGCCCGGGCGGCGGTTAGGAAACTTTGCATGAAAATCCACCTCTCCCCTTGTGAGAGAGATCCGATGGGCAGGAGCCCAAGTGGCTCGAAGGCCATGGATGGCCGGAGAGCCAAGCGCGCAGCGCGGCGGGAGAGGGGAGGCGCCGCAGGCGCCTGCTACGCAGCCGTCACCCACTCCCCAACCCCTCCCCCATCAAGGGGAGGGGCTTGGGGCGATACGTGCGCGTATAAAAGTTACTTGCCGAACCCCTCACTAGCTTCCGCGCAAATCCCGCGGCCGCAGACCGGTGATCAGGAGCGCTCCGACGTAGGCGAGCCCTCCGGCGAGTATCAGAACAGCGAGACGCTCGATCCGGACGGCCGTGGTCCAGGCACTCCAGTCCGGCCAGATCCACATGCCGACAAGCAACACGACAGCGAGTGCCGTACTTGCGCACGCGAGGCGTACCAGATGCATCGCCCAGCCGGGTTGACGCACGAAAATACCTTCCCGGCGCAGCGAACGCCACAACAGCCAGAGGTTCAGATAACTTGCCAGGGCACTGGCTAGCGCAAGCCCCGCGTGCAGGCCCGGCACGCGCGCAATCCCGGCAAGCCAGCCATCGGCAAGGTCGCCGGGCTGGCGCCACAGCGCGAACAGGGCGCCGACGAACAGAATGTTCATCACCATGTTCGCGACCATCGCGGCGACGCCGGCGCGCACCGGGGTACGCGTATCCTGGCGCGCGTAAAACGCCGGCGCGACAACCTTGACCAGCGCGAATGCCGGCAGGCCCAGGCTCAGCGCCGCCAGCGACAGTCCTGCCATGTCGACATCGTGCGCGGTGAAACGGCCGTGCTGGAATAGCGTTGCAACCATCGGTTTGGCCAGGATCACGAGACCGAGCATCGCCGGCACGGCAATCAACAGCGCCGTGCGCAGTCCCCAGTCGAGCGCGCGGGAAAAACCTTCGCGGTCGGTCGCGACATGATGCCGCGACAGGCTCGGCAGGATCACGGTGCCGAGCGCCACGCCGAAGATGCCGAGCGGGAACTCGAGCAGCCGGTCGGTCTGCGCCAGCCAGGTTTGCGAACCCGCTATCAGGAACGACGCAATCAATGTATCGAGCAACAGATTGATCTGCGCGACCGACGAGCCGAACAGCGTCGGCAGCATCAGTTTGAGGATGCGCTGCACGTCGGGGTGATTCCACCCCCAGCGTGGCCACGCAAGCAGGTCGAGCCGCGCGAGCGCGGGAAACTGCAGCAGCAGTTGCAGGACGCCGGCCACGAGGATGGACCAGCCCAGCGCCATGATCGGTGTGTCGAGCCGCGGAGCGAGCCACAACGCGCCAGCAATCATGCACAGGTTCAACACGACCGGCGTTATGGCCGGCAGCGCAAAACGGTCGAAGCTGTTCAGGACGCCGCCGGCCAGCGCCGTCAACGATACGAACAGCAGAAATGGAAAGGTGATGCGCAGCAAGTCCGACGTCAGGCGGAATTTTTCCGGCTCGTCGATTGCGCCCGGGGAAAATGCCGCGGTCAGCCAGTCGGAGCCGAGCACTCCGATCGCGGTAACGATCAGCAGCACGCCGCCCAGTGCGCCGGCGACGCGCGCGACGAGGGCCTTGAGTTCGGCGTGTGAACGCGTGTGCTTGACCTCGGTGAACACCGGCACGAAGGCCGTCGAGAACGAGCCCTCGGCAAACAGGCGGCGCATGAAATTCGGAATGCGGAACGCGACCCAGAACGCATCCGTCGTGGAATTGGCGCCGAATACATAGGCAATCACGATCTCGCGCACGAGGCCGAGCAGGCGCGAGATGAACGTCATCGCGCTGAACGACATCATCGAGCGCAGGAGGGTTGGGGTTTTCATGCGCGTGGAGCTGCGAATCGGGAATCGGAAATCGGAAATCGGAAAAAACCCAAAGCGCGCGAGAAACCAAAAGCGTCGTCATTCCCGCGGCTCTCAACAGCGGAGCTGGTCAAGCGGGACTGCGAAGGCAGGGATGCCGAAGCGAACAGCGAAGCTGGCCCGAAGGGCGCGTCGCAGGAAGCGGCGCGTATATCCATCTTGATCTGTACCCTCTCCCTCCGAGCAAAATGGATTCCCGCTTTCGCGGGAATGACGGCGCTAGGGATGCTGGTGGCGTTGGGCATCGATCCGATTCCCGATTCCCCGTTCCCAAGTTCCGGCACCACCGTCGATTCCCAATTCCCGATTCCCGCCCCACCGGCATTGACGCAACCCCGCGCTCCGCCTACAATTACGCTCTTTTTTCGCACCCTTCCCGATACTGCAACCGGAGTTACCCCTTGGCCAATATCAAATCCGCCAAAAAGCGCGCACGCCAGGCCGTGAAGCGCAACGCGCGCAATTCGAGCGCGCGCTCGATGCTGCGCACGGCGATCAAGAAAGTCGTGAACGCGATTGCCGCGAAAGACAAAGCCGCGGCCGAAGCCGCGTACAAAACCGCCGAACCGGTCATGGACCGCTACGCCAGCCGTGGACTGATCCACAAGAACAAGGCGTCGCGCCACAAGAGCCGCTTGACGGGGCACATCAAGGCGCTCGCCTGATCGATCTCCGAATACTTCTGAGAAAAAGCCGGTGTCAGCCGGCTTTTTTATTGGCTGACCTGCACTGGCGCCAACGACGAAGCACGGCGGCTTGACCCCCTCTCCCCCAAGCTGCGCTTGGGGGAGAGGGTTGGGGTGAGGGGGCAGCGCCAAGGATCTCCACGACGCGGCAGAAGAACGCGGAGGAATGTTTTCGATCGCAGTTGACCTTGCCGAATGCGGAGGGGCATCCCCCTCACCCCAA
>DASRTK010000553.1:0-5515 GCA_035655975.1 Rudaea sp.
GCCGCGTCGAGAACAATGACGCGCGCCGACTATTCGGCGCTCGCCGCTCCGATCAGCCTGAGTCCTCCGGCTGCGCCAGGCGGCATCGGTTCGGGCAGCGGCAGCAACCCAAACCTGCATCCGGTCACGTCGAACAATGTCGACATGTCGTGGGAGTGGTATTTCGCCCCGCGTTCGCTGGTGTCCGCCAGCCTGTTCTACATGGAGCTGACCAATTACATCGGTCTGGGCCATGTCACGGGGACATTCAAGACGTTCAACCAGATCTATCCGGAAGGATTCGACGCACCGTATGTGCTGACCGTGCCGGTCGACAGCAAGGGATCGGTCTCCGGATTCGAGTTCGCTTACGAACAACCCGTGTGGGAAAATTTCGGCATCTCGTTCAACTACACCTATGCCGACGGTCACGAAAGGGGCGGCGGTCCTCTGGTCGGGACATCGAAGAACACGTACAACGTCGGCGCCTACTTCGAGAACGATCACTGGAACGCGCGTCTGCAGTACATATACCGCTCGGCGTTCTACAGCGGCCTGGATCGGTCGACGGCGTTCTATCAGGACAGCATCGGCAATCTGTCGGCGTCGCTCGGCTACAGACTCGACGATCATTGGAATTTCCAGGTCCAGGCGCTGAACCTGAACGATCCCGAGTTGAAGTACTACGCGTTGAACAGGGACCAGCCGCGTTCGTTCTATGACAACGGCCGTCAGTACTACTTCAGCGTGAATTTCAAGTTCTGATTGCAGGAGGTTTTACCACTCCGGCAGCACAAGGATGTGCGAAACGGACCGGTGCGGACCGGTTCGGTGGTGTTCGAGTCGCTCCAACTTCGCGGGCCCGGAGTAATCCAGGCCCGCTTTTTTTACCGCCATGGATGGCGGGTACGCCGGAAATGCAGGAGCATTTTTCGGCGGGTGCCTGAATGGCAGAATCCCGCAGAACGAAGTGCTGGTGATTTGGTAATGCCGCCGGTACGCCGGAAATGCAGGAGCATTTTTCGGCGTGTGCCTGGAATGGCAGAGCGCCGCCCAACGAAGTACTGGAGGCTCGGCAGTGCCACGGGTACGCCGGAAATGCAGGAGCATTTTCCGGCGGGTGCCTGAATGGCAGAACGCCGAATAACGCAGCGCTGATGGTCTGGTAATGCCGCCGGTATGCCGAAAAAGCAGGAGCAATTTCCGGCGGGTGCCTGGACGCCCATTGTCCCGAGAAACGAAGCGCTTCTGCTTGAAACGCATCCGTGTATGCTGGTATTGCAGGAACATTATCCAGCGGCGCTATCGCAAAGAGGATCAGCCGATGTCGAACCCGCTTGCTTTGCGCGCGTTGCTGGTCGTGATCCTCGTGACTATCAGTGGTTGCAAGACGGCGCCGCGGAAGCCTGTCGAGAGCGGCCCGCTTCCGCTGATACCGATGCCGGTCGTCGTCGAACGAGGGTCCGGGTACTTCGAACTCGTGCCGGGCGGCGCCCTGGTCGTCAATGGCGACAAAGCCGCGGGCACCGCGCGCTATTTCGCCGATCTCGTCGAACGCACCCATGGCCTGCATTTCGCGCTGCGGACAGAGGCCGACGCGAATGCCGGCGACGTCATTGTTTTCCAGTTGCAGCCCGGAACGGCAAGGACCGATGACGACGAAAGCTACCGGCTTGGCATTACTCCGCACCGGATCACGCTTACGGCCGGGACGCCCCATGGTCTGTTCAATGGCGCCGTGAGCCTGTGGCAGCTGCTGGCCCCGGGCAGCAAGGATGCGCAGGCGCTGCGCGTGCCCTGCGTGAAGATCGACGATTACCCGCGCTTTGCCTGGCGCGGCCTGCTGCTCGACTCGGTCCGGCACTTCCAGTCGCCGGAGTTCGTCAAGCACTTCATCGACACGATGGCGCTGCACAAGCTCAACGTGCTGCACTGGCACCTGACCGACGATCAGGGCTGGCGTATACAAATTAACAAGTATCCGAAACTTACCGAGATCGGCGCATGGCGCTCGCCGCAGCCCGACGAGATGCAACTGGTGGATCCGGCGACCGGAAAATACGGCGGTTTCTACACCCAGGACCAGATCCGCGACATCGTGCGCTACGCGGCCGAACGCCATGTCACGATCGTGCCGGAAATCGACATGCCCGGGCATGCGCAAGCCGCGGTCGCCGCTTATCCGAAGCTCGGTGTGACCGGCGCACAGCCGGCTGTCTCGTCGGACTGGGGCATCAATACGTGGCTCTTCGACGTGAGCGAATACACCTTCTCGTTTGTCGAGACCGTGTTGACCGAGGTCATGGAGATCTTTCCTTCGAAGTACATCCATGTCGGCGGCGACGAAGCGGCGAAGGACCAGTGGCAGGCTTCGGCGCACGTGCAGGAACGCATGCGCCGGCTCGGCATCCGCGACGAGAAGGATCTGCAAGGTTATTTCACCGTGCGTCTCGAAGGCTTCCTGCGCGTGCACGGCCGCACCCTGGTCGGCTGGGACGAGATTCTCGAAGGCGGCGTACCGCCGACGGCGGTCGTCATGTCGTGGCGCGGCACCGAAGGCGCGATCGCCGCCGCGCAGCACGGCATCGATGTTGTCATGTCGCCGGACCCGGCGATGTACCTCGATCACCTGCAAAGCACGGCGAGCGACGAACCGCCGGGACGCGTCAAGGTCATCTCGCTCGCCGACGTGTACGCGTTCGAAGCGGTTCCGCATGAACTCGACGCGGACCAGGCGCGACATGTCCTCGGCGGGCAGGCGAACCTGTGGGGCGAGTACCTGACGACGCCGCAACGGGTCGAACACGCCGCGTTTCCGCGCGCCGCGGCGCTGGCTGAAGTGCTGTGGTCGCCACCGGAGGGGCGCAGTTGGGACGATTTCGTGGCAAGGCTGCCGGCTCAATTCGAGCGTTATCGCGCGCTCGGCGTTGCGTTCGCCGACACCGAGTTCGAGCCGCAGATCGCTGCGTCGCGGACGAATGAATCCAAGGCAGGCGGCTCGAGCCAGATCCGCGTCGACCTGTCGAAGCAGATCGCGTTCGGCACGATTCGCTACACGCTCGACGACAGCGTGCCGGGGCCGCAGTCGCGCGAATACCGCGAACCGGTGATTGTGAGTCCGGGTACGACCGTGCGGACCGCAACTTTCGTCGCGGACCGGGCGCTCGCGGCGCCGCGCGCGCAACGCATTGACGCGTCGACCGTTGCGCGGCGCTACAGCGACCGGTTGAAGCCGTGCGCCGACTCCTTGCTCCTGCGACTCGCAGGAGGCAGCGATGGCGGTGCTGCGGCGCCGCTGTACAACGTCAACCTGATGAATCCGTGCTGGATCTATACGCAAGCCGACCTCGGCGCAATCGCAAGTGTCGACGTGCGCATCGGCGCGCTGCCGTATTTTTTCCAGCTTTGGCACGATGCCGACAAGGTCGTGACCTATGTACCAACCGCTGGCGCCGACGAATTGCAGTTGCGCCTGGATAGCTGTACGGGGGCGCCAGTCGCCACCGTTCCGCTCGGCGATTCGCGTGAGGCGCGAACGCTCAGTGTCCCGCTCGAAGGACAGGGCGTGCACGACATCTGTGTCGTCTTTGCAACCGGAAAGCGCGACCCGCTATGGTTGATCGATTGGGTCGAACCGAAGATGCGCTAGCCTGAAACGTCCATTGCTTGCGATTCCAGCGCAACACTCGTTCGTCATTGCGATGGAAGCCGGAGTCCAGCACTTTCGGACGTCGCAGAAGAATGGCCATTCGGCACAGAACCACGGCCGCAATGGCGTCCAAAACTGTCGTCATTCCCGCGAAAGCGGGAATCCATTTTGATCCTTCGCTTGGCTCCTATCCATCAAGGTAGAGCAACATGGATTCCCTCTTTCGCGGGAATGACGCCACTTCTTTGACGCTGTACGTCAGCCGCCTTGAGCAGCAGCGTTACGCAGCAATCTCCCGCAACGCCTTCACGAATCCATCAAGCTCCGCCGTCGTCGTGAACACCTGCGGCGTCACGCGCACGCCGTGCACGCCGGCGCCGTCGATCGCGACGGTGAAGATGCGGTATTTGTCCAGCAGGATTTTCGCGAGTTCGGCTGGTGCCACGCCCTCGACACCGACGTTGGCGATAGCGCACGAGCGTTCGGGCGCTTCCGGGGTGTTCAGCACGATGCGCTTTGTGCCACGCACGCGGTCGGTCCAGTAGCGTTGCAGGTAGCGCAGTCGCGCGCTCTTGCGGGCCGCGCCGATCGCGTCGTGGAACGCGATCGCGTCGCGGATCGCCAGGTCCGTGGCGGCCGGATGGGTGCCTGTGTGGTTGAGCTTGCGGATGTCGTCGTCCGGAAATGTCGCGTCGCCGAACAGCTGCCACAGAGGCGCGATGCGGTCGCGGCGCACGTAGAGGATGCCCGCGCCGAGCGGCGCGCCGAGCCACTTGTGCAGGCTGCTGCCGTAGTAATCGCAGCCGCCGAGGTCGCCGATCGTGAAGTCGAGCTGGGCGAACGTGTGCGCGCCATCGACCATGACCTGCACGCCGTGGCGATGCGCCATCTCGACAATGCGGCGGACCGGAAGGATCTGCCCGGTGATGTTGATCATGTGGCAGACCATCAACAACCGCGTCTTCGGAGTAATCGCGTTTTCGTAGGTCGCAACGATCTCGTCGTCGGACGTCGGCTGCATCGGAACGGAAACCGTGCGGTTGACGATGCCGTGGCGGCGCGCCTGCAGCTTGAACATGTCGAGCATCGAGCCGTAGTCCTGGGCGGCCATCACGGCTTCGTCGCCGGCCTTCCAGTCGAAACCGCCGATGATCGTGTCGAGCGACTCGGTCGTGTTGCGCGTGATGACGAGTTCGCCGTCGGCGCAGCCGAGCAGGCGCGCCAGGTCATGGCATGCAGCCAGCTTGTCGTCGACCTGTTTCGTGCGCATGTAGAACGACGAGGTCGCGTTGATCTGGCGCACATGGCGGATATAGCTGTCGAGCACCGGCTCGGCCGTCAGCGAGTAATAGCCGTTCTCGAGCTGGATGAAGTCGGGCGTGACGAGGTAGCGTTTCCGGATCGATTCCCAGAAGCCGTCGTCCTTCGCCAGATTGGCTGGGGTCACCCCAGCGGTTTCGGCGAACAGGCGCTGCAGGGTCGCCAACGACAGGACCGCCGCTGCGCCGGCACCGCCGATCGACCGGAGAAATTGCCGCTTGGAGACTGACGCCATGAAAACACTCCGTTTGAATCGGACCGACCTGCACGCAGTCTATCTTGCAATAAAATCTGCCCCGGTAAACGATGTCCGATCTGACCGCCATTTTTTGCAGCGACTTGTAGCGACATGAAAATCCTGTTCGTGTGCATGGGCAACATCTGCCGCTCGCCGGTCATCGAGATCGTCGCGCGACAGCATCTGCAAAGGGCAGGGCTCCCGGTCGAGGTCGCGTCGGCCGGTACCGAGGACTATCACGTCGGCGGATCGGCTGACCGGCGCTCGATCGCCAGCGCTCGCGCGGCTGGCTACGATCTCGCCGCCCATCGCGCCCGCCAGGTCTGCGC
>DASRTK010000554.1:0-19698 GCA_035655975.1 Rudaea sp.
TCGGCCAAGCGGACGCGGAGCACGCAAAGATCGAATATCTGATCGACGCGGTCGCGCAGTTACGCGATGCCGTCTTCGTGCGCAACGGCACCGCCTACGACTCGAAGCAGGCTGCCGATCACCTGCGCCTGAAATTGCGCAACGCCGGCGCGCGTGTCAGGACAGCCGAGGACTTCATCACCGACTGCGCAACCAGTTCGTCGATGAGCGGCGAGAAGTACCGGATCCGCTTCGCCGATGGCCGTATCGTCGACAACGCAGTGTTCCTGCGCCAGAAACTGGCCGAGTTCCGCGGGCCTCCATAGCGGCAGGCGTGACGTTGCCAGAGTGCCTCACGCCGTCCGCGCGCTCGGCTCGAAGCGATGATCGACGACGACTTCGGCGCCCTGGCGATACTGCACGTCGGACAGCAGTCGGCGCAACTCCTTCTTCACCGTGGCGTAGCATTCGCATACGCGTGTCTCGAGGCCGCTTCGTTCGAGCACCGCAATATGTCCGCGGCGGTAGCGGATGACGCCGGCGCGCTGCAGGTTTCCGGCGGCTTCGGTAATGCCCTCGCGGCGCACGCCAAGCATGCTCGCAACGAGTTCCTGGGTCATGATCAGCTCCTGCGTCGACACGCGGTCGAGCGTCAGCAGCAGCCAGCGGCAAAGTTGCTGCTCGATCGAGTGATGGCGATTGCACGCCGCGGTCTGCGTCATCTGCGTGATCAGCGCCTGGGTGTAGCGCAGCAGCAAGCGTTGCATCAGGCCGGCGCGAACGAACTCCTGCTTCAGCAGAGCGCTCGCAAGGCGGTAACCATGGCCGGCGGTCTGCACGACGGCCGAACTCGGCGTCGTGTCGCCGCCCATGAACAGCGAGACGCCAACCATGCCTTCGTTGCCGACGCCGGCGGTTTCGGCCGATGCGCCCGATTCCATGACGTAGTGCAGCGAGACGATCGCCGTGGTTGGAAAATAGGCATGCCGCATCAGTCCGCCGGGCTCGTAGAGGATTTCGCCGAGCGCCATCGGCACGAGGTCCAGATGCGCGGCCAGGCGGTCGAACTCCGCCGTCGGCAGTGCGGCAAGCAGATGATTCTGGTTTGGGCTATGCGGAGACATCTGTTGACCGTCTGTCAATTGCCTTACTGTCCCGAGGTGATTTCCACGCCGATTCCACGATAACCGATAAAGCGGCACGACTCGTTGAACATCGGCTCTCCGCTGACGCGGAAGCGCTGATGGGAACCATTGGCATTGACGCGGCTGAAGATGAAATCGAGGAACGGCTGGCGCGCGCTGACGCGCGCCTGGAGTTCCCGCTGTTCGTCCTCATTCCAGCCCGTGAGCGGAGCCTCCGACGTTTCTCCGGCCAGGCTGTCGACGCGGATACCGAGCATCTCCAGGACCGGACCCGAAACCCGGGTGAAGTTGCCATTCTCGTCCTGTTCCCAGTACCAGTCGGAGGCCAGTTCTGTCAGGCTGCGATAACGCGCTTCGCTCTCGCGCAGTTCGGCGGTGCGCTCCTGCACGGACTGCTCGAGGATCAGGTTCGATTTCTCCATTTCGTTGTAGAGCAGGCGCACTTCGAGCATGTTGCGGATGCGCGTCCTGACCTCGACCAGGTCGAACGGCTTGCTGATGAAGTCGCGGGCGCCGGCCTGCAGCGCGCGCAGCTTATGGCCGGGCTGGGCGGTGATCACGAGCACCGGCAAATAACCATCGGTGACATTGGTCTTGAGGCCCTCGATGACCTGGAAGCCATCCATCCCGGGCATCTGCAGGTCGAGCAGAATCAGGTCGTAGTGGTGCTTGCGGTGCAGCGCGCAAACTTCCTGCGGATTCATCGTCGAGGCAACGCGCGTATAACCGTTCTCGCGCAGCAATTGCTCGAGCAGGATGACGTTGGCTTCCTGATCATCGACGATCAGGATGTTCGCGTCGAGGATGGCGGTTTCGGCGAGCTTCATGCCAGCTCCGCTTTCGCTGCAGCACGGCCCGGTGCGGTGCTTGCGATTTTCAGTGCGGCGTCGAGCGCGTCCATGAACTTGTCGACCTTGATCGGCTTGGTCAGATAGTTGAAGAATCCGGCTTCCAGCGCCTTCTCGATGTCGCGCGGCACTGCATTGGCGCTCAGCGCGATGATCGGAATGTGCTCGGTCGATGGATCTTCGCGCAGGATTTTCATGGCGGCGATGCCGCTCATGCCCGGCAGGTTGATGTCCATGAGGATCACTTCCGGTTGATAGGCACGGGCAAACTCGATGCCGAGATTGGCGTCCGCCGCGCTCAACAGGCGCAGGTCGGGGCGCCGTGCGATGAGTTGCTCGACGAGTTCGAGATTGGCCGGGTTGTCTTCGACATATAGCAGAGTGCGAACTGGTGCACCAGGTTGCATCAGCGGTTGCACCGGTGCCGGACCTTCGGCTTCGCGCAGCGCGAACTGCGGGGCAGACGTCAGGCTCAATTCGACCCAGAAGGCGCTGCCGACTCCGACCTCGCTGTCAACGCCGATCGTGCCACCCATGAGTTCCACCAAGCGCTTCGTCACGACCAGGCCGATGCCGGTGCCTTCCTCGGCGCTGGCTTCCTTGCCGAGGCGATTGAATGGCTGGAAAAGCTGCGCGACCTGCTCGGCCGCAAGGCCCGCGCCGGTATCGCGGACGCTTACGCGGATGGAGTCCGGCGCGCTCAGCGTGAATTCGACGGTGACCGTGCCGCCCGGCCGGTTGTATTTGATGGCGTTGAACAGGAGATTGATCAGCACCTGCTTTACCCGGGTCCGGTCGGCCTGGACGAAGTAGAGCGTTTCAAAGCGCGGAAACTTCATGCCGATGCCGCGTTTGTGTGCCTGCGCCTCGACCATCGCGCGGCACTCCATCATGACTTCGGACAGAGAGACCGGCTCGCGCGACAACGTCACCTTGCCCGACTCGATGAGGGCCAGATCGAGGATTTCGTTGATCAGTTCGAGCAGGTACCAGCCGGCTTTGAGAATCTGGTCGAGATTGCGCTTCTGTGATGGGGTCGGAGCCGGCGTGCCGGTTTCCATCAGCTGGGCGAAACCAAGCACCGCATTGAGCGGCGTCCGTAGTTCGTGACTCATCGCCGAGAGAAAATCGGTCTTCGCGCGATTGGCTTTCTCGACGACGTCCATGGCCTCGTTCAGTTCCGATTCGGCGCGCTTGCGCGCCGAATTGTCGGTGCCGATCAGCAGATAGCCGATGACGTCGCCGTAGTCGTTGCGCAGAGCCGTGATCGACACGGAAGCAGGAAAGCGGCTGCCATCCTTGCGGATATAGGTCAAATCGTAGATGTCCTCGATCCCGCGCGAAGCCTTGAACGCCAGGGCCTCGAATCCCGGCGCAATTGGCGTGGCGAGTTCGAGGCTGAGTTCCTGAGCGCGCGCCGTCACTTCCCGAGGATCGTGGATGTCGCTGGGGTTGATCTTGTTGACGACTTCGGCAGCGGTATAGCCGAGCATGCGTTCCGCGCCGACGTTGAACAGCTGGATGATGCCTTTCTCGTCAGTGGCGATGATCGAGAAATTGGCGCTGGTCAGGATTGCGTTCTGCAGTGCGCCGGCCTTGAGCAAGGCCAGTTGCCGGCGCCCTTCGGGGCCATTGTCCGCGCGCTCGGGATCACTGCCACCCTCGGCGAGGATGGGATTGCTTCCGGTTTCTTGCATCAGCTGGTTTTCCGTGAGAGGCGCACTTGGAGGCGCTGGGACTGCGGCTGTCGGCCGGGAGCAAAGCGTGCGATTTTGCGGGTCACAACTACACACGCCTCTCCCCGGGCGCTCGCAGAGCGTCGCAGGATTGCATGGCGCAGTCTGTGTGCTGGCGAACATAGCGCCCGCGTCACACGGACAGCAGCGTGCACCACGCCGGATAGCGATGATGGGTTTTCGGACCCTTTGTGTCTGCCACCGAACGGAAAGCCCCAGTCGTCAGGCCTATCGTTTGCCAGCCGCCGCCAACGAGGGTTCTCCCTTGAACAATTTCTTCACGCCAATCTTTCGACTGGCGAAACATCATCCCTTGCCATGGGTGCCGCTGCGCGCAATCAACCATGCCGATCGGGCCACGCCAGGCGCCTCCGTCACGACGTCGAAATGCCTCGTTGCACCAGCCATACGCTCGCTCGTCCGATGAGTCCGTTTTTGAACCGGGTGACGATGCTCCGGGACTCACTCCCGGCAGTAGCGCTCGCCGGCGCTCCGTCGCTTGCAGCGTGAAGGCTATGTGAAACGCGATGCGGAGCATGCACATTGCAATGTTGCCCGGGCATGCTCAGGCATTTTTCAACAAGGATGAGAGGGAGTCACCCGTGTAAACGCCAGAAATTCAAGGGTCTGTTCGGTCCAGCAAGCATGCGTGCGCATGGAATATTGATTGCACTGTCAGGTCACGCGGCACTACGAGGTTACGGTCATGATGCTCAATATCAAATTGCTTTCCGCTTCGGCCGTCGGCGCCGCGGGTGCGCTGAAGCTCTGGGCCGAACCGGGCGGATGGGGAATCGTGCTCAATGTCATTGGCGCGTTGCTGTTGTCGTGGATACTCTTCGTCACGGTGCTGTACCTCACGGCGTCGCGACTGCGCCGAGAGCCCCACGCGGGGCGAAAACTCAAATCCGCGCAGATTCCGTCTCGCGCACACGTCCAGTACGATCGCAACGGATTCACGCGCATTTCCAGATAGCGCACTTGGCCGGCCCGCGCACGCGTCCGGCGAATCGACCCAGGGGAGCCTCTCGATAGGCTGTCATCCCGGCGAAGGCGGGGATCCAGTTCTTCGGCAGTCTGGCGAAAAAGCTGGATTCCAGCCTACGCTGGAATGACGAGCAAAGCCTTGCTCAGACCTTCCCGGTGCAGGACAGAGTCCTACTTGTTTTCCGCTTCTCGCCGTTTCAACAACCTCTGAATGGCGCGTTCCTGCGCCGACAGCCGAGTCCTGCCGAGCGCATGCGCGCTGGGGGGCAACCTCAACGTGTTTGCCAGATAAGCATCGAGGATCGCCGGATGCACGTATGATTTTCGGCAGATCGCCGGTGTGTTGCCCAGGCGGCTGGCTACCTGTTCTACGGCGCTCGCGATGCGCGCCTTCGACACAGTCTCGTCGGGAGCGTTGCCGAGTCCGGACAGCACGCGAGCGGTCAGCAGGGTGCCGGCCCAGGTGCGAAAATCCTTGGCGCTGAACTCGGTGCCGTCGCGGCCGCGAATGTAGGCGTTGACGTCGCTTGAATCGATGCTCTCGACCTCCCCGGCATCGTTGACGAACTGGAACAGCGCTTGCCCCGGCAGGTCCTGGCAGTGGCGCACGATGCGCGCCAGGCGCGCGTCGCTCACGCGCACGTCGTGAACCTTCCTGCTCTTGCCGCGGAAGCGGAACTGCAGATGCGCCCCACGCACGCGCACGTGGTCGTTCTTCAGCGTGGTGAGACCAAACGATCCATTCGCGCGCGCGTATTCGTCGTTGCCAACGCGAATCAGCGATGTTTCGAGCAGGCGCACGACGGTGGCGAGCACCTTCGCGCGCGGAATGCCCGGCAGGCGCAGGTCGGCGGCAACGCGCCGGCGCAGTCCGGGCAGATGCTCGGAGAAGGCGAGCATGCGGTCGTATTTCGCGCGATCGCGCAACTGGCGCCATTTCTGGTGATAGCGGTACTGCTTGCGGCCGCGCGCATCGCGTCCGGTGGCCTGCAAATGGCCGTTGGCACGCCGGCAAATCCAGACGTCGGTATACGCCGGTGGAATTGCGAGCTGGCGAATGCGCGTCAGGATTCGGGTATCGCGAATGGGCGCGCCACGCGCATTGAAGTACTCAAACTTCGCTCCGCGCCGTTCGCGCCGGAATCCGGGCTCGTCATTGCCGACGTACACCAGTTGCCTGGTCTTGTGCAACGAGGCCATCGCGATCGCGCCGGTTTGGTTGGGTTCGTTCGGTCGAACGGCTATTCTGACGATGGCTGAACCATTGCGGCGCGCGTCGCTCAGCCGTTCTGGCCGCTGGTTTGCGCCATCGCCGCGCGACGCCGCGCCGCGTCGCTGCGCGCCTTCGCACTTGCCACGGCGGAAGCCAGGGTCTTCTGCGCGCCATCGCGACAGATCGTCTGCATGCTCTCGCTCGATTGTCCCTTGCAGCGCGCCAGAGTCACGCCATACGTCGCCTCGGCCTTGGCCTTGTCCACGCCGTATTGTGCGTCGGCGACCTTCTGCATCGCCGTGACGCGTGCCTTGGCGATGTTCTCGTCGGCGGGTGGCGGCGTCGGCTCGCCGGCCTCGGGCTTCTTCGCACCGGGCTTCCCGGCTTCGTTCTTCTTCGCCGAGTCGCCAGCCTTTGCAGCCAAGTCATTGGCCGCGTCGATACGCGCGTCGGCCTGGGCAACGACCACGTCCTTCTTGTTCTCGGCAGCGACCTGCTCGAGCTTGGCTTGCGCCTCGACTATCTTCTTCTCGCCTTCAGCCTTTGCCTTCTGCACGTCGGCCTCCATCTGCGCCGGGTCCGCAGTACTGTTGTTGCAGGCCTGCAAACCGAGTCCGGCAACGCAGACGGCGATGAACAAAGCTTGTTTGACCATGAGAATATCTCCTCGATTTCGTCACCCCAGAGCGGTTGCTGCCACAGGACATTCGAAGGATGCGACCAGTTTCCATCGGCGCCTGCGCAAGGATCGTCCCGTTCGATCTTCATGACGGCGCCGCCAGTTTGGCGCCTGGTCTCTCGTGTCGGCGCGATGCCGCTGCCGCGCCGGGACTGTCCACATGGATTTTTGCGTTCATCGTCGAGTTCCAATACGCAGGAGGCTGCGTTGACTACGCAGCAAGCAGCAAGCGATGTGCCGTGGCCCGCGGCGGCGCTAAATGGTCGGTAAATGCACCGGTCCGGCAATCGTACGCAGCCGCGCAGATGCCAAGCGCCAAGTGAGCTTGGCCGGTGTGCAGTGGGCATCTTGCGCGAGCAGGCACTGCGACCGTGCAAGATGCAATCGCGCGCCTTGCCATTCTCGAGGCGGCGAATTCGATTTCCCAACGGCAGTCCCGCGCGCCGGGACGTGTATCAGTCGCATGAAATCCATGGCACACGTCTTGCCACTACCAAATCAGGTACAACGGGAGAAAGGCGAATGTCGATCATGCGTCTGCGTGTCACCGGGGACGAGAGCCAGGCCGATGCCCTCGTGACGACGCTGCACGGGCTGGCGCACGTGCGCGGCGTGGAACAGATTGCCGATCAGATGAGGGGCGTGCGTGACGATTCCAGTTCGAACGCGCTCGTCGACGACATTGGCCCGGATCTGCACTGCCTCGAGGTCGAGATCAACGGCCAGCGCAACCTCGAAGAGGTTCGGACAATGGCCGAAATAAGCGCGCGCGACCTTGGCGTGGTCGTCGAATTCGTCGACGAATTCTGATCGCGTCGGGCATCCGCTCGCGCGGCGCGGGCGAAACTCAATGCCGCTTGAAGTACTGTACCTCGCGTTCGTGCTTTTCCGCCGCAGCGCGCGAGGCAAATGTGCCGAGATTCCGGCGCTTACCCGTTTTCGGGTTGGCCTTGCGTGAATACAGGCGGTATTCGCCGGATTTCAGTTTTCGAATCATGTCTGCGACCTTCGCCGATCGGAGGGAGCCGGCAATGAGCGAGCAGGAAACATGCCGGCCGATTTCACCGGCAGTCCGGCCACGGCTCAAGCGTCAAGGATCAGTTGCCGCCACTGCACCGGGCTTGCCGGCAGGAAACCGCGCCATCAGCGCGCTCTTGAGCGATAGCCAATCGCTGACCTGTCGAGGCGCTGGAACCTGCTCGTTCAATTCGACGACAACGCGGTAGTGCGTCTCCGTGCCAGCGGTTCCCGGGATCTCTTCAAGCGTCGCCTCGAATTGTGGACGCAATTGTCGGAGTGCCGCCATGAGCGCCTCGCGCGGCGCCGACGAGGCGATCGTGCCGAGCGTGACGACGTCCTTTGGCGCAGCGTCCACGAGCGCGTCCGGATCAGACAGTCAGACGGCGGCTGGCGACTTCAAGTCGCTCTGCCAGATCAGATGATGACCGCCTTCGAGCAACATGGTCGATTCGATGACGCGGTCGGTTCCAGGCTTCGCGTCGATGACCAGGAGGACATGTCCGGCTTCGATCTCGGCTTCGAACTTTCGCCTCACTTCATCCGGGATCGATGAACCCACGAGCGCAGACGCCCAGGTCCCGACCAGCGCACCACCGGTGAAAAAACCGATCAGGGCCGGACCGCCGACGGCGATGCCCAACGGCGGAATCGCCATCGCGACGATGCCCGCGAACAGGCCGGTGATGCCGCCCAGCGCCGCGCCGCGCCCAAGCGCGGGAGCGAAGTCCATCGACGCATCGAGCAGGCGTGCCGGGATTTCTTCCAGTTCGATGTCCTTGCGCGCGGCCAGGGACAGGCACTTGTCGTCGAGGCCCTGGCGGCGCAACAACGCCACCGCGGAGCGCGCGGCTTCGGCAGAGTCGAAAGCAAAAATATAGCGTTTCACGCGATGACCTCCGTGGCAGGATCAGGACCCCACGAAGATCAAGGAAGGATCATGCCAGCCGCGGCCGTACGCGTCGCCTTCCGCGCTGCGGGTTTGTGCGCAATTCAGGTTAGCGAATGCAGGACAACGCCGTGCGACACAGTCGCGCGCCGGTCCGCAGTCAGGGGCGGGATTCCTGCGCAGGCGCGCGATCTGCTTCGGGAGGTGCTTGCGCGGCGACCGCGGCGCGCTTGCGGCGCGAGCGCAGATAGCGTCCGAGCAGCACGAAGCCGATCCATGCCGCGAACACCGACAACGGCCACGCCAGCACGCGCGGCCAGATCGCGCCGACGATTGCAAAAAGGAAGATCGGCACGACCAGCCACGGCAGCACCGTCGTTTCCTTCCGGTCGAGCACGCGGCGATTGCCGAGGGCGGCCCCGACCGAATGTGCCAGGCGCAGGGCGCTTGCTGCCGCCCGCCCCGAGCTGCCCCCGGCGCGCTGGGCGCTCGGGCGCACGCTGCGGCGGCGCACGTGACGCTTGGCGTTGAGCACGATCTCGGTGCAGTTTTCCAGGTCGCGCTGGTACTGTGTTTCCATCGTTGCCGCAAATGCGACATTTTCCACAGCGATGTCGATTTCGCAGTTGCCCAGCCAGCTGGCGACATTGAGGTTGCTCGACCCGACGCGTGCCCAACGGCCGTCGGCCACCGCAGTCTTGGCGTGCATCATGCTGCCGTTCCATTCGAACACGCGCACGCCGGCTTCGAGCAGCGGCCGGTAACCGGACTGCGATATCGCGGCCACGACCGGCAGGTCGCTGGCTCCCGGCACCAGCAGGCGCACGTCGACGCCGTCGCGCGCCGCCGCGACCAGAGCCTGGACGTACGGCGCTACGCCGACGAAGTACGCATCGGCCAGCCATAGCGAACGCTGCGCCATCGCCGCGATCAGCTGATCGAGGCGGAAGATGCCTGCGGTGTCCGGTTGCGTTGCGATGACGCGAACATCGACGTCGCCTTCACGCGCAGGATGCTCCAGCCGCAGATGGCGCAACGACGGGCCGAGTTGCTCCCAGATGTCGGCGAACGCCTGCTCGAATTCCAGCAGGGCAGGACCGCGCACAGCGACCGCGCTGTCGCGCCATATCGTGGACTTGTCCGCGGCTTTGCCGAGCCACTTGGCGCTGACGCACAGGCCGCCAAGAAATCCGACCGTGCGATCGGCCAGCAGCAGCTTGCGGTGATCGCGATTTAGCCATCCGAACGGACTGCCGAGCTGGAACGGGTTGTAGCGGCGAACCTGTCCGCCGGCCTCGAGCAGCGGCCGCCAGAAACTTGCGCGCGACTGGCCGCGGCAACCCAGCCAGTCGTAAATCACGCAGACCTGGACGCCGGCTTCGGCGCGTCCGGCCAGAGCGGCGAGGAACTCCCGCCCGAACGCGTCGTCGCGAAAGATGTAGTTCTCGACCAAGACGCGCCGCTTTGCGCCGCGCACGGCGGCCAGCCACGCCGCGAAGTTTTCTGGTGCGTCGATCAGCAGGTCGACGCGGTTGCCTTCGATCAGCGGGGCGCCGGACGCGCGACTGAGCCACTGCCTGGCGATCTGGCGCAGTTGCCTGTCGGCGGCAAAATGGCGGGAGCTTTCCGCCGGCATGCGCTTCTGCTGCAGACTCAATTGCCGCCGCGATCGCGGCTGCCATCACCGGGCGCGACCGGACTGGGTTCAGTCGATGGCGCGCCTTCCTCAGCTTCCGGAATCCGCGGCGGATTCAGTGGCGCCGGGTGATCGTGGTGCGCGATCTGCTGCCATGCCGGCGTCTGCGCCGCGCGGCGATTCTTTTCTTCGAGCATTTCGCGTAGGTGCTTGGCCACGAGATTCTTTCTGGCTTGTGGAGACATCCGGCGATGCGTCTTCTTCGCCGGAACCGGTTTGCTCCTGGACCGCGCAGTCTTCCGTGCGCCGAGTTTGCTCTTTTTTGCGGCGCTTGTGTTACCGGCAGACCGGGTCGATGCGGGTGTTCCGGTCTTCGCCTTTGCCGCCTGCGGTCGTTTAGCCGCCGCCTTGCGCGTCGCTGTCTTGGCGGTGACGCCACGCCGCGCGGTTGTCGCGGCCTTTTTCGCGCTGGTTTTCTTCGCGCCGGCCTTCTTTGCGCCGACTTTCTTCGCAGGTTTCCTGCGCGCAGTCATTTTTTTGCCTGGACGTTTTGCCGTAGTGGCCATTATCTGCTCCTGTGGTTGAACATGCTCTGGAATTGCCGGCGCCATGTGCGACGCCGAGCGGCGGCATGCGGTGATGCCTGTCAACGCGTCCCTTGCCGCGTCCGCGCAGTTTTTTTTGCAGGCGCCTGGTGCCCGGCGCGCCCCTTGGTGCGCGCCGCCTTGCTGGCCGCCGCGGAACGGTCGCCGGCGCTGCGTTTGCGGGCGGAGGCGTGCGCGTGCCGCGACAGCGCGAGGTGCGACGCCGCAGCGCTGCCTTCACGTCGCAACGCCCCGAGCGTCGCGCGTTGCCGCGTCGGCGACGGCTTGCGCCGTTTCGTGGCGGCGGCGCGGTCGGCCCGCGCCTTGCGCCGCGTGGGGGCCGAAGCGGATGCGGATGCCGGCAACTTCACGCCGGCGCGGCGCGCTTTCGACAGGCCGATCGCGATCGCCTGCCTCGCCGAACGGGCGCCATGCTTGCCTTGGCGGATATGGTCCATCTCCTCGCGGACGAACTCGCCGGCCTGGGTGCCCGCCGATTTTCCCTGGCGCTTGTCGCGCGCCACGCGTTTCATCGTGGATGCGTCAGGCATATCAGTTACTCCTTTAGCAGCTATTGCGTGCTCACGTCCTATGCCAGCCGTTGTTCACACTCCACCAGCGGCAAAGTCTTCTCGATGCAGGTGCGCAACTCGTCGGTGTCGACTGCCGCTTCGGACGATTTCAGGAGGCAGGCTACCTGCTGATGCGCCTGGAGCATCGCAGTCAAGTAGTTGTTGTCGAAGATCGCGCCGCCTCCGCCGGCGAGCACATCGAGCACCTGCGCGTGTTCGTCGTTGACCATGCCGGGGAGGGCGATATTCTCATGCGCCGCGATGATTGCCAGCTCGCGCGCGGTCCGGTCATTGTCCTGGACTACTCTTAGCGCGTACTCGGTCACTTTGGGCGAAGTTGCGCTCGCGGACGCGAGCCTGCTGAACTGAAGTTCCGCCAGACCGGCTTCGCTCGCCTTGTGCACGAAAGACACATCCGGGTTTTCCGCGGGCTTCGCCGACGCGCTGGAGCCCTGCGCTATTGTTCCGGCGGACACGGCGACAACGCCGATGCCGCCGAGGAACACGTTTCTCAACAGCAGCTTGCTCATCGAGGTTTCTCCTTGGCCATGGTTACCGGTATGCATCGAGTAGCTTGTCTGGCGTGATCGGCAGATCGCGCACGCGCTTGCCGGTTGCGTGATAGACGGCGTTGGTGATCGCCGCAGCCACGCCGGCTATGCCGATCCGCCAATGCCGCGCGCGCCGAGCGGATTGAAGTTCTGGTCGTTCTCGTCGACGAACGTGATGTCGATGTCGGCGAAGTCGGAATTCACTGGTTGCTCGACGTCGCCTTTCATGAGATCCAGCAAGTTCGTCCCATCGAGCAGCGTTACGCGTGGCTCGAGATCGAGTTCATGGGCCACCCCGTTGACGTACGGCGCGATCATCGCGCGCTGCGCCTTCACCGGTGCGGTCGCCGGTGGCGTCGGTTGCGCCAGCGCGCCGAGCGACGTTCCGGCGCCGGCGCACGCCATCGTACCCATGAACGTGCGCCGGTCGACCCTGATGCCGGACCGCGAATCACAAGCCGGCTCGCGCTGCCCTTTCATCGCGTGCTATACGCGCCGCGTGTCAGAAGACGTGCGTGAACAGGAAGACCAGCAGCAGGATGCCGCCGGGAACACCGAGTAACCACGCGAGAAAATATTTGCCCATGACGTTCTCCGTAAAGTTGTTGGTTCCAAGTTGTCGCAGGTTGGCGAACGATGTCGAGCCTCTGTCGTGCAGATCACTCGAATCGACCTCCACCGCCTTCGCAATTTGCAAGCCGCCTGCGCGCGTTGTGGCGCCCATGGCAGGATTTGCCGCATCGCTGGCGGTGACAGGACTGATGGCTGCAAGGCATGTGCCGCGATTCATCGCGTTGCACTTTCGGTTCAGCGCGCAGTCTGGTATCGCTGCCACCAGTCGCGCACGTCTTCCGGCAGCAGATGGTGCGCCGCGAGTCCGACGTGTTCGTACGCATCGAGCGCAGCTGCCAGCGTGTGCTGCAGGTTCAGCGCCCCTTGCGGATCGGAGCCGCGCTGCATCTCGATTGTCCGCAGCATCTGGCCGCTCCACTCATAGATCATGTCGCTTTGCCGGGCCAGGCGTTCGCGCAGCCACTGCCGGAGGCTGGCATGGTAGCCGTGACCGAGTTCTGCGATCGCCCGCATCGCATCGGCATGGATCGCCACGTATGCGCCGCGATACCACTCGGTGTGTCCGCCGGCCGTTCGTTCGACCAGCAATGGCGACGGGGCGTGGTGTTGCGTTACCTGGTTGGCCAGGCGACGCTCGATCGCACGCGCATCCTTGACGCGCTCGGTCTCGATCAGGAAGCTGCGGTCGAGATCGAAGAACTCGAAGTAGCGTGGATGAAACGAACGCAGCCGCGCGAGCGGATCGCGCGAGAATCCCAGCTTCAGGATGTCCTCGTCGCGACAGCTCGCGACATAGACGAACGCGCGCGCGCGACTGGGTATGTGCGGCGACGGATCGCGCGATTCGATGCGGCTCATCGTGCTCCCGACAGCACGCTCACCCGGTCGGGGTCACGCCACCCATGACCGGAAGCTCCACGCCGGTCATATAGCTTGCGCATACCGGCAAGGCGAGAAACACGTAAGCCGGTTCACGACGGAACTGGCGCGTGCGGTTTTGATCTCCGCCATTGGACTGCTCCTGGTGCGAACTGAAAAAGGGCAACGCACTGGCGCATCGCGCTTCCGTCTGGTTGCCGCTTTGCAGACGCCGAGCGATGCGGCCCTGATTAGGTGGACCCGCGGTCCGGCAACGAAGTTCTGCACAGCAGGGCTCGCGCCGCCGCCATTCAGGTGTCGACTCGAGGCGCCGCGCAAAATAAAAGGGGCGGACCGGAGTCCGCCCCATGGGGAAACAAGCTAGCTGGCCGTCCTGGCTTTGATCAGGTCCCGAAGAGGCGGCGCTCACGCGCGGCAGCCGTGGGAGAAGGGGAGTGCTCCCTCGGCGATTTTCAGTGTTTCAAGGAGTCTGCAAAAGGCGGCTGCCAGTCGCATCCTCACGGATTTGCTCGCGCTGCTGCCGGACCTGTTGTGGCGTCGCGCCGAAGTGGACATGCCGCCCCGAGGGCGGATAGATGAAACGCGAATCCCGGTGCCGATAGACGCGCCGCGCACCGGTCGCGTAACTGATCGACAGCCACCAAGGATCACTTCCCGGCGCGGTGTGCTTGCCGACAACCCGAAGCAGTGCAGACATGATGTTCATCCGGCTTCCTCCCTCTGATGAATCCGGTGATGGCAAGGGTTGTGCCAGCGATTGCGCTCGCATTCGCGCAGCGTTCATGCCGATTGGATCGCCGGTGCGGTGTGCAATTTGAGAAAACCCGCTGCGGCGGATTGCAAAATGCACACTTTCGCCCGGGTCGCGAGCGCAGCGAGCGATTCAGCAACCGTTCGCGCGCCTCGGTGCCCAATGTCCGCGATGAAAGCGTCCGCGAATAATCCGCGTGGCGAATCGATCGATGCCGCCCGCATCGAGGATCTGGTCATGCAGCTGCCGAGTCAGGCGCGTGTGCGCGTCACAATGCGCAATGGCGATGTCTTTACCGGCACGGTTACCGAGCGGCCCGCGACCCAGCTGATCCGCACCGGCGTCGCCGAGGAGAGCACCAACGCGATGGTGCGCCTGGACGACCCAGCCGCGCCGCCGTGGAATGTATATTTGTGGTTGAGCGACATCGACCGCGTCGAGGCGGTCGGCGCGCAGAACTAGTCCGCGCACAACCGGACCTGGAAGCTTGGAGCGTCGCTAAGTGTGGCTCGCAAACGCAGCGGCAAGCAACAGCAGGTAGCCGGCGACCGCGATCGCCGCGTGCACGAGCACGAGCCATTTCGGCAGCGGCAGCACTTTCCAGTGGAACTCGAGATTCATGTACGCACCGCCGGCAGCTGCGATCAGGAGCAGGGCAAGCGCGGCGTTGGCCAGGATCGACAAACCGACCGTGGCGGACGCGTATAGCAGCAAGGTCACCGCAGCGGCGGCAAGGAAGCCGTGCAGCATCGCCAGCCATGTCGGCGGCCTTGGTTTGCCGCCGAAGGTCATGACGGCCATCGTCGCGCCGCCAATTGCGGCGAGAGCCAGCAGCACAACACAGGTTCGAAGGACGAGACCGGGTTCCATGGACCATACTCCCGTGGCTGTGGCCGAGTGCCACACTTGACCAGACGCGAGACGGAATTACTTCACTGCTTTGCCACTCGTTGTTCCAACGGTCAGGGTCGCAGTCATGCTCGGATGAAAGATGCAGTGGTAGTTTACCGCTCCGCTGCCATCGGCGGTCCATTCGAACGACTTTCCGGGCAGGACAGGGCCCGAATCGAAACGGTTGTCAGCCGCCGTGACCGAATGCGGAACCGTGTCGGTGTTGGTCCAGGTGACATGCGTGCCTGCCGCCACGGTCATGCTTGCAGGCACGAAGGCTTCCTTCTGCATCCTGATCGTCACCGTGTCCGGATCGGCCGCCAGCGCGAAGGCGCTGGCACAAAGGCCAGCGCCGAGGATTGCCACGCGCAATCGGCAACGCATGTCAGTGTTTCGCGTCGAGTGCGGCGAGAGCCTGCTTGGCGTGGTCCAGGTGCGCCTGGAACGCCGGCTTCACGTCGACCAGCATTTTCTTGAGCTCGGCATTCTGCGCGTTCGGAATCAGCACGTCGGTGATCGCGCCGAGTACCTGTGTGTGATACGCGACTTCATTCTCCAGGTATGCGCGATCGAATTCCGCGCCCTTGAGTCCGCGCAATTTGGCCTGTTCCTTGTCGGCCGCGCTCTGCAGGCTCTTGCTCGTGTCACTGGGTTCCGGTTTCACACCGAGTTTCGTCACGAGGGCGATCGCGTTGTTGTTGACCGCGGTGTGGTCCTTGACCATGAGGTTTGCGAACTCGTCGACGCTGGCGGTCTTGGACTGCTTGAGCGCGATCTTGCCGTTGTCGATGTCGATCGTGTTCGCCGTAACGACGATTTGCGCGATTTGCGCGTCGCTGACGGCTGGTTTTTGCGCAAGCGCCGCGTTGGCGGCTACGCCGGCTACCAGCGCAAAAGGCAGCAAATAGGCTTTGATAATCATTAGGAAGCTCCGAAGGTGGCGATGGCCTGCATGCCCGGATGGGCGTGCAGTCCTAATATATACCATATATTTGGTGTATATGGTTAATATCGCATGAATGTGTTACCGTAGGCATGAGAAAAGAGGAATGTTCGCGTGGCCAATCACTGGATGCGCCGGCTTCTTGCCGGTACCCGGGGCCGGATTCTGGCGGAGCTTCGCCGCAGTCCGGCGACGGTCAGTGCGCTCACCGGAAAATTGGCGATCAGCGCAAACGCCGTGCGTTCGCACCTGACAGCGCTCGAACGCGACGGAATCGTGATGCCCGAGCCACTGCAGAAACAAGGCGTCGGCAAGCCGGCCTATCAATACCGGCTGACGAGCGATGCGCAGGCGCTCACGCCAAAGGCGTACGACACGATGCTCGACGTCGTCCTGACCGCGGCGCGCGAAAATGCCGGCGCGGATGTCTATACGTCCATATTGGAAGATGCCGCGGATCGGCTGGCGGGGCCGGCACCACGCGCGGAAGCGGGCATGGAAGCGCGCATCGCCGATACGAGGGCGCTGCTGGCGAGCATTGGCGCGGAGGTCGAAATCGAACGCAGGGGGAAGAAGCTGCGCATGCGCGGCGCCGACTGCCCGCTCGCTTCGATGGTCGCCACGCATCCCGAACTGTGCGGCGTGCTTGCCGCGGTCATCGCGCGGCGACTCGGCGTCGCGGTCAACGACTGCTGCGATCGTTCCCGGACACTGCCCCGCTGCTGCTTCGAGGCGATCGTCGCCTAGCAGGAAGCGCGGCTGCGGTCAGGCGCGGCTGCCTGGATCGGTCGACGGATCGCCGCGATGTGCTGGCCGTTTCGGCTCGACGCTGGCGACGCCGCCGGAATCCATGCGCCGCTTCAGCGCGGCGCGTTCGCGCTTGAGCGCATACATGTCGGTGTCTGCACGCTTGACCGCTTCGAGAAGTTCACCGACGTTGCCGAATCCGACCGCGCCATATGAGACCTGCACGGACATCGGATCCGGCATGGCGAGTTCGCGGTTGACCAGATCGAGCCGCTCGATGAGGTCGGTCGCATCCACGCCCAGCGCGACGAGCAGGAATTCGTCACCGCCCCAGCGGAACAACTGGTCCTCCCGCCTTGCGCGCCGCGCGACGGACTTCACGACGCGCGTCAGTGCGGCGTCGCCGGCGGAATGACCGAGACGGTCGTTGAGCTGCTTGAGTTCGTCGACGTCGATCATTGCAGCACAGCCGTGCACCACTGTCCCGGCATCGCTCAGGGTGCTGAGCATGCTGAAGAAGGCATGGCGATTCAACGCGCCGGTCAAGGCGTCGCGTTCGGCGGCATCGCGGTATTTCGCGCTGCTGACGGCGAGATCGTCGTAGCGCACGGCCAAGCCGTGGTGACTTTCCTCGAGCACCAGCACCGCGCCGCCGAAGCCGAGCAGGAATTCGCAGAGCAGATGCACGGCCGAACTGACCCTGAGCAGGGTCAGCGGCAGAGGCTCGTCGCGCAGCACGTTCGCGCCGAAGATTGGAATGTAGTAGAGGAAAGTGATGACCAGCAGAATCAGCGCGACGCGCATCGCCGTCAGGCCCGGGCTCGACCCTGCGCGCCTTGCGGCAGGCGCCAGGGCGACGAACGCCGCGCCGAACGTGATCGCGAGCGCCAGCGACTGCATCATGAAAATGACGCGGAACTCGTAGCCGACCAGCTGAGGCGCAGCCGCCGCGATGAGGGCAAATACCGGAACGGCCTTCGGAAAGAGCCGCCTCGGCCAGGCGCGGCCGGCGAAGTGCGCACAGCCTGAAACGATCCAGTAGCCGAACACGTATTCGCCGAACATGTACAGCGGCAGCGTCGCCGCGGCGGTAGCGGGCATCGCCTGTTCGATCAGCAGCGCCGTCAGTCCGCAGGCCAGGCTCAGCCAACCGATCCACCAGTCCGATAGCGCCGGCCGATGCACGACGCCGTTGAGCATGAAGCACAGCAGCCCGATCAGCGCGGCGCCCATCGCCTGAACCAGCAGCCCCAGCACCTCGACGTTGTCGAACAGCGTGGTCACCCGCAGCCGCTCCTCCCTCGCGTCGCGAAAGACTACACCCCCATGCGCAACCGAACACGGCGGCGTTTCACAGTGTCCGGAAGATTCCTCCGAAAATCATTGCGGAACCAGTCCGCAAGCAGAATTGCGTCACGCTCGACGTCGGCGTGCAAATCAAGAGGATCGAGGCCCTGCAGCGGGTCGCGGGCGATCCGAAACGAGCACCGGCTGCGGCCGATACAGGTCCGGGAACATCTGCTTCAGGTGATCGACCTTCGGCAGATCGTTGAAGACGATGTACGGATAGGTCGGGTTGAGGGTCAGGAAATCCTGGTGATAACCCTCGGCGGCGTAGAAGGTCTTGCCGGGCTCGACCGCCGTCACGATCGGGCGCGAAAACGCGCCGCTCGTTTGCAGTTGCCCGATGTAAGCGATCGCGACCTTCCGCTGGGAATCGTTTGCCGGAAAGATGGCGGATCGATACTGCGTGCCGCTGTCGGGTCCTTGCCGATTGAGCTGGGTCGGGTCGTGCGCGACCGAAAAGTAGACACGCAACAGTTGGCCGTAGGTGACCTGCTTCGGATCGAACGTGATCTGCACGGACTCCGCGTGCCCGGTCATGCCGGTACCGACCTCCTCGTAGCGCGCTGTCGCAGCGGCGCCGCCGGCATAACCTGAAATCGCGCTGGTCACCCCTTTGACGTGCTGGAAGACGCCTTGCACGCCCCAGAAACAACCGCCGGCGACGACGGCAGTTTCGAGCCGCGCATCCGATGCGGGTTCATCGATCGCCGCTGCCGGAATGGTTACGGCCTGCTCGGCTGAACGCGCAACCAGCTGCCAGGCCAGAGCCAGCAAGACCAGCGCGCTGATTGCCAGCGTCGGAAGGGCGCGTTTGCGGGAAATTTCTTGGTGGTCCGTCATCTGGAATTCCTTCGCTGTCAGGCGGCGGCCGCGAACTTCAACGCGACGCCATTGATGCAATAGCGCAGTCCGGTCGGCGCCGGACCGTCGTCGAACACGTGGCCGAGATGTCCGCCACAGCGGCGGCAATGGATCTCAGCGCCGAACATGCCCATCTGTGTGCGGCTCGCGTCATTGACCGCATTCGGCAACGGTCGCCAGAAACTCGGCCAGCCCGTGCCGCTGTCGAATTTCGCCTTGGACGAGAAAAGATCGAGGGTGCATCCCGCACAGGCAAATGTGCCGTTGCGTTTTTCGCGATCGAGCGGACTCGTGAATGATCGCTCAGTGCCTTGCTCGCGCAGTACATGAAACTGTTCCGGCGTCAGCAGTTCGCGCCATTCGGCATCGGTGTGCACGACCTCGAAGGTTGCGGGCGATGCGGCGTTGGCCGTCGATCCGGTGAAGCGGGTCGACAGGAGCAAGCCTGCCGTCGACAGGCCGCCGACGATGCCAAGCAGCAGCCGTCGCCTTCCGGCCGTCGCTTCCCGGGTTGTATCGTCGCTCATCGCAGCTGCTCTCGGTCCAAGGTCATCGCACACATAGACCGCGGCGCGTCCAAAAGGCTTTCGCCTCTGGCTTGCAGCAGACCGCCCGACCACCCATCCAACCTTGCAAATTGCAGGGTCATTGTCACGAGAACGGCGAATCGCACGGCTACGCCGCGGGAAAAGGCCGTTTCGAGTGGAATGTTTCGGTGGCACATCTCTTGCGCATGATCCCGGGGCGCAAGGATGCGCCTCCTTCACCGGATGCTCATGGCCGGGGATATACAAGATCAACCAAACCACCGAAATCCTGCCTTGCTGCGGAGGTCCCATGTTCAAGTTCGGCAAATCGATGCAAGCAGTT
>DASRTK010000555.1:0-17015 GCA_035655975.1 Rudaea sp.
GGTTGCCTGGTCGATCGTTCGTGCCAGCGAACCGTAACACGCGCGGCTCGGGGATCCAGTGTTACTCACGGTCGATGTCGTGCCGGCAATCAGCGCTTTCAGCTCGCCATATTTTTCCATTTCGCAGCCGTAGTCGACTGGCGATCCGGTTGCGCCGTTGAGGTACTGCTTGGCTTCGACCAGAGCGTCGTATTTCGGATCGGTAAACCACCCGGAAGGATTCGCGTAGATCTGGGTCGGTGCCCAGTCATTTTCGTCGAAGACGTCGTTGAGGGTCGTGTTGTAAGTATCGATCAGGCCCGGATAAATGAGCCCTTTGGTTTCGACGATCGATGCGGTATCCGCGCCGGGTTGTCCCGCGCACGAGGCCGCAACACAGGCGATCGTATCGCCCTGCACGAGCACCTCGCCGACGAACGCGACGGTCGGCGTCACGATTGTGCCGCGCAACAGCAGAGCGCTTCCGGCGCCAGGCACAACACCCGGCGCAGCACCGGGGCAGGGCAGTTCAAAGCCGTCGTCGAAGATCGCGTCGGACAATTCCGCCAGCGCTGGCGGGCACATCAATGCAAACGACAGCGCTCCCAATGAGGTGGCGAGAGGCCGCAAACGAACACGAAGTATTCCAGACCGCACCATAGCCCCATCCCCCCAGCTGTCGATACCGACGATGCCAGCGGGAAACGCCAGCTTGCGGCGAACTGCGACATTTTGCGCTTCGAACGCCTAACCGGCCTTCATCAAATCCATCAGTATTGCCGTCTCTGCCCCAATCGCCGCCTTGATCGTCGGTTCGCGCACCGGTGCCCATAGCGGCGAGTGCACGCCCGGAACGGGCACGCCGGTCTTGTGCGATTCCTCGAGCTTGGCAGGGTCGACGGCGCCGACATGCAGCAGCACTGCGGTGACGCCGGCAAGTCCGAACTGTGAGAAGTCTTCCGAGCCCATCAGCGCGGGCATCTCGACGACCTTGTCCGCGCCGAGCGCGGCGCGTGTAGCAGCGACCGCGCGTTGCGTCAGCGCGGGATCGTTGTACACGGTGTCGGTGCTCGACTTGATCTCGATCAGCGGTTGCTTCGGCGCATTGGCGGCCTGGGCCTCGCCGTTCGCCTCGCGTTCGATCGCACTGAGCAGGCGCTGCTGCACTTTCGGGTCGAGCGAACGCACGGTGAGCTGGAGCTTCACCGTGTCCGGAATGATGTTCCAGGCGCTGCCGCCGTGGATGCTGCCGACGGTGACTACGGCGGGATCGGCCGGATTGTTCTCGCGCGACACGATCGTCTGCAACGCAAGAACGATGCGTGCCGCGAGCACGACCGGATCGATCGCGGTCTGCGGATACGCGCCGTGGCCGCCGCGGCCGTACACGGTCATGTCGAGACTCGTCGACGCGGCGCGGAAGAACCCCGAGTGGAAACCGACCACGCCGGCCGGCAACGATGCGTCGTCGTGCATGCCGAGCGCGAAGTCGGGTTTCGGGAAACGCGTGAACAAACCATCACGGATCATCGCGGCCGCACCGGAGACGATCTCCTCGGCCGGTTGGCCGACCAGCATCAACGTACCATGCCAGTGTTCGCGGTTCTGCACCATGAGTTCGGCAGTGCCGACCCACGCCGACATATGCAGGTCGTGTCCGCACATATGCGCGACAGAGACAGTCTCGCCGGCATCGTTCTTTGTCGTCGCGGCGCTGGCGAACGGCAAGCCGGTTTTTTCCTGCATCGGCAGCGCGTCGAGTTCGGTACGCAGCATCACCGTCGGACCGGTGCCGTTCTTCAGGATCGCGGCGACGCCGGTGCCGCCGATGCCGGTCGTGACCTCGAACCCCAATGCCTTGACGCGCGCCGCGAGCGTCGCCGCGGTGCGCTGTTCGTGAAACGCAAGCTCGGGATTCTGGTGCAGGTCGATGTAGAGCTTTTCGATATCGGGGTAGATCGCGTTGACTTGGGTTGCGCCGACGCCGCTGACGGCGCCGCCGGGTTGTGCCGATACAGGAGCCGCGAAAAGCACGGCGGCCATGACTGCGACGCATCGGATGTTCTTCATGAGATACCCTTCGGAGTGCCGGGCGAAGTGTATAGGGGTTTCCGCAATGGACCGAATCGGTCGTAGCCCTGCTTGAACAAACTGGAAACTCTTATCAGGAAGTTACTCATTGTTTCGCGCCCGGCGCAGAACGATTCGAACGTCCGAGCGCCTCGAGCAACGCTGCGCGTGTCTTCCCCGCAGCCTCGATCTCGCGTTTTGCAAAGAGCATGTGCAGTTCCTGTCCGCGATAGAGCTGGGCCAGGGCCGAGCCCACACGCGGATCGCGGCGCATGCCGGGGATGTCGAAACTGCACGACGCGCCCGCGTGCTTTTCATCCGCGTCGAGATGCCAGTTGCGGTAGCCCTCGATCGGTTCGGCGCCATGCTGGATCGCGGGAATCAGCACATCGAGGCGACGCGACTCGGCGTGTGCGGCATCCTCGGCTGCGAGCAGTTCGCGCAATCGCTGGTCTTGTATCAGCAGCAGCCTGCCGGAAGAGACCAGTTCCTGGTAGGTCGCGCGCAGCAGGTGGAGATCCGGCTGCACGAACCAGCGGCACAACGCGACATGCAATGCATCAGGATCCGGCTGCGCGGCCGCGTCGCCGAGCGCTTCCGTGATGGATCGGATCTTCGCCGCGCGTTGCTCGTCGGTCTCCACGGCGCGCTGCAGTTCCGCGAGGTTGGCACCGTTGTCCGCGAGCAACCGTTGCAGATAGTTTTGCTCGTCGGCCCGATCGCGCCGCGCGTTCGACCAGTCCGTGGCCTGCAGGCCGAGCACGATGCCGAGTATCAGGACGGCGAGTTCGATGCCAACGGAAAACCAGTCCTGGCGGCGAAACCGGTCGATCAAACGTCGCAACAACATCGTTTCCCCCTGGATCGCAAAAGCGTCACAACGCGGCCACAGAATTTCCCGCCGCCAACCTACATCCGCATTATTGCGGGAACGAGCAAAGGTTAAGGTCGGACCGGCACAAGTGGAGTGTTGATTCCCTCCGCCCCGATTCCCTACTTCTGCCCAATCCCATCCAGCAACGGCTTGATCAGATCCAGCGGCAGCGGGAATACGATTGTGGAAGCCTTGCCGCTGCTGGACATGTCGGCCAATGTCTGCAGATAGCGTAGCTGAAGGGCCTGCGGCTGTTGCGACAGCATGGCCGCCGCATCGCGCAACTTTTCTGCGGCCTGCAGTTCGCCCTCGGCATGGATTACTTTGGCGCGCCGCTCGCGCTCGGCCTCGGCCTGGCGTGCGATGGCCCGGATCATCGTCTCGTTCAGGTCGACGTCCTTGATTTCGACGTTGGTGATCTTGATGCCCCAGGGATCGGTGGCTTCATCGAGGATCTGTTGCAGGCTCTGGTTGAGCGAGTCGCGCTTGGAGAGGATTTCGTCGAGCTCGTGCTGGCCGAGCACCGAGCGCAGCCGCGTCTGCGCCAGCTGGCTCGTGGCCTGGTAGAAGTCCGCGACCTGCAGCACCGACTTGTCGGGTTCGACGACGCGGAAGTAGACAACCGCGTTGACATGCACCGACACGTTGTCGCGCGAGATCACGTCCTGCGGCGGTACATCCATCACCTTTACGCGCAGGTCGACCCGCGTCATGCGTTGGACGACGGGCACCAGGAAAATGATGCCTGGCCCTTTGGTGCCGGTGTAGCGCCCCAGCGTGAGCACGACGCCACGCTCGTATTCATTCAATACCTTGACCGCCGAGAACACCAACGCGGCACCGAAGGCCACCAAGATTCCAAGGAATCCGAACATGTGATTTCTCCCGGCTATGCCATCTATTCAGGGACGACCCAGAGTAGCAGGCCTTCGCGACGCGCGACGCGTATGCGTGCGCCTTCAGGCAGCGACACCTCGGACTTCACGCGCCAGCGTTCGCCATGCACTCGCGCCCAGGTCTCGCCACCCGCGCTCACCGCAGCGAGCAGTTCACCGCTGGCCGCGAGCATGTATTCCTCGCCGCTGACCCGGGGCGCGTTGCGGGAACGCATCACCAACCACAGCATCAGCGCGAGCAGCAGCGCTGCGCACGTGGCGATACCGGCGATCACGCCGAGGTTGATCGCGTAACCCGGAACGCCGGTGTTGAACAACAGAATCGAACCGAAGACGAAAGCGATAATGCCGCCGACGCCAAGTGCGCCTACGGTCGGGACGAAGAATTCGGTGACCAACATGCCGATTCCTAGCGCCATGAGCGCCAGCCCAGCGTAGTTCACCGGCAGCAACTGCAGCGCGTAAAGGCCGATCAGCAGGCAAATGCTGCCGACGATGCCCGGCAGCCACGTGCCGGGGTGGAACGCTTCAAGCGCGATGCCGTAGATGCCAGCGAGCAGCAGCAAATAGGCAATGATCGGGTTGGTGACGATCATCAGAAAGCGCGCGCGGCCGTTCGGCGTGTACTCGCTTATCGGCAGGCCCTTGAGCTGTAACGTCACGGCCCGCTCGCCGATGTGCACCTCGCGGCCGTCGGCCTGCGCCAAGAAGCCGGGCGCGTCGCCGGCGACGAAATCGATCACGTGTTTTTCAAGCGCTTCGTTGGCGGTCAATGTCTCCGCGCCGCGCACGGCTGCTTCTGCCCACTCGACATTGCGTCCACGCAATTGCGCGAGCGAGCGGATGTAGGCAATCGCGTCGTTGAGTACTTTGCGCGCCTCCGCGTCATTGTCCAGAGGTTCCACGGCCGCGGCCTTGTCGGTCTTGTCAGACTTGTCGGCCTCACCGGACCTGTCAGACTTCTTGGGCTGATCGGACTTGTCGCCCAACGGCGGCGAGGGCATCGAGGTGGGGCCACCCAGCGATACCGGTGTCGCCGCGCCCAAATGCGTGGCGGGCGCCATCGCCGCAATGTGGCAGGCATACAGGATGTAGGTGCCGGCCGACGCGGCCCGCGCTCCGCCCGGAGCGACATAACCCAGCACCGGGACCTTCGAGGCGAGAATCGTCGTGATGATCTGGCGCATCGAGTCCGCCAGGCCACCCGGGGTATCCAGCCGCAGCACGATCGCTATCGCGCCTTCGCTCGCCGCGCGGCTCGACGCTTGGTCAAAATACTCGGCCGCGGCCGGCCCGATCGGGCCGTCGAGTACGATTTGGACAATCACGCCGGCAGTTTGCGCAGAGGGCGAGGGCGCCACTGCACCCTTTGCGGCTGCGACGCAAACGAGGACGGCCAGCACTGCCCCTATCCATCGCGTCATATCGCGAACCTCGCTCAAGGCATTTCCCCCTGGCGCGCGCCAGGGGGAATGCCTGCATACATATACGCCGTAGTCCGGCGCAACGCCAATCGTTCCGTGCGGCCTCTGCCGGTCCGGTTGATCGCGGGTGGGTGCGGGGCCGTGCTACGATATTTGGATGCGAACCATGATTCTCATGGCCGCTTTTGCCATCCAGGCGACGGCCGGGCATTCGCAAACCGATCCGGCAGACGCGTTCGCGCAGCTGCAGTCGCTGGCCGGTGAGTGGGAAGCCGACCTTCCCGGCTTTGGCAAGATGACGAATTCGATTCGTCTGGTGTCCAACGGCAAAGCGATCGAGGAAACGATCGGCTCACCGTCGGACAACGAAGTCTCGATCTATACGCGCGACGGCAAACGCATTCTACTTACGCACTTCTGCGCCATGACTCCCGACGGTCATCAGGCCACGCTCGAAACCATACCACTCGACGGCGCGCAGAAGAGCCTCACGTTCGTCCTTCGCGGCGCAACCAACCTGCACAGTCCTGCTGCACCGCACATGCAACGCGTGCTCACGACGTTCACGGACAGCAATCACTTCTCCGAGAAATGGACGAAAACCGAAAATGGCAAGGACACGGTTTTCCAGCTGGACTTCGTGCGCCGTTGATCGTCGTGGGCAGAAGGAGCCGGCCCGGTTATGCGCGGCGCTGGTCGTATTGAGGCATGTCAAATCAGCGTGCCAATGTCCGCAGCTGCCGCTGGCGCAGCGACGATTCGCGCTGACATAATCGGCGGCGCGTGGATCGTTGCCGTGCCGCGCACCGTCGTCGCAGCGATCAACCCCATGGCCGCAGACAACGAACGCACCGATGGACTCAGGCTGCTGCGCGCGGTCGACCTCGAACGCGACCATGCGCGCGGCGGCGGCGCGCAAGGCGGTGTCGTAAACCTCGTTGTCTATGGCGACTACCTGTGCCCGTACTGCCGCCGCCTTCGTCTCGTCCTGGCGCAGTTGCGCGCTACGCTCGGGGAATCGCTCGTCTACGTTTTTCGCCATCTGCCCAACGAGGCCGTGCATCCCGGGGCAGAGCTGCTCGCGCGCGCGACCGAGGCTGCCGCCGCGCAGGGGCGTTTTTGGGAAATGCACGACTGGCTCTACGAGCAGGAGCCGCCGTTTGCCAGCGAGCGTGTGTTCGATTTCGCGCGCAGCCTCGGGTTGGACATGGATCGATTCCGCGGCGATCTCGACCGCGAGGCGACACGAGCGCGCGTGCAGGAGGACTTGAGCGAGGGTCGCAGCAATGGCATCACGGTCACGCCGACGTTCTTCATCGACGGGATCCGCTACGACGATGCCTGGGATTTCCATTCCCTGCTCGAAGCGCTGCAACGGCCGCTCGCCGCACAGGTGAAGCGCACTGCGCGCGCGTTCGCGAACCTGCCTGCTTCCGCGGGTCTCACCTTGCTGTTGGCTGCGGTCGCAGCGCTGGTCTGCGCGAATACCCCGATCGCACCGTACTACCGCTGGCTGATGGATTCGTCTTTCAGCGTCGGACCCACGGGCGGCGGCGTGTCGATGACGGTCGCCGCCTGGTTTTCCGAAGGACTGCTCGCCGCGTTCTTCCTGCTGGTTGGTCTCGAGATCCGGCGTGAGGTCACCGCCGGTGCGTTGACCGATCCGAAAGCGGCCGTGTTGCCGGTCGTCGCCGCGGTCGGCGGCGTGCTCGCGCCTGCGGCGATCTATCTTGCGTTGGCCACACCAGCGACGGCCAAGGGCTGGTCCGTGCCGACGGCGACCGACGTTGCGTTCACGATCGGCATCCTGGCGCTGCTCGGCGATCGCGTGCCCGGCGCATTGCGCGTCTTCGTTGCGGCGCTCGCGGTCGTCGACGACATCCTGTCGATGTTGACGCTCGCGATCTTTTATCCGCACGCGTTCAACGCGACATGGCTGCTCGGCGCAGCGATCGCCGCGGCGCTGCTGTTCGCGATCAATCGCGCGCGCGTTTACGCCGGCTGGCCGTATGCGATCGCCACGTGCGCCTTATGGACGGCGCTGCACGCGGCCGGTGTACACGCGGCGCTTGCGGGCGTGATTCTCGCGGTGTTCCTGCCGACGCGGCCTGCGCCTGCGGCCGCGCCGCTGCTCGCGCAAGCCGCGACCGCGCTGGCCGCCCTCGAAAGCGCCGAACGCGAGGCGCGCAAGGCGGAGCCATCGGCGCACGCGCGGCAAAAGCACGAGGCGATCCGCGAGTCGGCCAGCCGCAATCTGTCGGCCGCGAGCGCCCGTCTGCTGTCGCCGGCCGAACGCATCGAACGTGCCGTCGCACCCTGGAGCGCGTATTTCATCCTGCCACTGTTCGCGTTTTCAGCGACCGGCATCAGCCTCTTTGTCGACCTGCACTCTGCCGAAGACATGCGCGTGCTCGCCGGAGTGATCCTCGGCCTCGTCCTCGGCAAACCGATTGGCGTGCTGCTCGCGTCGTGGCTCACGATCAAGGCGCGCATCGGCATCGCGCCGCAGGGCACGAGCCTGCGCTTGTTCGTCGGCGCGGCTTGTCTGTGTGGAGTGGGCGATACGGTCGCGCTGCTGATGGCCGACCAGGCGTTTCCGCTCGGCAACTTCGCTGCGGTAGCGAAGATCGGCGTACTGGCCGGATCGGCGCTCGCCGCAGCGCTCGGTGCTGCCGTCGTCGCGAGCGCGCGGCGCGTCGGCGGCGATCCGGCGTAGGGTGGGCCTTGGCTCACCGCCTTCTGGTGCGCATGCAGGAGCCGGTGGGCCAAGGCCCACCCTACAATTGCTTCGTCATGAAGACGCTGTTGGGATCGTCGACATAGTCGCCGAATGGCGTGCAGTACGAGAAGCCGAAACTTTCATATAGCTTGTGGGCCGGCTCGAACGCCTTCATCGAGCCTGTTTCGAGACTCAGCCGTTCGTACGAACGACGGCGCGCCTCTTCGATGATGTGCGAGAGCACGGCTCGGGCGGCGCCGCTTCGGCGATGCGCGAGCGCGGTGCGCATGGACTTGATTTCGCCATGTTGCGGCGTGAGCTCGCGCAGCGCGCCACACCCGAGCAGTTCGCTGCCGGACCAGACCGTCCAGAATGTCACGTCCGGCTGGCGCAGCTTGGCGATATCCATCGCGTGCACGCTTTCCGGCGGAGAAAGGTCGCGCATGTTGCGCAAGTGCTCTTGCAGCAGAGCATGAATCTCCGGGCCGGACAGATCGTCGCCTTTGACCTGCAGGTCTCTCATCGAGGTGTCCAATCGACTCGCTCCGAATTCGCGATATTGTCGACTCACCCGGGCGGCAGTTCGAATCGCCCGGCGCAGCGAATTTTACGTAAACTTCCCGGGCTCGTTCCAGCGTTGGTTGCCGGCTTCGCGGGCCGAAGTTCTTTGCAGAGCATGAACATGAAAACGCTGACCTTCAAATCCTCTCGCGCTTTCCGCACCTGGCTGGAACGCAACCATGGGCTCACCGAGGGAATCCTGCTGCGCATCTACAAGAAGGATTCCGGAGTGGCGACCGTGACCTACGCGCAGGCGCTAGACCAGGCGCTTTGCTTCGGCTGGATCGACGGCCAGAAGCTGCCCGGCGACGATCGATCATGGCTGCAGAAATTCACGCCGCGGCGGCCCGGCAGCGGATGGTCGAAGCGCAACACCGGGCACGCCGATCGGCTGATCGAGTCCGGAGAGATGACCGCAGCCGGTCTGCGGGAAATCGATGCTGCCCAGGCCGACGGCCGCTGGAAAGCCGCCTACGACGCTTTCGGCAGCGCTGCCGTCCCCGATGATTTCCTGAAGGAACTCGGGTGCAACCGAAAAGCGCACGCCTTCTTCAAGACACTCAACAAGACCAACGTGTATTCGATCGTCTATCGCCTGCAGACGGCGAAGAAACCCGAAACGCGGGAAAAACGCAAACAGGCGATCATCGCGATGCTCGCGCGCGGCGAGAAATTCCACTAGGCCATGAGACATGCCTTGCACGATATGAAAACTCAGCCAGCCCGCACGCTCGGGCATCGAAGGCGTCTGCGCACTGCGCAGTTGATGCTCGCCCTTGTCCTGTCGCATTGGGCGGCGGCCGGCGAAGCGACAGCGCCTCCAAGGCATGCCGTCGCGATCACTGATGTCACCGCTATCGATGTAAGGCAGGATCGCGTGTCCCGGCCGCGCACGGTTATTGTCGACGATGGCCGTATCACTGCGATCGGTGGCAGCGATCAGGTTCCGGACGGCGCACAGCGCGTGGACGGGCGCGGGAAGTTCCTGATCCCGGGACTGATCGACATGCATGTCCACCTGTTCAATCTGTTTTCGCACCGCCCGCCGAACGACTGGACGTTTCCGCTGTACGTCGCCAACGGGGTCACGGCGGTGCGCGAGATGCGCGGGGATGCGGACTCGATGGCGCAAGTCGTTCGCTGGCGGAGGGCGCTCGAGGAGGGCGAACTCGTTGCGCCGCGGATCATTGCCGCCGGCATTGCGGTAGACGGAAAGTCGCCCGCCGATGCCGCGCGTGACGTCGATGCCGCAGCCGCCGCCGGCGCCGATTTCATCAAGGTTTTCTCCGAGGTTCCCGAGTCGCGCTGGCGCGTGATCGTCGAAGCGGCGCGGAAGCGCTGGTTGCCGGTGGTCGGCCATGCGCCGGCCGGTTTGCCGCTGCTGGCTTCCGCCGACGGTGGACAGCGCAGCAACGAGCACCTGATGCAAGCCTACGAGGCGTGTTCATCGATCGAAACGCAACTGCTCGCGGAGCGCAAAGGCCTGGAAGGCGAAGCGTTGACGGCAAAGCGCGACGCGCAGGAGGCGCAGGCGCTTGCGGCTTTCGATCGCGACATCTGCCGGCGCGTGAGCAAGGCGCTGGCCGCCAGCGGGCAAGCTCAGGTGCCGACGCTCGTACTCGCCAACGAAGATACGTTGCAGGCGGGCGGACCGCCGAGCGCCGATCCGCGCTGGCGCTACCTTCGCGCCGATGAGCGCACGCGCTGGGAGCAGTTTCTCGGCGGATACACCGCCCAGGATGCGGCGTTGGCGCAGCAGCGCTGGCCGGTCGCCCGCAAGATCGTGTTGGAGATGCACCTGGCGCACGTGCCGATAATGACCGGAACAGACGCACCAATGCCGGGTGTGTACCCTGGTTTTTCAGTGCACGAGGAGATGGCGATGCTGGTCGACTCCGGACTGTCGCCGAGAGATGCGTTGCGCGCGGCGACGCTGGCGCCGGCGAAGTTTCTCGGCATTGCCGGTGCGGCCGGCAGTGTCGAAGTCGGCATGCGCGCGGATTTGGTGTTGCTCGACGCCGATCCGACCAAGGACATCCACAACACGCGGCGCATCAACGCGGTGCTGCTGGACGGACGCCTGCTGCGGCGCGCCGACCTCGATGCGCTGCTCCAGGGGGCTGCAGAAAAAGGCGCCGGAGTGCACTGAGCGCCCATGGGGCAAACCCAACCCGTCGCGCCCCTCATCGCGGGCCCGGCGCCGTCGGACCATAGCGGCTATCGCGCCCGCTCGAAATCCATATGCCAGTTCGTTTCCCAGGTCTTGCCGCCGTCGGGTGAAAACGCCTGTTCCCATTGCGCGCTCGTTGGCGTGATGTGCGACCAGGTGAAGCGCATGCGGATGGCCTTTCCCCTGAGGGTTGAGTCCGCGTAGAAGTTGCCGACTCCGCCGATGAACCGGCCCTTGACCGGCGGGTCGAGTTCACCGAAGGGATTGCGGCCGTCCAGCCACCAGATTGCCCACTGCGCGGTCTTTGGATCGTACGCGCGCAGGCCGACGGCACGGTAGGCGCCGCCCGGCAGGTCGAGCAGGTTGTCATCGACATTGCTCCAGCCATCCATGAGCTTGCGCATGGCGCAGGTGCCTTCGAATTCGGCCCACTCGTGATTGTCGGCCAGGCGCTCCTTCAAGCGCCGGTGATGGACGCGCCATTCGCCGACCAGGAAATCGAAATCGTGCAAGTGCGACAGATCGGCCGCGCCTTGCATCGGGGGCGGAGCGTCTTCGGAACAATATGCCGGGGCGATCAGGCTGGATGCCAGCGTGCTTGCGGCGAGCATTACGGAGAAATGTTTCATGGCGGCTCCTCGTGGTTGCAGGCGCCATCATCGCGTGCTAAACATGCCACCTGATGTCATGTATTGAAATTTATCTTCAAGACTATTGGGGTTTGCTTCACGAGCGCTCTTTCTGGCCACGTTGAAAAATGCTTGCAAGCCGCCTGCTGTCGATCCTGATCCTGCTGCAGACCCGCGGCCGCATGAGTGCGCGCGAACTCGCCACGGAATTCGACGTCGCAGTGCGCACGATCCATCGCGACATCGACCAGCTCAGCGCGGCCAGCATTCCGGTCTATGCCGATCGCGGGCGCAACGGCGGCTTCCGCCTGCAGGACGGCTACCGCACCAAACTCACCGGCCTGACTCAGTCGGAAGCCGAAAGTCTGTTTCTCGCCGGTCTTCCGGGTCCCGCCGCACAGCTGGGTTTGGCCGACGTGCTTTCCTCGGCGCGCCTGAAGTTGCTCGCGGCGCTTCCCGCGGATGTCCAGCCGCGTGCGCAGCGAATCGCCGCGCGCTTTCATCTGGATGCCGTTGCGTGGTTTCATGGCGTCGATCGCCTGCCATCGTTGCCGGCGATCGCCGGCGCGGCCTGGAGCGACCACCTGCTCGAAATGCGTTACCGCCGCTCCGGCGACACCGAGGTAAACTCGCGCGTCGTGGCGCCTTTCGGTCTCGTGCTCAAGGCCGGTATCTGGTATCTCGTCGCGCAGCGCGGCAAGTCGATCCGCACCTATCGCGTGGCGAACATCCACGATGCGCGGATCAGCGACGAAACATTCACTAGGCCAAACGACTTCGATCTGGCCGCGCACTGGGAAAAGGCCTCTCGCGACTACGAAACCGGCGTCTATCACGAACGGGCCGACGTGCGCCTGTCGGCAAAAGGCATGGCGATGCTGGACCTGCTCGGTCCCCATGTCACGCGCGCTGCGAGCGAAAGCGCCGGCAAAGCCGATCGTGCCGGCTGGGTGCGTTGCACACTGCCGATCGAGTCGTTCGAATTTGGCGTTCGCGAATTGATGCGCCTGGGTACCGAGATCAATGTGCTCGGCCCACCGCCGTTGCGGGCGCTGATGGCGCGCAGCGCGCGACGGATTGCCGCCGCCCACGCGAGCAGGCGCTCCGGGCGCGGGAAGTAGGCTTCCGCAGCTGCTGTTGTAAGGCTTTGCCCCCTTGGCCGTCTCTTATGGGCAGGCAGATACAATTCAGGCCGGCGGCCTGACGCCTGCTGGCGTGCCGTTGGGTTTCGCCGCGCTCGACCCAAACTACCCGGTGTTGCGCCGATATTCCAGGCCGCGGCATGAAGCAAAAGGAATAAAATGTACAAATCCACAATGCGCAACCGGATCGCGACGCTGTTGTTCGCCGCGTTGATCCTGGCGATCGGCGGCCTGGGCTATCTGCGGGAAGGGCGCGCGGCCGACGAGGCAGCGCCCGAAATCGCGCGGCCGGGCCTGCAATGGTTCAACGTAGCCAAGCCGCTGCCGATCGCGTCGTTGCGCGGTCGCATCGTGATCCTCGACTTCTGGACCGAGGGTTGCATCAACTGCATCCACATCATCCCGATCCTGCGCGGAATCGAGCAGAAATTTCCGGAGCAGGTCGTAGTGATCGGCGTGCACTCGCCGAAGTTCGCCGAGGAAAAGAGCGCCGCGAGCGTAAAGGACGCGATCGAACGCTACGAGATCCATCACCCGATCGTGCACGATCCGAACATGACGATCTGGAACGACTACGGCGTGCAGGCGTGGCCGACGCTCGTGCTCGTTGGCCCAGATGGCAGCATCCTGGCGCGGGTCGCCGGCGAGCCCGATCCGGATCGGTTCGGCAAGGCAATCGGCGAACTCGTCGCGCGCGCAGGGCAGGCGGGTGCATTGAAACCCGCGAAGCTCGACCTGCAACTGGAGGAACAGCCGAAGGGACGTTTCCTGTTTCCCGGCAAGATCAAGGCCGCGCCCGGTCCGACGGCGCAGTGGGTGCTGGCCGATGCAGGTCACAACCAGATCGTCCTGCTCGACGATGCCGGCAACGATGTGCGCCGCTTCGGCAGCGGAGACGCCGGTTTCAAGGACGGGGCCGCGGAGGGCGCCTCATTCGACCATCCGCAAGGACTCATTGCCGGCGCCGACGCGATCTTCGTCGCTGACACGGGCAACCACGCGATTCGCCGCATCGACCGCACGACTGGTGCCGTGACGACGCTGGCCGGCACCGGCAAGCGCGGTACGGCGTTGACGGACGTGGCGCAGCCTGCCGCGTCGATGGCGCTTGCGTCGCCCTGGGATCTCGAAAAGAAGGGCGACGCGTTGTATCTGGCCAATGCCGGTACGCACCAGATCGGCGTTCTCGACCTTTCGAAACACACGGTCGCGCGGCTGGCAGGGAGCGGCGCGGAAGACCTGAAACCCGGCCTGCCCGACGTAGCGGCGTTTGCGCAACCGAGCGGTCTGTCGCTCAGCAGCGACGGCAACACGCTGTATGTCGCCGACGCGGAAAGTTCGGCAATCCGCGCGATCGCTCTGGGTGACAAGGACAAGACGCAGACGCTCGTCGGAGCCGGCCTGTTCGAGTTCGGCAAGACCGATGGCGCGTTCGGCGCCGCCCGCCTGCAACATCCGCTCGGCGTCGCTGCCGACGGCGACCGTGTCCTGGTCGCCGACACGTACAACAGCCGCGTGCGCACGCTCGATCTTAAACGCCGGATCGTCTCGCAGTTCGATGGCGGAAAGTATACTTGTATCGATCCGGTCTGCTACCCGACGCGGGAGCCGGCCGGCATCGCGGTTGCGTCGAGCGACCGCATTCTGTTGGTCGACACCGGCAATCATCGAGTCGAAGAGTACCGGCCGTCGCTGAAGACGTATCACACTTGGGCGCGGTGAAGGCCAGCTTCCATCTCGGTAGTGAAGGAGGAAGGAGGGCGTGTCCAAGCGTCGATGCTGTAGCTTAAGGCTTCAGCACGGATTGCCCCCATCCGCCTGACTCGCGCCGTCCTGGCGCTCGCCCTTCGGGCCAGCTGCGCTGTTCGCAGGCGCTCCGGCGCCTGCAGTCGGTACCTTCCCCCGCTTCGCAGCGGAAGGGAAAGCGACGATCTGGCCTCCTTCCCCCGCTTCGCCGGGGAAGGGAAGCAACGTTCGATCTGGAATCCTTCCCCCGCGTGCGGGGGAAGGTGGCGGCAGCCGGAAGGGGGCGCTCCGAGCGATGGCGGACAACTGTTCCCGCCACTCAACTACTACTCTTGGCGCGCGATTGCCGGCTCTAGCGGCTCTCGATCGAACGCACGTTGCCGTCGCGATCGACGGTGCACATCAGTGGCCCGTCCGGGGTGTCGACATTGACCGCCATTACTCCCTGGCCGATCCAGCGCACGTCACCGGTGCGGATCTGGTCGGGACCGAACGGCTGTCCGGAAGCCGCCTGCTCGATGCAGGCGCTCCGCGCTATCCGGCGCGGGCTGTCTCCGCTCGCATAGCGCTGTCCGTCGGCGCGTTCGTCACGAGGCGGGGGCGGTTCGACGCCGCGATATGCGTCCGGAGGATTTCTCGTATCGCTGTAACGGTTCTCGTTGACCACCGCGTCCTTGCCGGCACGATAACCGTCTCGATACTCGGCCGAATCCGCGCGCCGGTCGAACATGCCGCGCTCGCCATCATCGAAGCCGCGCTGCCATGCGGGCGAGTGGCTCGTATCGGGATACTGCGGCGGCACCTGGCTCGTTTCCGCATACTGCGGGTTGTCGCGAGCGTTGTTGTTGTCGTACTGCACGCGATCGGCTGTGCTGTCGTGCGAGGGCTGCACGTCGAACACCGCGCGGCAGCCGCCGGAGACCCAGATGGCGTCGTGATTCGGGCTGGTCCTGATGCCCCAGTTCTGGCCCTCGACGCAAGGCGCATTGCTCAGCTGCTGCACGAGTCGGACGCCGCCGCCCGGCTGCAGCGTGCCACACGCCTCGGTTTGGGACTGATGGGATTCGCAAGTAATCTGTTCGGCATACGCTGTGGTGGCGCCGCCGGCAATGATTAGAATGATTGCTGCTCGTAGCGATGACATATTCGGCCTCCTGGTCTGGCCCGCAGCTCAGTCCGCTTGTTCCGAACTGAAGTTGCAAAGGGCATCCGCCTTGCCGCAGGGTGGGGCGAAGCAGGATGTTGAGCTTCAGGGTGCCTGCGGATGCGGCAATCCAGGCTGAATAAATCGCGGCTTCGCGCGTGAACTTCAGCCAGCGTTGCCGGCGAGTGTTCCGGTTCAGGATTCCGCGCGTTCAGTTACGTCGCCCGAGAGGCACAACTCGCGCTTCTCGCGTGCCGATAATTGCTTGATGCGATGCTCTGCAATCGTCGCCGCCGAGCGGTCCGCGTATTCGAATGTCGCCAGCAGTCGCGCCGGTGGATGCGCGCGCATGTAGCGCGATCCTTTCCCGCTCGCATGCACTGCATAGCGGGCCTCGACATCGACTGCGATGCCGGTGTAGATGCTCCCGTCGGTGCATTCGATCAGATAAACGTGCCAGGCCATCAGCGATTCCATCCTGTGTCGTCTGCCCGAAGAGTCCGCTGACCGATCGCGCGCGAGCGCGGTCTGGCCATATACTTCAACGCGCAGGGGGAAAACGGCTACTGCGGGAGAACGGCAGCCATGATCTCAGCGGGAAATCCAAGGATACCTCGGGCAGCACTCTTCATGGGTTCGATCGCGCTGCTCCTCGCAGCGCCGCTCGCCCGCGCCGTCGGCGCTGGTTGTACGCCTGCCGCGCACACTTTTTGCGTGACCAACACGAGCGACACGACTGATCCGGGATCGCTGCGCGCGGCGATCACGAGCGCGAACACGGCCGGCGGCACGAACACGATCGGATTCAACATTGCCGGCGGCGGAGTGCACACGATCACACTGTCGGCGCAGTTGCCGGCGATCACGTCGGACCTCACGATCGACGGTTTCAGCCAGCCCGGCAGCGTGCAGAACACGAATGCGCCGGACCAGGGTGGATTGACCACGCAACTGATGATCGAAATCGTCGGCGTCAACGGCATTGGCTTCTACTACGACTGCTGCGGCGCTCCGTTCCATACGCTGACGTTCCAAGGCCTGGCATTGCGTGGCTTCAACGATGTCATCAACGGCCAGGGCGGAACGACGACGCCGAAGGCAAAGATCAACGTCTACGGATGTTTCATCGGCACGAAAATCGACGGCACCGCGCTGGCGACGACAGGAAACAGCGGAACTGCTATTCGCGTCAACTTCGACAATGCGCAGATCGGCGGCACCCTGCCGTGGCAGCGCAATCTGCTGTCCGGCAATGCCTTCTCAGGCGTCTTTGCTGCGCCGTCTGACGCAACCAGTTCTGTCGTCATCGAGGGCAACCTCATAGGCACCGACGCCGGCGCAACGCAACCGATTCCGAATGGTACGGCGAGCAACTGGGGTGGTATCTATGTCGCCGGCGCCGGCAGGAACGTGCGTATCGGCTGCACCACCACGGGGGCCGGCTGCGCCAGCACGGCATCGCGCAACATCATTTCCGGCAAGAACGCGCAAGGCATTTTCCTGACGCCTGACGCCGCTGGCACTCACTTCAGCAGCCTCGAGATCAAGGGCAACTATATCGGCCTGGGATGGAACGGAGCGGCATTGCCGAACCAATATTCTGCCGATCCGAACAATGTCACATTTGGTGGTGGAATCAGGGTTGCCGGAAGCACCGACCC